>NZ_JASUZV010000001.1:0-313266 GCF_030284685.1 Streptococcus raffinosi
TCAAAAAGGAGAGAACCAATTTGGTCCTCTCCAGGTTGTAACTTTTCATCAACCCACTACAGTTGACAAGGAGCCAGAAAATTCACGATTCAAATAATTTTGCAAAGCCTCAAAAATATTCAAAAGTTGTAAATAATTGGATAGACTGGAGCGTCCTGGAATATCATTCACATCCAAAGAAATACGCTCGACATCTTTTTCATACAAAATACGGAAAGAGACCACAGGCTGATCCGAAAAATAATTGTCACCAGCTATGAGGTAACACTCATAGATAATACCGATAGGGTTAGAGACCTTCATCTCAATGCGAATAGCTCCAAACCCCAAGTCCTCCACCTGCTGAAAACGCTCCAAAATAGCCTGTCGCTGACTGGGAATAAAGTTTGTAATCTCCATAGCAACCTCCCAACGCTTCTTTTTGTCTATTATAGCCTAAAGATGGGAAAAAATCTTGTAATGGGTTTCCTATTAAGACTACAAGACCCATGAGAGTATTATTTAACTTCTTTATAGTCTCTAAAGTCAGATTTTATATTGTTATCGTCATCATGTTCATCTACCCAATCCTTTATATCAGTAAAAGAATGAATATCTTTCTTAATACCAGCACCATCCTCTACAGAAATTACAATTGCTTGCTCTCCATTTGTTCCCAACCAATGTAAAATATCATTGGTCTGCTCTTCAGGGGAGAAATAGATTTGTGATTGTTTGTCGTATTCCCTATCTCTAAAAGACTCATATTTAGCTAACTTCTTTTTATAGGCCTTATATTTTCTATTATAATCTTCCTTAGCTTTTTGACGTACTTTTTCGTAAGCTCGATAGTCTCTCTGGTAGTCTTGTTGAGCCTTCTTATTAAGAATGTCACTAAAACTTAAGGTTTTAAAAGGAAAAATAGAATCAGGGAGAGCATTAAATTCTGGAAGTTTCTTTGGCTCTCTTGGTTTATTAGGTAGGAAACTTTTCACTGGCTCAGTTGGACCGGCTGGAAAATCCCCTTCCTTACCTTGACGGGTCAATAGTTTAAATTTCTTTAACGTATCACTATTTGTTGTTTGATTAACAGCCTCTTCGTAAATATGCTTAACTTCAGGATTTTCATTAAATAGATTAATCTGATTCTCTTGTTTTGAAGTATCTACATTATCGATCTCTTGGATAACATTGAGGTGTGCTGATAAATAGCTGTCTTTTTGAGCTGGCAATTTCTTTAAAAGCTCATCTAAGTTTCCCTCTCTTTTTAAATAGCCCCACATATTACTGTCATTCACCTGATTACGAGCAGAACTCCTATCACCGAAATAAAGCAATTCATCTTTACTGTAAGAATAATCTGGTAGGTCTCTAGTTAAAAATTGATTGGTATCGAGATTATAAGCAAATTGCTTATCGCTTTGAGAAGTAGTCAAGAAAACATAATCATAACCATCAATCTCTCTTAAAGACACACCAAACTCCTTAATATCTTCAAAATTTTTGATTTTCTTCAAATATGGGGTCAAATTAATAATTTTCTTTTCAAAATTTTTGTTAATATCATAAACTACCAAATGAGCTTGATGCAGACTACTCATGGTATCGTAATAGCGAACAAAATGATTTCTACCAATTAATTCAGTAGCTACATTATCTTCAGAATTATAATAAGTGGGTTCTTCATGACTAATGGCAACATATTGTTGACGACTACCAAAAATCTCATTGGAAGTTACCTTATCTGCTTTTAGGGCCGTCTGCAACTCTTCTACAGCTTTTTCATGAAATTTGTGCTTTGTATATGCATTTCCTAAAAAGAAAAGCATGAGTATAGCCGCAGTATAAATCCTTCCACGCTTGGAGAAGGGAAATTTTAGAATCTTCTTTATCATAACTTTTTTACAAAAATAGCCAGAACATCACATTCTGACTATTACTCTTATTTCTCTTCTTCGTCCATTGAAAGCACAGACAAGAAGGCTTCTTGGGGTACTTCCACCGAACCGATGGCTTTCATACGTTTCTTACCGGCTTTTTGTTTTTCGAGGAGTTTACGTTTACGTGAAACGTCGCCACCGTAACATTTCGCCAAGACGTTTTTACGAAGGGCCTTAATATCAGTACGAGCAACAATTTTTTGACCGATAGCCGCTTGAATGGGCACTTCGAATTGTTGACGTGGAATGATTTTCTTAAGTTTATCAACGATAAGTTTTCCACGCTCGTAGGCAAATTCCTTATGCACGATGAAGCTAAGGGCATCGACCTTGTCACCATTAAGGAGAATATCCATTTTCACCAATTGTGAGCGACGGTATTCTGACAATTCATAATCGAAACTTGCATAACCACGAGTTGATGACTTCAATTTATCAAAGAAGTCAAAGACGATTTCAGCAAGTGGAATCTGATAGATAACGTTAACACGATTATCATCGATGTATTCCATAGTCTCAAAATCACCACGTTTACGTTGCGCCAACTCCATAACCGCACCAACATACTCTTGAGGAACCATGATTTGAGCTTTAACATAAGGTTCTTCGATAGCATCAATACGTGTAGGATCTGGAAACTCAGATGGGTTAGACACTTCAAGCATGTCACCATCAGTAGTGTTAACATGGTAAACTACCGATGGTGCTGTCATAATGAGATCGATGTTAAACTCACGTTCCAAACGCTCTTGGATAACATCCATGTGAAGAAGACCCAAGAAACCACAACGGAAACCAAAACCAAGGGCTTGAGACGTTTCAGGCTCAAACTGAAGACTGGCATCGTTCAACTGGAGCTTTTCAAGAGCTTCACGCAAGTCATTGTATTTATTAGACTCAATTGGATAAAGACCGGCGAAGACCATTGGATTCATTTGCTTATAGCCATGAAGTGGCTCTGCCGCTGGATTGTCCGCAAGTGTTACTGTATCACCGACACGGGTATCCGCGACAGTCTTGATTGAGGCTGCCACATAACCAACATCACCAGTCGCAAGGTAGTCACGGCCAACAGCCTTAGGTGTGAAGATACCCACCTCAGTAACGTCAAAGGTCTTACCATTAGACATCATTTGAATCTTATCGCCAGGTTTCACCATTCCGTTAACCACACGCACTTGGAGGATAACCCCACGGTAAGCATCGTAAACAGAGTCAAAGATAAGGGCTTGAAGTGGCGCATCTACATCGCCTTGAGGCGCAGGAACCTTTTCTACGATTTGCTCAAGAATCTCCTCGATACCAATACCGGCCTTGGCTGAGGCAAGCACTGCTTCAGAGGCATCTAGACCAATAACATCTTCAATTTCTGTACGGACACGTTCAGGATCTGCGGCTGGAAGGTCAATCTTATTAATAACCGGCAAAATTTCCAAGTCATTATCAAGTGCCAAGTAAACATTGGCGAGTGTCTGTGCTTCAATCCCTTGAGCAGCATCTACTACAAGGATAGCACCTTCACAGGCAGCAAGAGAACGAGACACCTCATAAGTAAAGTCCACGTGTCCTGGTGTGTCAATAAGGTGGAAAATGTAGGTTTCACCATCCTTAGCTGTGTAGTTGAGCTCAATAGCATTTAGTTTAATAGTGATTCCACGTTCGCGCTCAAGGTCCATACTATCAAGGAGTTGCGCCTGCATCTCACGACTAGACACTGTCTCAGTCTTTTCCAAGATACGGTCAGCAAGCGTTGATTTACCATGGTCAATATGGGCAATAATCGAGAAGTTACGAATCTTCTCCTGTCGTTGTTTTAATTCTTCAATATTTGGCATTCTTATCTTTCCTAGTTCTTACTTGTGATTATAGATAAACTAATCGTTACCTTCTATTATACAAAAAAGACAGGCATTTGCCTATCTCTAATATCTGCTTTCTGATTCCGGTTAAGTCATCCTACTTCTTAAAAGTATCGTTGTAGTGCTTATTAATAATAGCTGAACGTTTGTTCTCTGTTGAACTGCTTGAAAATGGTGCTAAACCAAAAGCTAACACGACAATTCCCAATAGAATGAGGCTGAAAAATGGGTGCTCAGCAATATAGTGTAAAATGTCTGACATAGGAAGACTCCTTTAAGCGTAATTATTTAACCTTATATTATCAGAAATATTATGATTCTTCAAGAAAAAAAGAGAGCTTCCGCTCTCCCTCTTAATCTTAATGGAATTGCATACCACCATCAACGATGATTGTTTGACCAGTGATGTAGTTTGAGTCAGGTCCAGCAAGGAAGCTTACTGCAGCTGCCACATCTTCAGGCTCAGAAAGACGTTTCAAAGTGATATCTTTTGCGAATGTTTGCATACCCCATTCGTCATCTTTACCAGCATTTTTACCAACTTCGTGGGCAATGTCAAACATCATTGGTGTCTTAACAATACCTGGTGCGTAGGCATTAACAGTAATACCTGAATCAGCCAAATCACGCGCCAAAGTTTGTGTGATACCACGAACTGCAAATTTAGTACCACCATAGATAGTCAAGTTAGGGTTCCCAACGACACCAGCTTGTGAAGTCGCATTGATGATTTTACCACCATGTCCAAGAGCTTTAAATTGTGCTTGGGCAGCTTGGGCACCCCAGATCACACCACCTACATTGATATTGAATGTACGATGGAATTGTTCTTCAGTGATTGTATCAAGTGGAGTTGTAGGTGCGACACCAGCATTATTGACAACAACGTTCAAATCGCCAAAGTGATCAACAACTTTTTGGAAGGCTGCTGCTACCTCAGCTTGTTTAGACACATCTGCTACAACCGCAAATGCTTTGTCTGCTGACAATTCAGCTACCGCTTTATCAGCAGTTTCAGCATTGTAATCTAAAATCCCAACTTTAAATCCATCTTCAACTAAACGTTTTGCAATCGCAAAACCAATACCTTGACCTGCACCTGTAACAATAGCAACTTTAGACATATAAAATCCTCCTCTACCAATTGAGGCCCTACTTCGTTGATCCAACAAAGCTTATCTCAATCGGAATACGCAAAGTTAGTCAAGTTCTGGCAAAGTCATTTTCATAAGCTTTGTCTTAACTTAAATAAGATTTTACGCTTATATGAAAGCGTTGTCAAGTAAATGTCATACTTTTCTGAAAATAGATAAGGAATATCTGTTATTTTGTCCTATTATAAAACGAACTCAAAGCCTAGTGCTTCCATGTCGTCCAAGCCACCAAGGTTGGTAACATTGCTATAACCTCTCTCATGAAGCACTGCTGCAGCAAAGTCAGCCCGAGGTCCCATTTTACAATAAAGGTAAATTGAATCGTCTTTTTTAGCTGGAATGTCAGCTGTGAAAAACTGCGTGTGAGGTATTAATAAAGCATCCTTAACATGTCCTTCTGCATACTCTTCCGGACTACGAACATCAATGAGCAATCCACCTTGAGCTATATCATTTTGAATCTGCTTTAAATCCATGTTATTTACCAAACCAAAGCTCGATTTCTCGAGCCGCAGATTCTTCTGAATCGGAACCATGAACAATATTTTGTATGCCATGTTCATCGGGTGCGGTCGCAAAGTCACCTCGAATTGTGCCAGGAGCAGCTTCACCAGGATTTGTCGCTCCCATCATATCACGCCATGATTTGATAACACCTGGCCCCGAAAGAATCCCAATAATTGCTGGCCCACTCATCATATAGTTTGTAATACTAGAGAAGAATGGCTTATCTACCAACTGAGCATAATGCTTTTTAAGGCGCTCTAGGTCAAGCGTTAGCATTTCCATACGTTCAATAGTAAAGCCACGACGCTCAATACGGTCAATGACTTGTCCAACGAGGTGACGTTTAACAGCATCTGGTTTAATGATAAATAATGTTTTTTGCATGATTTCAACTTTCATTATTTTCTTTTCATTTTACCACAGGATGCCACTTTTTGCAGACTTGGGCCTTTTATAGTCTCTAACTATATGACAGGTAACAAATTAACTATTTTCCATTAGCGTGATTATGCTGCTAATTACAAAATCCCTTACCAATACAGTAAGGGATTTTGTTGTTTTCTATGCTTGAATAAAAGCTTGTAAATCTTTAAGAGCTCGCTCAGCAATTTTTCCATAGCGCTCTTTCTTGTCACGAATACGTGGGCCTTCTAACTCTTTGATAATACCGAAGTTAACATTCATTGGTTGGAAATGTTTGCTTTCAGCATGTGTCACATAATAGGGAAGACTACCGATAGCTGTTGTCTGAGGGAAGATAACTTCATCTTCACCCTTAAAGAGACGGGCAGCATTGATTCCAGCAACCAATCCTGAAGCAGCTGATTCAACATAACCTTCAACACCAGTCATTTGTCCAGCAAAGAACAAGTTAGGGTTTGATTTTGATTGGAAGGTCTGTTTAAGCAAGTTTGGCGAATCCATGTAAGAATTGCGGTGCATAACCCCATAACGCACAAATTCAGCATTTTCAAGACCTGGAATCATTTGGAAGACACGCTTTTGCTCTCCCCATTTGAGGTGGGTTTGGAAACCAACGATATTATAGAGGCTACCAGCCGCATTGTCCTGACGAAGCTGAACAACCGCATAAGGGGTCTTAAAGTCACCGTCACGTGGCCCTTTGTAATCTTCAGGATACTCCAAACCAACTGGTTTCATAGGACCATAGAGCATTGTCTTGATACCACGTTTAGCCATAACTTCGATAGGCATACAGCCCTCGAAATACTTTTCTTTTTCAAAAGAATTCAAAGGGGCTTCTTCAGCTGTTGTCAAGGCTTCATGGAAGGCCATAAATTCTTCCTTGGTCATTGGACAGTTTAGGTAAGCTGCTTCACCCTTGTCATAGCGTGACTTAAGGTAGACTTTGTTCATGTCAATAGTCGCTTTATCAACGATTGGTGCAGCAGCATCATAGAAATAGAACCCATCTCCAACGTTAAGCTTGTGAATTTTTTTAGCTAAAGCATCAGAAGTCAAGGGACCTGAGGCAATAACTGTAATGGCATCATCAGGAATTTCTGTGATTTCTTCACGGATAACTTCAATTAATGGATTGTTCTCAATTTCAGTTGTCACTGCTTCTGCATAACCTTCACGGTCAACCGCCATGGCACCACCAGCTGGCACACGGTGAACTTCTCCATTACGCATAATGATAGAGTCCAAGCGACGCATTTCTTCTTTAAGAAGCCCTACAGCATTTGTCAAGCTATCGCCACGGAAAGAGTTAGAGCAAACCAATTCTGCAAAGTTTGTTGTCTTATGCTGAGGTGTTGCTTTGACCCCACGCATTTCATATAGTTTTACCGGAATACCACGTTTAGCAATCTGATAAGCTGCTTCAGAGCCGGCCAAACCAGCTCCAATCACGTTAATATAATCTGCTTTTGATTGAGACATGACACTAATACCTCTTCGGGAACAAGATGAAATCCTGCCCCCACAAATCTTTCTTCATTTTTACTCTTAGTAGTATAGCAAAAAACTCCTCGTCTGGCGACTAGGAGTCATCTGTATTTATAGGGGTAAAATGATAGTCACTTTAGCACCACCTGTATTATCATCATTTGAAAGCGAAAGACAACCATGATGTAAGCGAACAATATCATTGGCAATAGTCAGACCAAGGCCACTATGATTGCGGCTCTGTCTACTTTTATCCTCTTGATAAAAGAGCTGAGTGGCCTTTTCAAGGGATTCAAGTGAAAATCCAGGGCCAGAGTCAAGGCAGATAAACGTAAATTCATCTTCTTCTACCCTAGCAGTTAAGAGCAACTGACTACCACTTGGCGTATGCTCTACGGCATTAGCAACAATATTCATAAAAGCTCGATTCAACAAGGATCTGTCCCAATGGCCTATGATTTCTTTCTTAATATCCTTCTTGTCAAATGCAACATTGATTTGTTTGGTTTGAGCTAGTGACAAGGTTTGAGCGTAAATGTCTTCAACAAATTCCCTAACCGAAATGTCTTCAAGTGTCAAGGTTTTCGTCAAACTCGTTTTGTTGAGTTCGGACAACTCTTGAACATAAGCATCAACCTGTGTAATCCCCTTTTGAAAATGCTCTAATAAGTCCATCTGTTCCGCATCCAAGGGAGTCATAGCTAAGAGTTCCGCATTTCCACGAGCAACTGTCAGTGGGGTCTTTAAGTCATGGGTTAAGGCTGAAATCTGATTTTGCTTATCCTGCTCTGCCTTCCAATTTTCCATTAAAGACTCACGAAGTGCTACTCGCATATGATCCAAACCACTTAAAACCTGATTGAACTCCTTAATGGTAGACCGGGAGGTTTGAAAATCCAAGTCTTGCTCTGCTATTTTCTCAGTTGCCCTCAGTATTGGTCTAAGCTGTTGACGTAATTTATTAGCATAGAACAATGTTAAAACAATAAAGATGAGTAAAATGGACACCATCATTGAACCAATCATCATAAGATCAGCATTGGGAAAATACTGGTTCATCCAAGCGTTACGATACCGAGGTGATAGTTGATAGTTGACAATGACTATGCCATCTGACCGTTCAAAAGACTGAAAATAGCCGTATATCCCACCGTGAGCATTCTTGAATTGGTAATTTAGTAAGGATTCTTCTTGCAAGTTAACTGGCATGTTAGACTTCTTAAGCTTGAAATCCCTAGTCAAAAAGACATAGCGAGTACCATCAGGCAAGACATTTGGATTAAAGACCTTAGAAGTTTCAATATCACTTCTCACAGCGGACAAATCACTCTCAACTTGATTTGCTGGAATCACAAGGCCAAAACGATAAGACAAGCTGAACAAAGACAAAATAAGAAGACTGCTGATTACCGAGAGGACCGTCAGGCTGACGACATAAGATAACAAAATTGTTCTTAGAGAGTGTTCTCGTTTTTTAATTAGTGCCACTTGTAACCAATCCCCCAGACTGTTTCAATAGGATTTTGCCCAACTTCTTTTAGCTTTGCACGGATATTTTTAATATGTTCAGCCACAGCTGTTGGACTTCCTTTATCCTCATAGCCATACAAATGCGTGTAGATTTGTTCTTTTGAAAAGACTTGGCCCTTATTTTCAGCCAAAAATTGACAAATACCGTACTCCGACTTAGTCAAATCTAACAACTGATTCTCAACATAAAGCTCCTGAGCCGACAAATCAAACTGAAAATCACCAAGTGAAAGCTTATGATGACGCTCACGATGTTCCCGTCTCAAGTGAGCAGACACACGCGCTTGAAGTTCTTTAACTCCAAATGGCTTGCAAATATAATCATCCGCCCCATAAGTCAAGCCTTGGACAATATCAGCCTCTTGCGTTTTGGCTGTAATAAAGAGGATGGGACAATCCACCTGTTCCCGAATCTCATGACAAAACTGGAGACCGTCAACATCAGGCATCATGATATCCAGCAATATCAAGTCAAACCGTGGAAGCGAGTTCTTATCCAAGTCCAAAACACTCGTAAGTCCTGTCACCTTATGGTTTTGAAGCTCTAAGGCCTTTACAACCAATTTCACAATATCTTCCTGATCATCAATAACAAGAATCTGAGCCATAAGCTTTCCTTTCGTTCAAAGTTACTCTTATCATATCATCTATAGAAGATAACTGACAAGGCGTAAAGGAGATAAATATGACTTGGATAAAAGATGTAGAACAAATATTTTGACCCATTCCCTCTTTGACCGTTATAACAAAGCAGCAAAGGAGCAGCAAATAGTTCCATCCATTCAATGTATTTAAACATTAAATCGTGAATAGAAAGTCTACCTAAAACAATCGCCATTAGTACCCAAACAAGACTAACACTCACAAAAGCAAGCACTTCTTTCTTAAGATTCTTATGACAAAGATACATAGCGATACCAGTCAAAAGCAACCATGTTCCTCCATCACTAATAAATGTATGAACTGGTAGCACTGTAAAATTGAGAAATTTTAGTAGAAAAAGTAACATAGGTTTATTCACACTTAGCAGATAAAAAGGCAACATTAGCAATGGGAGTAATATTGGGAAAAGTAAGGTTGGAATTCCTTTAAGGTATTTCTTTTCTTGAATCCAAGCGATACCTTGAAGAGCAACGAGCAAAATAGCGAACGACGACAGCATCATATTTTGTGGAAAGAAACCATCTGCCCTTACAAGAGGATGTAGAAAATTATAAAATCCAAACTGAATCAATCCCATCAAAATCGCTAAAGCATAAATTTTTAGGAAGTATTTTTTTCGATTGTGTGTATGAACGAAACCTTCAATCACAGCAAATAGGAACAAGGGGGCCGCTAATCTCCCAATCATAGTAAACCAAATGGGTATTTTCCCAGTATAGTCAAAAAAATATTGAATATGGTCGAATACCATAGTAATGAGGGCTATATATTTGAGTTGGAAACCTGATAGACTTAAACGTTTCATAATAACTCTCCTTTCTTTCATTCTCAGTATAAAAAACAAATTTAAGGAAAGTATCAGTTTTTTGGATAAAATACAAAAAACTATCCCAAGTCTTAACTTGAGATAGCTATGTCTTTATTTAACAACAGATTCTTTGTAGTCACACTCTTCGTTACTACAGATGACTTGCTTACCGCCACCACGGACCTTCTTCTCGACAAGATAATCGCCTGATTTAGGACAGTTACGTCCGACAGGGATATCCCACGACGTAAATTCACAGTCAGGATAGCGATCACAACCGTAGAAGACACGATTACGTTTTGTCTTACGTTCGATGACCTGACCTTTACCACAGGTTGGACAAGTAACGCCAATTTCTTTAGTAATGGCCTTGGTGTTATGACAGTCTGGGAAATTACTACATGCGTAGAACTTACCGTAACGACCAAGTTTGATGACCATTGGGTGACCACAGAGGTCACAATCAAAACCAGCAGGCTCATCCTTAATTTGGATTTTTTCAATACCTTCTTCAGCTTTTTCCAATTCTTTTTGGAAAGGCTTGAAGAATTCATCAATAACCTTCTGCCATTGTTCCTTACCAATTTCAACCTTATCAAGTTTACCTTCCATCTCAGCGGTAAATTTAACATCCACGATGTCTGGGAAGAATTCTACGATCAAGCTATTTACGATTTCACCAAGTTCAGTTGGCTCAAAACGTTTAGCCACCAATTTGACATAGTAGCGACGTTGGATAACATCAAGCGTTGGCGCATAAGTAGACGGACGACCAACGCCGTTTTCTTCCAGCGTCTTAATCAGTGTCGCTTCAGAATAGCGTGCAGGAGGTTGGGTGAAGTGTTGCTCAGGCGTTGTCACAACCTTCTTAACCGTATCACCCTCAGCCATATCAGGAAGCATTTTGTTCTTATCAGAGTCGTTGTAAACGGCCATATAACCGTCAAACTTGATTTGGCTTCCATTTGCTGTGAAAATGACACCATTTTGAGACAAGGTAACCTTCATCGTATCAAATACTGCAGCTGTCATTTGACTGGCTACAAAACGATTCCAAATAAGGGTATAGAGCTTGAGTTGATCCTTATCCAAATACTTAGCAATGCTTTCTGGCGTTTGAAAAACATTTGAAGGACGAATAGCCTCGTGTGCATCTTGCGCTGCTGAGCTATTTTTCACCTTGCTACCATGCTTAGAATACTTAGAACCAAAGCGTTCTGTAATAAATTCAGCAGCTTGGTTTTGAGCAACCGGACTGATACGTGTTGAGTCCGTACGCATATAGGTAATCAAACCCTGAGCCCCTGAACCAAGATTAATCCCCTCGTACAACTGCTGAGCAACCATCATGGTCTTACGTGTACGGAAGTTAATCTTATTGGCAGCATCCTGTTGTAGTGATGACGTTGTATATGGCAATGGTGCATTACGACGGCGTTCTTTTTTCTCTACCTTATCAACATTAAAGTCATCACTCGTGATACGAGAAAGAACAGCTTGAACATCGTCATTATTGTTGAGCTTAAGCTTTTTACCATCCAAGCCATAGAAGCTAGCCTGAAATTTCTTAGCCCCCTTCTTAAAGGCACCATCAATAGTCCAGTATTCTTCTGGTTTAAAGGCCTTAATTTCATTCTCACGGTCTATAATAAGCTTAAGAGCTACCGATTGGACACGCCCTGCAGAAAGACCTTTCTTAACCTTCTTCCAAAGAAGTGGAGAGATTGAGTAACCCACGATACGGTCCAAGACACGACGAGCTTGCTGCGCATCTACCAAGTCCATGTCAATGGCGCGTGGCTCCACAAAGGCATTTTTCACTGCATCCTTTGTGATTTCATTGAACACAACTCGATTCTTATCGTGATTATCCAGTCCAAGGATATGTGACAAATGCCATGAAATAGCTTCTCCTTCACGGTCCGGGTCACTTGCGAGAAAGACTTGCTTAGCTTTCTTAGCTTCTTTCTTTAATTCATTGATAAGTGGGCCCTTACCACGAATATTGATATATTGTGGTTCGTAATTGTTTTCAAAGTCAATGGACATACTTGATTTTTTCAAATCACGGATATGCCCAACAGAGGCTACAACTTTATAATTGCGCCCAAGGTACTTTTCAATGGTTTTTGCTTTGGCAGGAGACTCCACGATAACCAAATTTTTCTTTGGTGTCGCCCTCTTTTTAGTCGTCTTTTTAGCCGTTGTTTTCTTTGTTGTTTTAGTTTTCGTTTTTGTTGTCGTTGCTGTCGCCATAGATTATTTCCTTATTTTGTTATAAACTGGCTGCGCCATTAATCTGTCTATATTTTAGTCACAAGACATTAAAAAGTGCAACACCTTGGACCGAGCAACTAACATAATACCGTCCTTTCCTTAAACTGTCAATAAAAAAATTTTTTCTCTATAGGAGAAGTTTGATTTTCAAGAAAACTCAGAAAGGATATCAAAGCCCGTCGTAATACACTTTGCGCCCTCTTGAATGAGGTGATGACAGCCATCCGATTTTCCGTCTAAAATATTTCCTGGAATAGCAAAAACATCTCTTCCTTCCTCCATGGCACGCTCACAAGTAATCAAACTTCCCGATCGAAGCTTAGCTTCTACAACTAAAACCCCCTGACACAAGCCTGAAATAATACGATTTCGTTCTGGAAAATGATACTTGAGAGGTTGTTCACTCGGTGCATATTCTGAAAGCACGAGATGATTTTTACTCATATAGTCCTGCAAAGCTTTATTTTCTTTAGGATAATAGACGTCTAGTCCAGTCCCAATAACTGCAATGGTGTTACCTTTATTTTTCAAAGCTTCCATATGGGCACAGGTATCAATGCCACGCGCCAAGCCACTAACGATAGTAAAATGATTACCGAGTTCATTAACAACCTTACGAACCGACTGTTTTCCTGTTTCAGAGCACTTCCTTGCCCCAACAATTGCTAACTTAGGTTTACTCAACAACTCAATATTTCCTTGATAAAAGAGGAGAACTGGTGGATTGTAGGTGTGCTTTAACTCAATCGGATAGTCCTGGTCAAAAATAGATACTGTCGGATAACGCTGATACTGCTCTTTAAGTTGCTTAATATCTAAAGTCTTGTATTTTTCCATAAAAAGTACGGCATTTTTAGACTTTGAAACCACTGCCATATCTCGTAAACTTAATTTTCTATCTTGAGTCTTCTGATAGTCTAAAATATTAAGGATGTTTAAATTCGTCAATCCAGCGGCTTTTAGTTTAAAAAGTTCAAAGTTATTCATATAAATACCTCCATTTCTTTATTCGCAAGAGATAAAGAAAAAAGCTCCCTTTATGGAACTTTCCTTGATTATAAATCATTTTCAGACATAAAATAAGACGCTGCGCCTAGGAGGTTACTGTCGTTATGGAAATGACAAGCTTGAATTGTTATCGGCTCAAAACCTATATCAGACTTTTCATTAAATAACCCTTCATAAGCATTAACAATACCTTCTATCAAAGAATCTTGTCTGCTGATGCCACCGCCGATAACGACTCTTTCTAAGTTCATGAAAGTCTGTAAATTCAGAATAAGCACCGCAATTTCATGACAATAGTCCTTAAATAGCGAATTGAGTTTTTCAAATTGACCTTCTTCTATAGCTGAGAAGACAGCTGGACCATCATCCTGATCTAAGCCAAGTAATTGACTGGCCTCATGGACAAAACCAACCGCAGAACCTTTATTATCGACAAGGCTAATCAGTGCCTGCTTAAACAAGGCCCACTTGAAAGGGAGAGCCGTTTGACTCTTACTTTGGGAACTTGGTCCTCTCAGAAATTTGGAAACCAAGAGAGGTGTTAACAGGGCTCCCTGAGAGACGAGCCCTAAGCCAACACCCGTACCTAAAACCAAAGCAGCACCACAATCAACTTCTTGTAGACTACCATATCTAGCTTCAGCCAGAGCAGCCGCATCAGCATCATTGATAACCTTTACAGGTAATTGAAAAGTTTTAGATAGACCTGTTCCAAGAGGAATAGCTGTTAAATAAGGGATAAGGCCACCCTTGAAAACAAAGCCACGTTTACTATTAATTTCTCCCGGGCACGCAATAGCAATCCCCGAAATTTCATCTTCATATGATGAAACAATATTTTCTAAAGTTACCCAGAAATCATCTATGCTTGCTGGAGTTGGAACTTTAGATTGATTGGTAATATTGAAATTATCGTCAACTAAACCAAACTTGATAAAGGTTCCTCCGATATCAATAGCTACAATCACTCTGCTCACCTACTTTTTAAGCATTGACTTTATGGGTTCAAAGCTTCTTCTATGAATTGGCGTGATACCAAGTTTATCCAGACCAGATAAATGCTCTTTAGTTCCATAGCCTGCATTTTTGGTAAATGCATAGCCAGGATACTCTTGATCATAATCAGCCATCATCTTATCACGGGTTACCTTTGCTACGATTGATGCTGCAGCAATAGATAAGGAATTAGCATCCCCCTTAATAATTGATGTTTGTCCTATAGGTAAATCTAAAGTCATAGCATCAATTAACAACTGTTCTGGTTGAGGACTGAGGTTTTCAATAGCTTCAATCATAGCAAGTTTAGTTGCCTCATAAATATTGACATCGTCAATGACATGATTGTCCTTAACACCAATACCGACAGCCACTGCTTGTTTCATTACCTGCTTATAGATGGCTTTATGTTTTGATTTTGGGATTTTTTTACTGTCATTGAGGCCTTTGATTTTGCAAAGCTTTGGCAAGATAACAGCTGCGGCAACCACTGGTCCAGCCAGGGGGCCTCGTCCAACTTCGTCAACACCTGCAATGAGTTCAACTCCCTGGGCATAGAGCAATTTTTCGTAATTAAGCATCGTTTCCAAACGCTCATCCTCCGCAATCTCCGCCAGGATGGCCTTACGGCGTTGCTTAATAGCGGTCTGTACTCCAGTACGGCTATCTTCCTCAAATGTCGCCCAACGATGGTCGTCTAGGTCTTTCAAAGATGCTAATTGTTCCTTGACTTCTTTAATTGTCGCCATCAGTATCAACCCCAACAATATCAAGTGTGTAACGGCCTAGTTTTCCATCACGAACATCTTTGACAAAAAGACTGTAAAAACGGTCATAATCTTCACGAAAGCCTAGTTTTTGGGTCATTTCCATAATGATTTCTGGAGCCTCTTCTTCAAGGTCAATCCCTTTAAAACGTTCCTCGAGACGTTCTGGATAGTAGGTTTTAAAGTAGTTGAGTCCAAAAATAGTGACTTCATCCATTGGTAACAGCTGGTCTTTGATAGCACCCGTCAAAGCAAGTTTCAAGCCAACCAATTCATCCTCAAACTTAGGCCACAAGATACCTGGAGTATCAAGAATTTCCAAGTCCTTATTTGACTTCAACCATTGTTGGCCTTTTGTAACACCAGGTTTATTTCCCACAACAGCAATTTTTTTACCAGCGAGACGGTTCATCAAGGTTGATTTCCCTGCATTTGGAATACCAATAATCATGGTTCTCAAGGTCTCTTTCTGAATCCCACGTTCACGCAAGCGTTGAATTTTCTCAGACATAAGACTCTTAGCAGCATCTGTCACCAATTTAACCGTAGACTGCTCCTTGGAATTAATATCCAGAGTTTTAATGCCTTGTTTCTCAAAGTAAGTACGCCACTCTTTGGTACGATTGCTGTCAGCAAGATCCGATTTATTGAGAATTAAAAGCTTAGGCTTGTCGCCAACAATCTTAGTCAACATAGGGTTTTGACTTGAAAGTGGTAAACGTGCATCCACTAAAATGGTGACAAAATCAACATGCTTTATATTTTCCTGGACCTGTCGGCGAGCCTTGGACATGTGACCAGGAAACCATTGAATAGTTGCCATTTGTTTTTCTCCTCTTTAATAGCCTTAGTAAAATATCATATAAATTCTTTTAAAAAAAGCCAAAATCTTGGCTTTACTTTACTTATATTATAACAGATTTAGGTTGAGATTCCCAATTGTTATCACTTGGTTAGGCCTCAATAGGCATGAAGTTACCGACAATTTTACCGATAATTCGAGGGTCTTCATCATAATGAGCAAATTTGTCACCATAGCGTTTATTAAGAGAAACTAAACGCAAGCCCTCTTCCTCACGATAAACCTTTTTGATATAGGTTTGACCATCCCAATCCACAGCATAAACAGCACCATCATAATCAAAACCAGTTTGTTTGATCAACACTACTTCTCCATTTAAGTAAGTGGGTTCCATAGAATCTCCAAAAACCCAAGAAGCAAAATCATGGTCTAATTCTTCATCATAGAAAACTTCATCATAATTGCCATCACCAAAATAAGTATATCCTGTTCCGGCTGATAAACGCTCGAAAACTTTGTAAGAATAAAGCGGAATAACAGGTGCTTTCTGCTTTTCTGCTTCTTGTTCTTCTAAAAGAGCCTTAGTGAGTCGCAAAGCTTCTTTACGATTTTCGTCATTAAGTTCCAAGTAAACTTCCACTATCTCATGTTCAGACAGAAAATAGGTTTCAGCCACGCCAAAAAGTTGGGACAATACTGTAAGATTCTTTTGATTTGGCTTTGTCTTACCATTTTCCCAATTAAAATAAGAGGAGCGTGAAATTCCCAGATGCTTAGCCACTGATGCTTGGCTCATTCCTTGCGCTTCTCGAATTTCCTTTAGTTTTTGTCCTGAAAACATAGCCACCTCCGTAAGTTAATAAACTAACATAAGTTTACCAAAAAAAGTAGTTGATTTCAAGTGAAATCAACTACTTTTACATTTCTCTTTTGTATTATTCTTTGACCAAAAATCCTATATTGTCAAGTGCCTCTTCAATGTAATCTAAATCTTGTTGACTATCAGCTTCAACAAGGTGATAGTGAACACCATTGGTTAATTCAGATAGTGGACGAAAATCACTTGACGCTGCTTGTTCTAAAAAATGTCTAACATCTCGACGACAAGTCAACTTCAACAAGGTTTGGATTTCACCATAGACTGGATGATCAATCATGATATTTTGAATACGCCCCCCATTATCGACAATAGCTAGAAGCTCTTCTTCCATGTCATTCACCGTATGATTCACTTTAAAGAGTCGATGCTCATAAGAATTATCATCACTGTTTTTATAAATATAACCCCTGTTAGTTGAAATAATTTGAGCACCATCTGCTCGCAAAAGTGCAATATCTTGGACAATGATTTGACGGGTAACACCAAAATGTTCCGCCAAACTCTGCCCATTTATCGCTTCTTTAGACTGCTTTAACAGTGCCAATAATTCTTGCTTGCGATTTAAAGTCATAGACTAAACAACTCCTCTTACAACTATCGAATTTTTCGAATACTTTTGAAAATCGTTAATGCTATAACATAGTCTATCATACTATGGACAATAGTACCAAATCCAACTAAAACAAACAGAACATAAAATAGTTTTTGGAAGTCCTCTCCCGTTACTGAATAAAAAATCACACAAGCAATTACTTCAGCTACAGCATGAATAACACCTAAAACAAAGTTAAAAATTAGTGATGATTTATGGTTTTCTATTGTTTGAGGGAATTTTTTCAAATAAAAAGCTCCTAACAAACCAAAGACGATATGCGAGAATGCCCTAAAAACAATGACAATCGGATAGCCGGCCATAAGGAATCCTAAACTAGACGCTAAGATAACAAAAGCTGCTACCCAGGGCGATATAAACATAGCTAGAAATATTGGAACGTGACTCCCCAAGGTATAAGAAGCCGGTGGAATGATTAATTTAATTGGCATAATAATTGGGATAAGGATAGCAATCGCAGTTAACAAAGCTGCAAAGGTCATTTCTTGAATTCTCTTTTTCGGTTTCATAATCTACTCCTTTTTATTGTATATACACTAGTATATTACAATGTATATCCCTAGAAGTCAATATGCCATAAAAAAACTAGAGCCATAAGCTCTAGTCCTTCCTTATTTACGTTTTTTCTTAGCCTTCTTCATCTTGTTAGCTTGACGTTTCATAGCATGTTTCATAGCAAATGAACCGACCTTACCTTTAAGACCACCACCAAGCATTTGGCTAAGGTCCATGTTCCCAAGGTCCGGCATACCTGCGCCACCCATCATGCCTTCAAGGGCAGACATATCCATATTACCCATATCAGGCATATTTGGCATGTTTTTTGGCATATTATTTGGGTTAAGACCCATTTGACGCATCATTTGCTCCATATCACCAGACATAACACCTTGCATCATTTGTTTGGCTTGGTTGAAGTCTTTAATAAACTTGTTTACTTCGATGAAGGTATTTCCCGAACCATTGGCAATACGGCGACGACGACTTGGTGTCAAAAGATCTGGATTTTCTCGTTCTTCTGGTGTCATTGATGATACAATAGCACGCTTGCGAGCAATCTGTTTCTCGTCTACTTTAACATTAGCCAAGGCTGGATTGTTAGCCATACCTGGCAACATCTTAAGCAAATCCTCCATAGGACCCATATTTTGCACTTGGTCTAATTGGTCGATGAAGTCATTGAAGTCAAAGGTGTTTTCACGCATCTTTTCAGCCAACTCAAGAGATTTTTTCTCGTCGTACTCTTGAGAAGCTTTTTCAATAAGGGTAAGAAGGTCACCCATACCTAAGATACGGCTTGACATACGGTCTGGGTGGAAAGTCTCAATATCTGTGATTTTCTCACCAGTACCTGTAAATTTAATTGGCTTACCAGTAATCTCACGAATAGAAAGAGCCGCACCACCACGTGTGTCACCGTCAATTTTAGTAAGAACGACACCTGTGATATCCAGTTGTTCATTGAACTCCTTGGCAACATTAGCAGCTTCCTGACCAATCATGCTATCAACAACCAAGAGGATTTCGTTTGGATGGGCGAAATCCTTGATATCACGCAACTCTTGCATGAGGGTTTCGTCAATCTGCAAACGACCCGCCGTATCAATCAAGACATAGTCATTTTTATTGGCACGCGCTTGTTCCAAACCATTTTTGACAATCTCAACCGCTGGTGTCTCTGTTCCCATATCAAAAACAGGAACATTAATTTGTTGGCCCAAGGTCTTCAACTGGTCAATGGCTGCTGGACGATAGATATCCGCCGCTATCATCATTGGGCGAGCTTCTTGTTCTTTAATCAGCTTATTAGCTAATTTACCAGCAAAGGTTGTTTTACCAGCCCCTTGGAGACCAACCATCATAATGATTGTTGGAATCTTTGGAGATTTCTCAATTTCAGATGTTTCAGACCCAAGAATCTCTGTCAATTCTTCATTAACAATCTTGATGATTTGTTGTGAAGCATCAAGAGTATCAATGATTTCGTGACCTACGGCACGTTCACGAACACGTTTGATAAATGTCTTAACAACCGGTAGGGCAACGTCTGCTTCAAGGAGTGCCAAACGAATCTCTTTAGTGACTTCTTGAACTTCTTTCTCTGAAAGTTTTCCTTTACGTCTTAAATTTTTGAAAACGCCTTGCAAGCGTTCCGTTAAGCTTTCAAAAGCCATATATTATTTCCTCTCTTACTTTCTGCTTGAATCTAATCTCTATTATCAATGCTACTTAGAATTTCAATTTGTTCCTGAAGATAGCTATCATCTGGGTATTTTTCCATGATATCATCAAAAATTTGGCTACGGACGATGTAATCTGAATACATATGTAGTTTCATCTCGTAAGCTTCCAAAATCTTCTCAGTACGTTTGATGTTATCATATACCGCCTGACGACTGACGCCAAATTCTTCAGCAATTTCTGCCAAACTATAATCATCCGCATAATAAAGCTCAATATAGTTCATCTGCTTATCTGTTAACAAGGCAGCATAGAACTCAAAAAGAGCATTCATGCGATTGGTTTTTTCAATTTCCATAAGCTTCATTTTACCATAAAATCATGGTGTTAGCACGATTCTTGTGCAGAAAAAAGCAGTGTCTTCTAATTGTTCTCCAAATAAAACTCAAAACGATCACCGACATAGTAGCTACGTACATATTCGAAAGCCTGTCCATCTTGAAGAAAGGAAATTTGCGTCAGACTTAAGAGGGCATCACCAGTCTTAACCTTGAGGTGCTTGGCTAGACTACTATTGGCCAAACTAGCCGAAATGGTTTGTTGGCTCTTCCCTATTTCATAACCATTATCGGTTAAGGTCTTGAAGAAATGTTCTGTAATTTCAGATTCTTCAAAGCCACGGATAATCTTTTCAGGGATACTAGCAATCTCATATGCAACTGGGATGTCATCGGCAAAGCGAACACGCTCCATCCTAATCACATAAGACTGTGGTAAGACACCTAAATTCTTGATTTCAAACTCATTGGGATGTAGACGTTTATAAGAAATAAGCTGACTAGACGGTTTCTTGCCTTGCGCTTTGACGATTTCCGTAAAACTCGTGGTTCCACGCATCTTCTCCTTAACACGACTACTGGCAACGAAGGTCCCACTACCTGGTTTACGCTCCAAAATTCCCTCGTCAACTAACAGTGTAATGGCCTGCCGTACAGTCATGCGACTGACATCAAAAGTTTCGCAAAGATCTCGCTCACTAGGAAGACGTTGCCCAATTTTCCAAGTACCTTCATCAATATCTTTTTTTATTTTATCATGTATGCGAATATACGCTGGTAACATCTAATACCCCCCTTGTTATCCCTATTTTACAAAAAAAGTGTCAGAATTGTAAAGGTGATTAAATGACTTGTAGTTTCTCGTATAAATCTAGGTGCTAAGTCCTTAAATTTGTGATACAATGAAAGCATAAGAGTCCTTATGTGACGTAAAAAGAAAGGGTAATAATGACTGACATTTCTACATTGAATGATGTGCAGAAAATCATTGTTCTAGACTATGGTAGCCAATACAATCAGCTTATTGCACGTCGTATTCGTGAATTCGGCGTTTTCTCTGAGTTGAAGAGCCATAAGATTTCTGCTGAAGAAGTGCGCGAGATTAATCCAATCGGTATCGTACTTTCTGGTGGTCCAAACTCTGTATATGCTGATGACGCTTTTAGCATTGATCCTGAGATTTTTGAACTCGGTATTCCAATCCTCGGTATTTGTTACGGAATGCAACTGTTGACTCACAAACTTGGTGGTAAAGTTCTTCCTGCCGGTGAAGCTGGTAACCGTGAATATGGTCAATCAACACTTCGACTTCGTGCTGACTCTAAACTCTTTGCTGGTACTCCTGAAGAGCAGGTCGTCCTTATGAGCCACGGTGATGCTGTTACAGAGATTCCGGAAGGGTTCCATCTAGTCGGTGACTCAGTGGATTGCCCATTTGCAGCAATGGAAAATACGGAGAAAAACTTCTACGGTATCCAATTCCACCCAGAAGTTCGTCACTCTGTATATGGTAATGATATCTTGAAAAACTTTGCTTTTGGTATCTGTGGTGCCAAAGGTGATTGGTCAATGGCTAACTTCGTAGATATGCAAATTGCACAAATCCGTGAAACAGTTGGTGACCGCAAAGTTCTTCTTGGACTTTCAGGTGGGGTTGATTCATCTGTTGTTGGTGTTCTCTTGCAAAAAGCTATCGGAGACCAATTGACATGTATTTTCGTTGATCACGGTCTTCTCCGTAAAGGTGAGGGTGACCAAGTTATGGAGATGCTTGGAGGTAAATTTGGCCTTAACATTATCCGTGTTGATGCTTCTAAACGCTTTCTAGACCTCTTGGCTGGTGTTGATGATCCTGAGAAAAAACGTAAAATCATCGGTAACGAGTTTGTCTATGTCTTTGATGACGAAGCAAGTAAGCTTAAAGGCGTTGACTTCCTAGCTCAAGGAACACTTTATACTGATATTATTGAATCAGGTACTGAGACAGCTCAAACAATCAAATCTCACCACAACGTCGGTGGTCTTCCAGAAGACATGCAGTTTGAATTGATTGAACCGCTTAATACCCTCTTTAAAGATGAAGTACGTGCCCTTGGTACTGAAATGGGAATGCCTGACGAAGTCGTTTGGCGCCAACCATTCCCAGGACCTGGACTTGCCATCCGTGTTATGGGTGAAATCACTGAAGAGAAACTTGAAACTGTTCGTGAGTCTGATGCTATCCTTCGTGAAGAGATTGCCAAAGCTGGTCTTGACCGTGATGTATGGCAATACTTCACAGTTAACACAGGCGTTCGCTCTGTCGGGGTTATGGGTGATGGCCGTACTTACGACTACACTATCGCTATCCGTGCCATCACTTCAATTGACGGTATGACAGCTGACTTTGCGAAACTTCCATGGGAAGTTCTTCAAAAGATTTCTGTTCGAATCGTTAACGAAGTTGACCACGTTAACCGTATCGTCTACGATATTACAAGTAAACCACCTGCAACAGTAGAGTGGGAGTAAAATATAAACCTAATTTAAAGTGACTTGATTGATTTAACAGCATTTTGAATTGTTTTAAAACGCTAAAATCTAATTAATTATATTTGGTTCCCCACCAAATACCCCACCAGAAAGAAATTCTGGTGGGGATTTTTTATATCTTAATTACAAAAATAAACCAATAAGCAATGATATGGGTCAGAAAATTTTTTCTTAAAATTAATTTCCCATCTTCTACTCTCGATAATAAATTTCCGCTCCATCACTGACATGATTTTTACTCCAAAAAATTGACTCTCTTCCATCTTGTCCCTTTGGAGTAAACACTATTGGTGTCTCACTAATACCTTCTGATGTTTTTGTAACGGCTGTGAGCTTTTCTCCTTGGACGGCGAACTTTTCAAAAACTACATCACCCGAAGGATTACCATTCACTTGGGTCAAGCCATTGGCATCGAAAGTAATACTATTACCTTGTGCATTTCTCCAAGATCCTTTAACACTTGAAAAATTACCTGTTTGAATTTCTTGAATGTTCATACCACTAGATTCCGATTGAGTTTGTTTATCACCTTCTATTCGTTCCGTATAATCAAGAGCAATCCATCCTTGACCAGATTGTAATTTGCCCCAAGTGTAACCTTCTGCACTTGTTGTTTCCGAAATAGTGTGAATACCTTGAGATATCTTGCCCAGAGACTGAGACTTAGCACTAGGTTCTTTGCGTATTTCCAAATCCGATATTTGCACACGAACCTGAAAACCAGTTTCTGACTTAATATCCTCACTCTGACTAGAAGATTTCATATCACTTTCTTTTGAAGAAGTCGTTGAACCTTTATCAATTGATTCCCACTTTAAGTTTTTGAGATTCAAAGCCGTAGACGAAATACCTAGTTCATCTTCGATTTTCTTCTTATTATTTATTTGTATCGTAGTTTCTTTTTCCTTATTTGGGACACTAGCTTCAACTTTGTATAAAGTTAGGTTTACTTCTGGATTCGATGATTGCCAGGCAGCAAATACTACCTGACCGTTTTTATAAGCAGTGAGAGATGAGCGTGCTCCACCAACAGGTGCTGCATAGGCAACATGTAACAAAGTAGGTTGACTATTTTTTAGATAATATATTGCAGAAATATAATCTTGTTTACCAATCAATAACTCGTCCTGTCCATCTTTATCTAAGTCTACAAACGCATATTGAAAATCAACTGACGTCCCTGAATGCCCTAAATTATCAATGAGCATGTATTCCTCAGATGTAGCTTCAACCTGTTTCAAGGCTTCAGTTAATCGACTAGCATCACCACTATTTATTGCTTGCTGATAAGATTTATAACGATCTAAGACCGTTTGAAATGCTTCCTGTCTATTTCTCTTTAATTCTTGCTTACTAGACGAAGATGATTGCTGTGTTACCTGCTTCATTTGATTAGAGCCACACGCAACTAAGGTCAAACTACTCAGGCTTAAAAGAGATATCAGTATCCATTTTTTCATATTAAGTTCTCCTATTCTTTCAATAAATTTATTTCCTCTAAATGTTTTGATTTGATTACCCACCACTACTCATTGGCAAATTTTCTACAACTTAACATTGATCAAACTAAAATATAGGGTAGAAATAGTTAGTAAATCTTTCAATAAGTCAATATTAATTGGAAGATTCTATATGCAAAAACTATTTCAGCAAAATAGGACTCCGTTGAAGAGTACGATGAATCTTCATGAGAGTCCTATAACTATTTATTGTTTTTCATAGGTGGCATCGTGAAGTGCATAACTCACATTGGTATTAGTGAATTCAAAGAAAATAGATTCAATCTTTCCTGTCGAAAGTTCACCTTCAGCTTTTGGACCACTTGTTGCTGTAAACTTAATTTTATCACCTGCAATGCGCCAAGTACCTATTCTAGATTCTCCACTTTCTTTTGTAATTTTTAGGCTCTTATTTGATTTCAACTCAATCGTTACGTCATTTTCTCCGTCGTACCAAGTCCCGACGACCTGTTGTTCCGGAGACTTTTCACGGGTTAAGAAATATGTTCCTACACCAATACCTGCTAGTGCGATTACAACAACAGAAACAATAATTAATACTTTTTTCATTTTATATTCTCCTATTTATTATTAATAAAACTTATTTTTTTATTCTCAACTTCTCTAGAATATGGAAGTAATTGTGATTGAATTAAGGCAGTGATTCTTTAGTTATGTCATAACTTCTCACTCAGTAAAGCAATTTAGAAACTATAATTTATAACTTCTTCTTTCTCATCACTCCAGCTAGAGCAAGAAACGTAATTCCTGAAAGCGTATAAATCGCTGTATCACCTTCACCTGTTTCAGGTAATGATGCTTGATAGATCGGTACGCCATGTTTCGAAACGACATTATCGGTAATAGTGCGAACAGCAGTTCTGACATCTCGGGAAAATGAAGAGTTATAACCTACTATTTGGCCATTTTCATTAAGGAGAGGAACTGGAACATCACCTCGTTGAGAAATGACTTCATATTGTTCTCTTACTTGAGCTTGTGTATAAGCTGCTTTCACAGCTTCATATTGAGCTACTGCATCACGCTTATTGATAAGCAACCGTTTAAGTTTTTCAGTTTCTTTATCAAGAATTGATTTAGCTTCTTTATGTTTTTCTACTGCTAATTTATAAGCAACTTTAGCTTTTTCTAAATTACTATCAGCATTTTCTAGTTTGCTAAGGTAGTCTTTTGTTTCTTGAAGTTTAGTTTGAAGAGATTTAATCTCGTCTTTGATTTTAACTTCATTCGCTTTCAAAGCGTTCACTGTTTCTTGAAGAGAAGCAAGTTCTTTTTCATCTTTAGCTTTTTGAGCTTTAAGTTCTTCCAACTTAGCTTCTTCATTTTGAAGTGTTGCTTTAGCATCCGCAAGAGCTTTAGTCTTAGTTGCAACATCTGAGCTAAGATTATTAACAGCTGTTTGAGCATTAATTAATCTTAGCTCAGCTAATTCACGCGCCGAAGTCGCTTTAGCCAATTTGACTTTAGCATCAGGTGTGAGGTCAGCAGTTACTTTGAGTGAAGCAATCTTATTGCGAGTTTCTGAGAGTACTTCATTAGCAAGTTTATTTTTAGCCTGCGCATAATTTAATTCTTCATTAGCGACTTTGTTTGCGTTGTTGGCTTTTTCTTGTGCTACTTTCGCATTGGCAAGAGCTTTAGTTTTAGTAGCAACATCAGCGTTAAGATTGTCAACTGCTTTTTGAGCGTTACTGAATTGACTTTCTGCATTCTTACGTGCCTCAGTAGCTTCATCCAACTTAGCTTTGGCATCAAGTGTGAGGTCAGCAATTGCTTTGAGTGCGTTCAAAGTTTTTGTTGTACTAGATACAGCATCCTGAGCTGCTTTATTTGCTACTGATGCTGTAGTTAATCGGTTTTGGGCTGTTTTGTTAGCATTATCCGCAGAAGTTTGAACAGCTTTAGCGTCAGCTAATTGAGTTTTTACAATTGAAGAGTCAAATGGATTAGCTAATATTTTATCAGTATCTGACGAAGTGTGATTGAAATGAATTTCATGCATCAATCCAAGACCTTCTGGTGTTACGCTTGTTGCAGCACCAATATAATTTGGAACAACCTTACCGTTTTTATAGTCAGGTTTTCCTCCAACTGTTGTAATGATATGTGCATAATTCTGATTGTAGTCACTACCAAAAGTATTGATAATAGATTTATAAATACCTTTATACAAAGCTGACATTGTAGTTGGTTTAGCTTTGATGTAACCGAGGTTTTCTGCCTTCCAATGCGTAGTATCGGTTCCATAATTAGTTAGTGCACTAAGAAGATGGTCTCCATCAGGATTTGACATGTTCGAATAAGCAGTTGTGATATTCTTCATTGCTGTAACAACATCTTCTGTCACAAGAATTTCTGAATCACCCCAGATAGTTTTTCGCACTTGTTGAATCAAACTTGCTTGATAGAGTGAGAGGTTAGCAATTTGTTCTTTTGTTAAATTGCTAAGATCGTTGATTACAGTATCGTCAGCAGGATAGTTGTATTCTTTGCTATAATCACGGTTATCCCACCAAGTCTGAACAGCATCAAAGAGCTTATCTTTGTTTGCTTCTGTTTTATCTTCATAGAAGCTTCGATAAGCACTTGCAACCTCTTCTGGAATTTCAATAGTGCTAAGATTTTCTAAACTAGTTAGTTTATCTTCCAAACGTTTTACAGCTTTGTCTGCTTCTTCTTTTTTAGACTTAGCTTCAGCCGCAACAGCTATAGCAGCTGTCAATTCTGTTGAAGTTCTCGAAGCTACATTTTGTTGAGCTGTCAAAGTTTCTGTCAATGCTTGGATTTTAGCTTTTTTATCAGCATCAGTTTTTTGAGCTTCTTTCAACTTTCTTTCAGCCTCTGCTTCGGCATCTTTTTTCGTTACCAAATCAGTTTGAGCATTGTCTCGCTCTAAGATGATTTCTTTAGCTCCTGTACCATCAAGTGCTGCTTGAGCATTAATTACAGCAATATTAGCATTATTGAGTTGCTCTTTAGTCTGTTTAGCCTTAGCTTCAGCATCACTCAAAGTTTTAGAAGTGTCTTCAACAGCTTTAGCTTGAAGTTTTTCATCTTTTTCAGCTTGTTCAAGTTTAACTTTTTTATCAGCATCAGCTTTCTGTGCTTCTTCTAGCTTGCTTTTGGCATTAGCTTCAGCAGCTTTTTTCGATTCCAAATCACTTTGAGCATTATCTCGTTCTGAGATGATTTCTTTAGCTCCTGTATCATCAAGATTTTTTTGAGCAGTTTCTACATTGGTTTTAGCATTCGCTACATTAGTTTCTTGAGTAGTAATCTTTGTTTGATCACTGTTAACAATTTCAGTTTGTTTGTTAACTTTATCTTGAGCTTTAGCAGTCTCAGCTTGAGCATTCTGAAGTTGAACATCTTGATTTTCGATTGCTGATTCTGTTTCACTAATACTTTGTTTAGTTTTATCAATTTCAGCAGGAGTGGCCTTGTCTTTTATAATTTGAGCTTCATCAAGAGTTTCCTTAGCCGTAGCTTCATTTTTTTCAGCTATCTCTTCTTCAGTGATGGCCTTCTTAACTACATCTTGTTGAGCGTTTACTGCTTGTACCGTTACACTTTGTTTGTTCTCAGCTTCTTTAAGAGCTTGAATAGTTACTTTAGAACTTGAAGTATCAACTTCTGTTTTTGGGGCTTCTTGTTGATTAGCATTCGCTACAGACGTTAATCCTGTCGCTGCAATCACCGTCGAGACTCCAGCCAATGCCTTAATAGCCTCTTTCTTTTCCATTAACGCTAAAACTCCTTTTATTTTCAATAAATTATACAATTCCTATATTGTAATGTTTACATTATATAACTTAAAAACAACCTTGTAAAGTTGTTTTTAACCTTTTAAGGTGTTATAACCAACCTTTTAGGGTTGTAAAATTAACCTTGCGAGGTGGTTTATGTCAAATCTACAAGAATATATCAGTAAGCGTATTAGAGTCTTACGAATAAAAGAGGGAATGACCCAAGAAATGCTTGAAGAAAAAGCTGAATTGGGGACAAATTACGTTTATAAAATTGAAAATCTAGAACCTAACATTAAAATCAAAACTCTTGAAAAAATTATGAAAGCCTTAGATGTGGATATCCCCACTTTCTTTGATGTCACACTAAAAGAAGAAGATAGCGATTTGGTAAAATTGATTGACAATTTAAAAGCATTGCCTGAGTACAAACAAAAGAAATTAATCACAGCTATCAATACTATTATGACTGAAACAAAATAACAGAACCTTTTTGAACTGAACAACTACTATAGGTTAAATTAGAATTTAAGTAAAAGACTTATCTCAATATTGCATAGAGATAAGTCTTTTTAGCTTTCTTTATTTATCATTGTGATATATAAATCGGATACTGAAGCATTCTTTTTATCAAAAATTATGAAAAATTGTTCATTCTAATAGTATGATAACCATAATAACTAGCCCCTCCTACGACAACAACCCCTGCACCAACGAGACTCATTTTTACAGTCTTGTTCCTAATTTATTTATTTGCAATATCTTTTAAAAAATCCAATACTTTGAGATGCTTAGTAATTTATCCCTTATTATCTCTGATAGTAAAAACAAACTGTTTGTAAATACCTGACTCTAAACCCTTTTGAATATCATATTTGGCATAACTAAATTTAAATTATTATTTCCCTAAGATAATAGAATCTGATAAAATCATAGCCACACGTCTAACCGATGATTTATTTGTTTCGCACCTTCGAAGCAAAACAGACTTAAAGTCACGTAACAAACAAAAATTCCATCGACACAAATAAATCGGTGGAATTTTATTCTGATAAGCTTCTTTCAAAAGTGATTTAGTCTGTTTAAACTGCTCTACTCTTCAAGTAATCGTGATAACACTATAAGAGAGATATTATCACTTAGTGAAATCCAGTACTTTACGTCCTTGGATTTGTCCTTTTTCCATTTGATCAAAGACTTCTACCGCTGTATCAACAGGAACGGTTTCAACAACCGGTACTACCAAACCTTGTGCACCGAAGTCAAAGGCTTCTTCCAAGTCTTTACGTGTACCTACAAGAGATCCAACAACACGGATACCATCTAGAACTGTTTTGACAATTGAGAGCTCCATATATTCAGATGGTAGACCAACCGCAACGACTGTCCCACCGGCACGTACACTATCAACAGCCTGGTTGAAAGCAACTTTAGAAACAGCTGTTACAACTGCACTGTGAGTACCACCAGTTTTTTCTTGGATATAGCCTGCCACATCTTTAACTTCCTTACCATTTACAACTAAATCAGCACCAGATTCTTTAGCCAAATCAAGTTTATCTTGGTTGATATCAACAGCTACTACTCGTGCATTAAACACTTTCTTAGCGTATTGAATAGCCAAGTTACCTAGTCCTCCAGCACCGTAGATTGCAACCCATTGACCAGGTTCAACTTTAGCCTCTTTAATCGCTTTATAGGTTGTGACTCCTGCACAAGTAATAGATGAAGCTTGAGCTGGGTTAAGTCCTTCCGGAACTTTCACAGCATAGTCAGCTGTAACCAAGGCATAGTCACTCATACCACCATCCACATTATAACCTGCATTTTTTACAGAACGACAGAGAGTTTCACGACCAGTTGTACAATATTCACAATGGCCACATCCCTCAAAGAACCAAGCAATTGACACACGGTCGCCTTTTTTAAGTGTTTCAACGCCTTCACCCACTTCTTCGACAATACCAATTCCTTCATGTCCCAAGATACGACCTGGAACCTTACCAAAATCTCCATGAGCTACGTGAAGGTCCGTATGACAGACACCACAATATTCCACTTTAACCAAAGCTTGACCATGTCCTACTACCGCTGGTTTGTCATGATTAACAACTTCTACTCCTGTACCTTCATTATTAACAACAACTGCTCTCATTTTAGTTACCTCCATATAAGAACTTTAACACTTTCATTGTAGCACTTGCACAACAAATGTCAACGCTTACAATATTTTTTCTCTACCATCTAGAAATTTTCGTGAAAGCCCTTTGTACCAATCAATCATTTCCAAGATACTTGTATTTTCTTACAAGTGTCCTAGAATCCAGAAGACTGACCTCAAAATGGAAATAATGGCTGCGTCCATCCCTAGCATTCTCTTTATTCAATAAAAAATAGTTCTTCTGACTGATTGCCATTTCTCTTAAAATGTCATCCGTCAAGAAGGTCAGAGGTATATCCATAGCAGAATAGCGATAAAAATCTTCTTCAAATTTTAAATAGCTATCAGAAAAATAGTCAATCTGAAGCTTATCGTCATAAATTTTTCTCTTCTTCATTTATGGCTTCAACTCCCAAGCTAATTTCTAGTATATCCTTAATGTAAATCCGTATATGCTGCTTATCAGATTTTACCGTAACTTGATTAAGATTCAAGTCAACCACATAGCCACTACATCTACAGCATCTATTTTTATCCTTTATCTGAAAACTTCCCAATAATTGTCCCGTATAAAGCTGGTTTAATAGGGTAAATTTCTCCAAATCCTCCAAATGACTCGTAAAATCTTCTTTAGTCTTATCTTCATATAAGGAACTTGTGTGTTCTGACAAGAAAAAGCCCATCCACTTCATCATTCCCCTATCTTGATGCTCCCTAGCTGATTGAAAGGGAAGGTAACTACGGTCTATCATTTTAAGCCATCCAATCCTCCAGCAGAGTGTCCACCAATAAGCCTACTACGAGCAAGGCTCCTAGAGGCCTCTTGTAAAGCATTAGCCTTTTGAAGAGTAGTAAAGCCAAATTCCTGGCGAATACTATCTATAGCTGCTTGAAGCCTTTCTTCTTTATCAATGTCATCTGGATTATCAAATAAAGAAAGAATTTGAAGCCCTTCATCTACAAAATTTGCATAAGAGACACTCACACTTCGAACAGCTCCTCCTTGATACCTCTTCCTAAAGAGTGCAATGACGTGGCTTATTAGTACTCTCGTATTATTAGCAGGTTCAATCTTCATCTGTGCTTGTAGCGAACGTTTGCCTTCTAACTTTGAAAATCCAATGCTAATGGAAACTTGACAAGCTTTCTTATGGGCTCGTCTTAATCTAATGGCTACCTGTTCTGCCATCTCTCTTAGAATCAATTCTATATCAGCTTGACGCTCATAGTCTCGTGGTAAGATTTGAGAATTTCCTAAGCCATGTGACTTTGGTTTATAAGGTTTATGAACATTACTCTCATCAATACCATTGGCATGAAAAAAGAGGTCCAGTCCAGCAACACCTAATTCCTTTTTAAGGATATCAGGATTGCTATTCGCAAGTTCTAGAATAGAGAAAATTCCCAACTTGTTTAGACGCTTCTCCATTCGCTTTCCAATCCCCCAGAAATCAGTCATATGGGGAATATTCCAAACCTTAGTCTCGACATCTTCATAGGACCAGTTGGCTCTCATAGTAGCCGTATGTTTAGCCTCATTATCAAGAGCTAACTTAGCCAATAAGGGGTTGCTGTTAGACATCCCAACTGTTGAGTAAATACCTGTCTCCCTCCAAATATCTCTTTGGATACGCCCTGAAATCATATCTAACTTATCTTTTCTAGTAACAGTCCTATCGGGAATAAAGTAATTCAGTGACGATGTGAGATCAATGAAACCCTCATCAATCGAGTAGGGAAGAATATCTTCAACACTAGCATAATTCTGGAAAATATGTTGAATTTGAATATTCTTCTTGATATAAAGGTCCATTCTAGGAGGGACGATAAAGGTAACCTTGGCCCAAGATTCGATATAATCTACAAAATCCCTATCCGTTGGCAGTCCTTGTTTTTTGGCATTATAATAATGAAACTTACGAGAATGAATGTCAAAAGGTAAGTCATAAGAACGACTAACATTTGACTTACCAAAAACTTTTTTAAATATGGGTGAAGAAGCTAGTATCAAACCATTCGCATTTTCAGCCCTACTCATCACACATAGAGAAGTTTTAAGAGGATGCAGGCCACGTTCAACACACTCCACACTCGCATAGAAAGATTTCATATCTACAAAAGCAATATCACTTTGTGGCTCTCTTGAATAATCAAAATATCCCATGCTTGCTCCTTCGTTAGTTTATAAACTAACAATAGTATAAAATATAACTTGTTTTATTTCAAGTATTTTTCGTAAAAAATAACAACATCCCTTCTAGAATGTTGTTATCATCTTATTTTTTCCCTTTAACTTGGTCTGTGGCAACATCTTCACCAAACCATTTGTTAGAAATCTTTTGGAATTCACCATTTTTATAAAGGGTTTCAAATCCTTGATTAATTTTTGTGATTAGAGTCTTATCTGATTTACGGGCACCTACGGCAAAGCTTTCACCCTCATACCCAGCAGGCATAACGTTATACTGATCCAGAACCCCTGATTTCTCTAGGTAGTAATTAGCGTACACACGGTCAATCAACAAGCCATCAATACGTCCACTCTCCAGGTCAATCAAGGCTTGTGTAAAGGTTGAATATTGAACTGCTTTTTGGTTAGCAACAATATTCTTCAAAATTTTCGGAGAAGCATTGAAAGCATCATAACCAGAGGAACCTGCCTGAGCACCTAAGGTCTTACCGGACATTCCTGCAACAGAATCAATTCCTGAAGATTTTTTGGTTACCAGTACTTGTTCATTGATCATATAAGGTTCCGTAAAGTCTGCTGACTGCTTACGTTCATCAGTAACTGAGTAGCCATTCCAAATGAGATCAATTGTCCCATTTTTTAATTCTGTTTCCTTCATATCCCAGTCAATGGCTTGCCATTCAACATCAATACCGTACAATTTAAAAACTGCGGTAGCAAGATCAATATCAAAACCGACATAGCTACCATTTTTCTCCTCATATCCCATAGGAACAAAGGTCGCATCAAAACCAATTTTGATTTTCTTTTCTTTGGTGTAGGTTTGCCACTGGTCTTTCTGAGTTGCAAAATGTGAGCGCGAGCTGCAAGCTGATAGCGCAAACAAAGGCAAGAGAACAAGACAGCCTAGCAAAACTGTTTTTACTATTTTTTTCATGCAAAATCCTCACTATTTTGGATTGATAGTGACAATCTCATCAGCGATGTTCTGTGCGAACTGCATATCGTGAGTGATAACAATTTGCGTAATCCCTGTATCACGATTCTGCAAAATCAATTTCTCCACTTCTTGACGCAACTCAGGGTCCAACGCTGAGGTTGGTTCATCATAGCCGACGATTTTCGGATCAATCATCATAGCACGCGCAAAAGCAACCCGTTGTTTTTGTCCTCCAGAAAGAGAGTAAGGATAAGCATTTCCGTGAGCTCCAAGTCCTAAACGGTCAAGCAAACCTTGGGCTTTTTTCTGGGCATCTTCTTTAGACATTCCCATCGTCTTAATTGGCGAAAGCATCAGGTTATCTAAGACAGTCAAGTGCGGAAACAGTTGAAAATCTTGGAAAACAAAGCCCAGCAAATTACGACTTTCCATCTGATCCAAAGGAATCTCTTCATTTTCATAGATAATTTGCCCAGAATCAATGGTTTCAAGTCCCGCTAACATACGCAAAAGAGTTGTCTTACCACCACCAGATGGCCCAACGATAGCTAGGATTTTCCCCTCTTCAACAGTTAAGTTGTATTTATCAAAAATTTTGTGTTGACCAAATTGCTTGGAAATATTTTTTAATTCTAACATAAGGTCTCCTATTTGTAGTAGTTGAATTTCTTTTCGATACGTTTAGAAGCTACAGTTACCACACCAACAAGGATAAGATAGATAGCTCCAGCCACAAACATAGGTGCTAAGGTCGCATCACGATTGGCAGCGGTACGACTTTCCAAAAGGAGGTCTCCGACTCCAAGAACATAAACCAATGATGAATCTTTAACCAAGTTAATAATTTCGTTGAAGATACTTGGCAAAACAATCTTGACCACTTGAGGAAGGATAACATAGCGAATCGTTTGGAAAGGACTCAATTTAAGCATCTTGGCAGCTTCATATTGACCTTTCGGAATAGCCAAGATTCCTCCACGAAAAATCTCTGCAAAATAAGCTGCATAGTTAAGGGTAAAAGCAATAATGGCAGCTGGTAGACGGTCAAAGACAATCCCAATACTCGGAAGAACATAATACACAAATATCAGTTGCAAAAGGAGCGGTGTCCCACGCATAATCCAAACATAGAGGGTCAACAACCAATTTAAAGGTTTGAACTTAATCTGCATTAAGAAAGCAAGCACAATCCCTAATGGAATCGACAGTACGATAACAATGAAAAATACTTGAAGTGTAACTACCGCACCATTCAAAAGGGCTGGTAATACTTCCAAAACGTATGACATATAAACTCCTATAATTATTTAGTATTTTTGAATATTATACCAAAAAAAACGAAAAAAGGGTATAAAATTTTGAAAATACTAAAAGGAGAGAGGCCGAACTCATTGTAATGAACTTGAGTCCCCAGCCTCACTCCTCAAAGACTTAGCTAATATTAGCAATTGTAAATATTTAAGCTTACCTACCTATGCACTAATTTTAGACTTTCTTGACAAATTCAGATTTAAGTTTCATAGCACCAAAACCATCAATCTTACAGTCAATGTTGTGGTCACCTTCAACTAAGCGAATATTTTTAACACGTGTTCCTTGCTTGATGTCTTTGGGAGCACCCTTAACCTTAAGGTCTTTAATAACTGTGACAGTATCACCATCAGTAAGACGTGTTCCGTTGCTATCAAGAACCACAAGCCCTTCTTCTGCAACCTCGTTTGGATCCCACTCATAGGCACATTCTGGACAGACTAACAAGATACCATCTTCATAAACATACTCTGAGTTACATTTGGGACAATTTGGTAGTGACATATTTCTCTCCTAAAAATTCTGATATAGCTATTATTCTACTTTAGAATGAGTAATTACGCAAGAGTAAAAACAAACAACACCTCCTAGAAAAATCAGAGGTGTTGGCATTTTTATTCAACAGTAACTGACTTAGCCAAGTTACGTGGTTTATCAACGTCAAGTCCACGATGAAGCGTTGCAAAATAAGCAATTAATTGAGTTGGCACAACCATTGAGATTGGTGACAAATATGGATGAACGTTGTTAAGAACGATGTCATCATCTTCTTTAGCGACATTTTCTTCCGCAATAGTCAAGACTTTAGCACCACGTGCTGCTACTTCTTGAATGTTACCACGAGTATGGCTAGCAAGGACTGAATCAGACAAGAGAGCGATAACAGGCGTACCATCTTCGATAAGAGCAATTGTACCATGTTTCAACTCACCTGCTGCAAAACCTTCACATTGGATATATGAGATTTCTTTCAATTTAAGACTAGCTTCCATAGCCACATAATAATCTTGTCCACGTCCGATATAGAATGCATTACGTGTTTCTGCAAGAAGGTTGGCAACTTTCCCATCAATAACTTCTTTTTCAGAAAGTGTTGATTCGATAGATTGAGCCACGAGAGACAATTCGTGAACCAAGTCAAAGGCCTTAGCTTTTTCATTACCATTAACTTCACCCACTGCTTTTGCCAAGAAAGCCAAAGTTGCAATTTGAGCAGTATAAGCTTTAGTAGAAGCGACAGCAATTTCTGGTCCAGCGTGAAGAAGCATTGTATGGTCTGCTTCACGTGAAAGCGTTGAACCTGGAACATTTGTTACTGTCAAACTTGGAATACCCATTTCGTTAGCTTTAACAAGAACCTGACGACTATCTGCTGTTTCACCTGATTGACTAATAAAGACAAAGAGAGGTTTCTTGCTAAGGAGTGGCATACCATAACCCCACTCAGAAGAAATACCAAGCTCAACTGGTGTATCAGTCAATTCTTCAAGCATCTTCTTAGAAGCAAAACCAGCATGATAAGAAGTTCCTGCTGCAAGAATATAGATACGGTCAGCTTCTTGAACAGCCTTAATAATATCAGCATCCACAGTCACTTGACCCTTATCATCTGTATAGGCTTGAATAAGCTTACGCATCACTGTTGGTTGCTCATCAATTTCTTTGAGCATATAGTATGGGTATGTTCCTTTACCAATATCAGAAAGATCAAGCTCAGCTGTATAACTATCACGTTCTTTGACATTTCCATCATAGTCTTGAACTTCAACACTATCCGCCTTCACGATAACCAACTCTTGATCGTGAATTTCCATATATTGATTTGTTTCACGAATCATAGCCATGGCATCTGAGCAGACCATATTATAGCCATCACCAAGACCAATCAAAAGTGGTGATTTGTTTTTTGCCACATAAATTGTTGAGGCATCTTCTGAATCCATGAGGGCAAAGGCATACGATCCACGAATAATATGAAGAGCCTTCTTGAAAGCTTCAAGGGTTGACAAACCGTCTTCTTCAACAAATTTACCAATCAAGTGAACAGCAATTTCAGTATCGGTTTGACCTTTGAAATGATGACCAGAAAGGTATTCTTCCTTAATTTCAAGATAGTTTTCAATAACACCATTATGAACCAAAACAAAACGTTCTGTTTCTGAGCGGTGTGGGTGAGCATTGTCCTCTGTCGGTTTCCCGTGAGTCGCCCAACGAGTATGTCCAATGCCAGATGTTCCCTCTACTCCTTTAGTCTTAGCAGCAAGTTCTGCAATACGGCCCACAGCCTTAATTAATTGACTAGATGTATCACTAGCTACAAAGATACCAGCTGAATCATATCCTCGGTATTCTAACTTTTCAAGTCCTTGAATCAAGATATCAGTTGCATTTGTGTTCCCTACAACACCGACAATTCCGCACATATTTTTTATATAACCCCATATTAAGGAGGTTATGTCTCCTTCATTTTAAATTGGTATAGTCAATAAGCTCTTAAGAAAGCTTAACGATGACAGTATATTCCATATACTTAACATTGTCAAGCATAAAAATTGGTATAGTCCTAAAAAGAACTTTTAACACTTCTTATCCTAAGGAATAATCCTTAAAATATGCTATAATAAAGCTATGCGAATTCAACAGTTACATTATATTATTAAAATCGTCGAAACCGGCTCTATGAATGAGGCCGCAAAACAACTTTTCATTACACAACCGAGTCTTTCTAATGCTGTCCGTGATTTGGAAAGAGAAATGGGGATTGATATTTTCATCCGTAACCCTAAGGGAATCACCTTAACCAAGGATGGGGTCGAGTTTCTTTCCTATGCCCGTCAGGTAGTGGAACAAACTAACCTTTTGGAAGAACGTTACAAAAGTCATACCGAAACACGTGAATTGTTCAGTGTTTCTTCACAACACTATGCCTTTGTGGTTAATGCCTTCGTCTCACTTCTCAAGAGAGCTGATATGACACGTTATGAGCTCTTCTTACGTGAAACTCGCACTTATGAAATCATTGAAGACGTTAAGAACTTTCGATCAGAAATCGGCGTCCTCTTTCTTAATAGCTATAATCGTGACGTCTTGACTAAGATGTTTGATGACAACCGTCTCACATATACCAGTCTCTTTAAAGCCAGACCTCATATCTTTGTCAGCAAATCAAATCCATTGGCCAAGCATGAGATTGTCTCTTTAGAAGATTTAGAAGACTTCCCATACCTTAGTTACGATCAAGGAATTCATAATTCCTTCTACTATTCCGAAGAAATTCTCTCACAAATTCCCCACAAAAAATCTATAGTAGTTTCAGACCGTGCGACCCTCTTCAATCTATTAATTGGTTTGGATGGTTACACTATTGCCACTGGTATCTTAAATAGTAACTTAAATGGTGACAACATTGTCTCTATTCCACTCGATATTGATGATGAAATTGATATTGTTTACCTGAAGCATGAAAAGGCAACACTCTCTAAAATGGGAGAACAATTTCTAGATAACCTTGTTAAAGAAGTTACTTTTGACAACTAAGCTAACGACTTCTCATCTTAATCCCCACATATGTTGCTGGGGATTTTTAAGTGCGCAAAAAAAGAGCCTTTCGACTCTTACTATTATTTATAATTTTTATAGCTTGCCCAAGCCTCGTCTATAGATAAAGTTTCAGCGTCCGTGTAAGACCCTCTATAGCGATTCCAAACAAGACTACCAGTTGAACCTGTTGTTTGGGTAACTGGAGCTTGGTCATAGGCAGTAAGACCATAGTAGGCAATAATACTGTTCAACTTAGAAGCATAAAGACTATCTGTAGCATATGTTCCTGTAAGTGCTTGAGTAGCATCCGCATAACTGCTTGTATTAGATTTCCAAGTTCCAGCATAAGTTGATGATGTCATCAAAGCGGCGTAATCCGCCAAAGAGTCGCTCAAGCTACCATAAGAACGGAACGGCTGATCAATCTCATAAGTCTTCCCTGTACCATCATCTTCCCAAGTACGCATTGTTACCGAGTTTCCATTGTAAGTTCCTTTAATTCCAAAAAAGTTGTAATAAGGTGCTTGACTAAGACCTGACTGCCCAGAATTCGATTCAAGAATAGCTTGAGCAATTAGAACAGAAGCATAGATATTATAGTCTTGACCAATTTGTCTCGCAGTTTCACCGATACTACCAATAAAAGCAGTAGTCGTTTGGTTATAAGCAGCTTCAGCTTTAGCGTTGACACTGTTATCATTTTTTCTATCGGTTGTAAAAGCTAAGACTAAAAATAATGAACAAATAAAAGCTCCCACAATAAAAATCAAATACTTCTTTAAATGACGATACATATAGCCTTCCTTCTTAAGATTTCCCATTATAATATTTTAATACTATTCTATCAGAAAAAAAGGCCCTTAGCAAGTTATAGAGATGTTTTCCCAAAAAACAAGCCCTAATAACACCTTTACATAGCCTAAATAATAAGATATAATGTAGGCAATTTTTAAGGAGATGAAAAAATGAAAATCAAATCATTCTTACCTGGTATAAGTATTGCAATACTTATTTCACTTGTAGCCTGGTATCTTGGAATATTATTTCCTATTATCGGAGGGCCTGTCATTGGCCTTTTCATTGGCCTCTTGTTTGGCAGTTTAATTACAGACTCTGAAAAACTTAAAACTGGGATACAGTTCACATCCAAAAAAGTATTACAATACGCTGTTATTCTTCTAGGGTTTGGGCTAAACCTTTCTCAAGTTTTCCAAGTTGGCTTAACCTCACTTCCTATCATTTTAGTCACTATTGCTACGGCACTCAGTACAGCTTATATCATTCACCGGTTATTTAAGTTAGATAGCGAAATTACTACTTTAGTAGGAGTTGGTTCTTCAATCTGTGGAGGTTCTGCTATTGCTGCAACAGCACCTGTCATCAAAGCGAAAGATGAATCCATAGCCACAGCAATCTCGGTAATATTCTTTTTTAATATCTTAGCGGCTCTGTTCTTCCCTCACTTGGGATCTTGGCTAGGCCTTAGTAATGAAGGATTCGCCATATTTGCTGGAACAGCCGTTAACGATACTTCGTCTGTAACTGCCACTGCCAGTTCTTGGGATAGCTTGCACGGAACATCGATTTTAGAGCAAGCAACAATTGTTAAGTTAACTCGTACTCTTGCAATCATTCCTATTACACTTGGCCTATCTATTTGGCAATCAAAAAAGGAAGATAGAAAAGAGTCATTTTCTCTAATCAAAGCTGTTCCTAATTTTATTCTCTGGTTCCTAGTGGCTTCTCTCATTACAACTGTTACAACGTCTCTTGGCACATCCGCTACTGTTTTTGCTCCTTTAAAGAACCTTTCAAAGTTTATGATTATCATGGCAATGACAGCTATCGGTTACCAAACAAATCTGAAGAAACTCATTACCAAAGGCGGATCCGCTCTACTAGTTGGGGGGCTCTGTTGGGTATTGATTAGTCTTGCATCCCTGCTCATGCAAAAAGTATTAGGACTCTGGTAAAATATAAATACAAAAAAACTCACAAACTATTCGTTTGTGAGTTTTTATCACGAGATGTCATTTCTTATACTCGAAGATGTAGGTTTGAACAACCTTATCCCCTTCATTTGATACATGCAAATCAACATCATAACTCTTAGTTTGGCCACTAAAGTCTTGGACTTTATAAATACCATCTTTTTTAGCTGTAGAAGATGACTGACCAGAATAATGCTTAATTTCCAAACTTGAAGTCTTGTCTAAAGACAATGGGAAGAGTTCATTTAAAGAATAAAGGCCATAGAACGTAAAACATAAAAGGCTTAGTGAAGCAAGACTCACCAAATAATATTTACAAAAAGAACCCCATTTCAACCCCTGATTACTCACTTCGTTATTATCTTCCTTTAATCTTTAGTTCTTTTTATTAGAGTATTTTCAAATTTTATTTTACACATATTTGAAGATTTTGTCAAATTATTTGGTATTTTAAATGTATGTTATATCTACTTAATAGATTAATATGATTCTATCAGGGTAAACTAAAAGCCGTTAGCAAGCTAGCGGCAACTTTTTATTTCTGAAACAATATATTCTAGGCGGCTATAGAGACCAAGCAATAGGTCATAACTACGATTTTCATTTTCTTTCAAAACTGTATAAACTGTTGTTGCATAGGTAAATGCAAAGAAGTCATCTATGTCCTTTAGCCAATCATCAATAACTCCTAAATTTTGATCGATAATCGTGAATAAACTTGGCTGGTACCAGATAGTTCCTTCAATATAAAGGTTTTTATCAGATAATTTAGACAGGGATACTTTTAGGTCAGCAAGCTCTCTTTTGACAAGATTAGGGTCAATCTTTAAATCAAAAAGTAATCGTGCATCATGATTAAGAATATCGAGTTCTGCTTGCAGCAGTTGAATATAGTGTATCGCTACTAAATACTGGTTCATAGGTCTCTCCTGATCATCTGAAAATCGTAATATTATTGTACCACTAAAGAATGAAAAAAAGTAGTAATAATTTAATTTTTTCATGATTTTTTAGAAAAAATTTTTTTGTTTAAATCTTCTATTTTAAAATTATTGAACAAGCTATTTTTCTAAGAGTTTAAAAATGAAAGATTTTTTAAAGAAGAAAAATCACTCAAAATATGAGTGATTTAATAGTATCAGTGACTGATCATTTCTTGTGCGATATCAAAGCCACTGAGTTTTGCTGGATAATAAGTTGGCCAATTATCCATTTCTTTTAGAATCTCATCTTGACTGCTATTTCCAAAGAAAATATGGAAATGTGCTGAAGTTGTTGAATCTATTTGATGATCTGAGAATTGGACATATTGGTAAGGGTTATCTGCCGCTTGACTGTCAGTAGCTGTGAAAAGATAGCGAACACCTTTCTTACCAGAAGCATAGGTCAAAACCTTATAGCCGTCATAACGATAAGTATGTGTCACACTACTTCCATCAGTCTTAGTGAAAGTCATGGTCATTTTCTTACCATCAATCGAAATTTTAGAAACGTCTGTTTGATACCCTTTAGTATAGTAATCCTTATACTCTTGTGCTGTTTTATCCTTGTTCATTAGAGATTTGTATTCGAATACTTGGTCTAAAGTACCATCTTGAAGGTAAGGATAAACAGATTGCCAATCACCTGACCAATCAGTTAATTTTCTATCTTTAACATCCTTGTCATCAAAATAGCCATTTTGGACTGTTTTCTTATCATCACTTCCAGATTCTGGTTGGATGGTTTTACCTTCAACATCAGTAGTCAAACGAAGATTTTTTAAATTTTCGTTCATGACGCTGACATAATTTTCACCTTTTTTCAACTGATCCTTGGTTAAAGATTCAATCGGATTTAAAACTGCTGTCTTAACGCCTACTTCATTTGCTAAGGTCTTAGCAACACTACTTGAAGCATTCTCTTCAAAGTAGATATAATTAATGTTATATTCTGAGACATACTTAGAAAGACTAGCAATACGTTTAGCCGATGGATCAGACTCAGCAGAAACACCTGAAATTGGCACTTGTGTCAAACCGTAATCTAAGGCTAGATAACCAAAAGCTGCGTGTTGTGTTACGAAACTCTTCTGTTTGGCTTGACTGAGTGCTTCGGTATACTCTTTATCTAAGGTTTGTAATTTTTTAAGGTATTTCTCTGCATTTGTTGTAAACACCGCTTTCTTGTCAGGGTGTTGCGCAATCAAACCATCTCTAATGGTTTCTACCAACTTTTGAGCACGTTTTGGTGACAGCCAGACATGAGGATCATACTCATGGTGATGACCTTCTTCCCCGTGCTCATGCTCTTCTTCCTCAATACCAGGAAGAAGAACCATACCCTTACTTGCCTTAATGACTTTAGTATGTTTAGTGTTAATGGATTTTTCAACCTTTGGAACCCATGTTTCCATATTTTCATTTAGATAGACAAAAGTGTCAGCCTTTTCAATATCAGCGACATTCTTCGTAGAAGGCTGAAAATCATGGGCTTCAGTTCCTGCAGGAATAAGATAAGACACCTCTCCCTCATCACCAACAACCTGCTTGGTGAATTCATAAACGGGATAAAAACTTGTAACGACTTTCATATCACCATTGTCTTTTGAACTATGTTGGCTAGTCGTATAATAAATACCTGCACCTGCCGCTAGAACAATCGCTGCTAGGCCTGCTAGGCCAAAAATACGTTTCTTTTTCATAATAATCCTTTCAAAAAATACTTAACCAGTTAATAGTTTACCGGTTAAGTATATCACACTATTTTTATTTTGCAAGTCCTAAAATAAAAAAATTGAAATATTTCGGTGTAAATGAATTATTTGTTATACTGGAAGTATCATTTGGAAAGTAGGTTATACATGTTTCGAAAATTAACCCTGTATATTTTTTTGTTACTTTCAGCCATTGGCCTGACTTATGATACCCAATCATACACTTCAGGTGCTCTGTCTGGTTCAGCTTACGGTATCATTGGGCTATCAACACTCATTGCACTATGTTATATCGTTCCAGCTTTATTTCTTATTTATCATTTAGGTAAAAAATGGCAGGTTAGACCACTTGTGCTAGCTTTTTCCCTAATTGGTGGTCTCTTTATCACGGGATGGATGGCAGGTTATGCCAATACCTTCTCTCATGAATGGGTAACGGCCCACCTATCTTCGAAACATTTTTTCTATCGTTTTGAAGATGCTATTATGGCTCCTCTTGTTGAGGAACCTCTCAAACTGGCAGCTTTTCTCTTTGCTATCTATATGGTACCAACAAAAAATTACAAAGGGCTCTTACTTGTTGCTATAACAGCTGGTCTAGGTTTTCAGATTAGTGAAGATTTCTCCTATATCCTTTCAGATTTACCTGATGGTTTTTCTTATACGATTTCGGGAATCCTTGGCCGCAGTATTGGTGTCGTATCATCTCACTGGCTTTATACGTCTTTCTTTGCTATGGGATTAATCTTAATATGGCGTTCATGTCGAAAGCTTATTAATCAAAAATACTGCCTTATTGGCTTCCTTTATGCCTGTGGTGCTTTTGCCGCTCATTTTGCTTGGAACTCACCTCTTAGAAATTTAGAAAGTGATTTTCCCTGGGCTTCAGGCCTTCTTATTTCAATTAATCTTTTCTTCTTCATTATGCTTTATCAACTGCTATCTAGGCTTGATGAAGAAAATAACAATAGTTAAAGCACTAAAAAGCCTTTCCATTTTTTATGGAAAGGTTTTTTAATAAGTTTAATCACTCATTGAGAATCGGTTAGTCATTAAATTGCTAGCATCATCTAAGACTTTTGCCAATAGTTTATCTGTTTCTGACTGAATCTGGTCACTAATTTTTTGATTTTCAGCTTCAAAATCAATACTCTCACCATTTGCCAAAGCCGTATCGACACGATTAATCATGGCATGGCCAAGAGCCATAGTTGTTTCGACATAGTCATCCAAATCAGCTTCGTGATGTTGAAAATGAGAATCACAAATGGCAGCAATCAAGCGATTACTCCAGTAGAAATTGCCTGTGTCAACCTTATCAGTTGTTTGACGGAAATAAGCAGGCGTTGTACCAACTTGAGTCCAAAATGGTACCATGGTTCCAAAAGGCATTGATCCATAGGCTAACCATTGGATACCTGTCGTTTCAGAAGGTTTATGAGGACGCATTTGCAAGAGAGCTGTATGACTCGTACGATTAATACCAATTGGACGGAATTGACGTTGACTAACAGCATCACCTTGAGGGCCATAAGGATCATAAGGGGTGTCTTGATAATGAAGGCTCAAAACATATTTAACGTCTTCAACTGTAATTTTGCGGTAAGGTTTTTGACACCATGGAATGAAGAATGATTTTGGATCATACTCCTTTTCTGGATTCAAAAACTTTTGCATAGCCCAAGCACGTGGTGTATTGTAATGACGGTCCTTATCTCGCTGGCTACCAAAAGCATAACGTGGATTGAAGTGTTCGTTAGAATAAGTCAAATCCAAATGATGCTTATTAATAAAGTCACGAATATCTGGTGAAGCGAGATAGTCATCTGGATTTTCAAATTCATAATGATCAATACCTAGTTGATTTGGGTTGGTAACATAGACATCATCCGGAACACGTCTAGCAATCCAATGGTGACCACCAATTGTTTCTAGCCACCAAATTTCTTCAGTGTCAGAAAAAGCAATACCATTTGACTCATAAGTTCCATAAGTTTCAAGGAGTTGTCCCAAGCGAAGGACACCTTCACGAGCAGTCTTAATATAAGGTAAAACCAGAGTCAGCATATCCTCTTCGCCAAATCCATCTTTAACAAGAGGATCCGCACCAAGAACACGCGCATTGGTCGTGATTGTTTCCGTTGCACTCATAGCAACATTCGCTGAGTTAATACCGGCTTCTCCCCAGATACCATCTTTACCAAGGGCATCTGGTACGGAAGTATAACCTAATGGATTATCTGGCAAATCAATCGAAAAATCGCTAAGCACAGATTGGTAATGACGTGGTTGGTCCTCGGGTGTTACTACAAGAAACTCTTTAGGTGTGAAAACACCTGATTGAGAGTCTTCAGTACGGGCAATCATGGTAGAGCCATCATATGAGGCTTTCTTACCTACTAAAATCGTTGTACAAGCCATAAAAGCTTCCTTTCTACTTACAAATCGTCCGCAATTTTATTGATTTTTCTGAGACGATGGTTGACACCACTTTTGGTTAGAGGCGGCTCTATACTATCAGCGATTTGCTGAATTGAGTAATCTGGATTTGCAATACGGAGTTGGGCAATTTGACGCAGTTCAGCCGGCAAAATCTCCAAGCCAACCGTATCCATAATCTTGATAATGTTATTTATTGTTTTCATGCTAGCACTGATAGTCCTAGCGATATTAGCTGTCTCAGCGTTATTTGCCCGATTTAGGTCATTTCTAGTTTCTCTCATAATCTTGACTTCTTCGAAAATTTCCTTTGAAGTCATGGCTCCAATGACAAGAAGAAAATCCATAATATCTTCTGCTTTTTGAAGATAGGTCACAAAGCCATTTTTATGTTGCAAAACCTTGGCATCAAGCATAAATTTTTTCATGAGAGAGGCTAAATCCTCTGCGTGGTCCTGATAAACAGAGAAAATTTCTAATTGATAACGTCCTTTTTCAGGGTCACGTACCGTTCCTGTTGCCAGAAAAGCCCCTCGTAAATAAGACCTTCCAGCCTCATCGTCTTCCATTATTGACGTCTCAATCCCTGTCTCAAAGCCAAAGAAAGAATCCGCCAATTGTAAATCAGACAAAATATCATTGGCTTGTTCAGCCACAAAAACCGTATAGACACGATTTTTCTTGAGGTTAGTCTTATTATGGTGTCTTAACTCAGGGGCAATATGATAGCGACTCTCCATTAATTGATAAATGTGACGAGCAATCTTTGCATTCTCTGTCGAGATAGAGAGTGTCAGCCCTTGATTGGTCAAACCTACAGAACCAGACATCTTAATCAAAGCTGACAATTCGGCCTTATCTTTGGTTGATTCAGCAATGATCTCTTCTTTAACCTTGATTGTGAAACTCATGACTTCTTCCTCACTAAATGCATGAGTTCTTCAACGACTAAATCACCATCGTGGAAGGCACCCCCATTTTCTAGGCGAAGAAAATTAGATGAGACAACTGTTTTTGCTTCACGACGTAAACCGTTGAAATCATGGTCAACTTGAACAAGGTATTCGTCAAACTTGTTATTCGTCATGTATTCCAGAGGAACTTTCTCAATATTTACTAAAACATTATCAATCACATCAGAGCCAAGATGTCGATTAAGCACAGCCACATGGTCCGCATCCGAAAATTGTTCTGTTTCACCATATTGAGTCATGATATTACAAATATAAGTAACATCAGCCTTAGTCTCAATAAGCGCTTGACGAATCTCAGGGATAACTAAGTTAGGTAAAATAGATGTATAGAGAGAACCAGGGCCAAGGACTATCATGTCACTATTTAAAATAGCATCAACAACCTTACGACTTGCCTTTGGTTCATCCTCATTATAAGCATTGGTTACATAAACACGCTCAATCATGCCATCATACTTGGCAATACTACTCTCACCAGCGACCTCATGTCCATCACGAAATACCGCATGCAGTGTCAAGGCTGTTTCACTGGCAGGGTAAATCTTACCTGTCACATGAAAGAACTTGGTTAAAAGCTGCATGGCGTTGTATGTAGATCCCTGCATTTCTGAAATTCCTGCGATAACAAGATTCCCAAGAGGATGACCAGCCAATGCACCATCAGTTTTGTCAAAACGATATTGGAAAACACGTTCATAAAGTTTAGGCATATCACTCATAGCTACCAAAACATTACGTAAATCCCCTGGAGGTGTCAGTTGCATGATATCACGTAAATTTCCTGAAGAACCGCCATCATCAGCCACAGTTACAACAGCAGTAATATCAACATCTTTATGGCGCAAACTACGAAGAATGACTGGAATACCAGTTCCTCCACCTATTACTGTAATTTTTGGTTTGTTCATGAACGATTCACCGTCTCCTTACGTCGATCTTTATCACGATGTGTTTCGTTGACCGTCCAATCATTTTTCAACTCTTGAGCCAATCGATGTGCAAAAGCTACACTGCGGTGTTGGCCACCTGTGCAACCAACAGCAATAGTGAGAACAGATTTACCTTCTTTTTGGTAACCCGGTAAGATTGGTTTAATAAGTTGAGTCAAATGACTGTAAAACACCTCTGATTCCTTGTGTTCCATAACATAATCATAAACTTCTTGATCCAGACCAGTCTGGTTACGAAGAGCAGGATCATAATAAGGGTTTGGCAAGAACCGCACATCAAATACCAAATCCGCATCTAAAGGCAAGCCATATTTGAAACCAAAACTCAAGATCTCAATACGGAAAGAAGTCTGATCCTCTGTAGATGAAAACTGTTCAGAAATGGTCTTACGAAGCTGACGTGGGGTCATTTCAGTTGTATCTACAACGTTTTGGCTCAAGCTCTTAAGTGGTGATAAGAGTTCACGTTCAAGCTTAATCCCATCCAACACACGACCATCTGCAGCCAAGGGGTGGCTACGACGTGTCTCTTTATAACGAGAAACTAATTCACCATCTGTAGCATCCAAGAAAAGAATCTTGAAATTAAGTTCCTGATTACTTTCCAACTTGTCTAAAATGACATTTACCTCGTCGAAAAACAATCGACTACGCATGTCAACAACTAAGGCAATCTTAGAAGTCTCTTCACTATGTTTTACCAACTCAATAACCTTAGGCACTAATGAAGGTGGCATATTGTCGATGGTAAAGTATCCTAAATCTTCAAAGGATTGAATCGCTACAGTCTTACCTGCACCACTCATTCCTGTTACGATAACTAAATCAATTCGTTTCGTCTCCATGAATCTTCCTTTCTAATCCTTTTTCCTTCATCTTACGAATATCATCCGACATTTTTTCAACTTGTTGACTAACCGCCATTATCATTTCTGTCTGCAATTTTTGGATGGTAAGCAAATCAGACTGGTCTTGTTGCACCAAGTGATCAATCTTTTCATGCAAAAAACGAATCTCTTCCTTAGACTGTTTATTCACATGATAGTCATTTCGGGCTTGCAAACGGTCATAATCCGAAGCACGATTCTGGCTCATCATAATCAATGGTGCTTGAACCGCCGCCAAGGTTGATAAGGCCAAGTTAAGCAAGATAAATGGATACTTGTCAAAAGAAATTCCAAATGGTTGAATGACATTTAGTGCCATCCAAATCCCCATAAAAGCTATAAACGACAAGATAAAAGTCCAAGATCCACCAAATCGTGCCACTTCATCCGCAACTTTTTGACCAAAAGTAATCCGACTATCCAATTGTTCCTGGACGTCCTGATCCTCATACAACAAATTTTTGGTCACATCATGTACTGTCTCACGTACATGCTCGTTCTTTTCATTGGCACTAGCAATGATTTCATCAAGAAAAACCAATCTATAATCCAAAAGACTGATATTGCTAATAAAATCATGTCCTTGTACAAGAGGATAATCTTTTTTTACAAGCACCTGTATCCGACTGTTAAGTCGTTCAAAGTAAGAGCCATCTGTTTCATCAAACCACTCTTTAGAGATATAATCCTGAACTCTCTTTACCTGCATATTGTCGCCTTCTTTCTAGGCTCTATTATACCACAATGAATCCTTAATCGTTCAATGGATAAGGGAAAAAGAGTCCAAGATTAGTCTCAGACTCTTTCCTCTTTTAGGATATTTGATTGAAAATCATATTATTGGTAATTCAAAGTCCAGTAATAAGTACCATCTCCAGCAATGACGTAAGCTACTGCAGCTTGAGTCGTATTAGGATTCATAAGCAATTCACGAACACCACTATTTAACCATTTATTAGCGACAACTGAACCATCTGATTCTCGACGGTAGACAATACCAATGCATTTATAATCGTTTACAATATTATGTTAAGTAATATTTATTTGATTGTCAAATTATTTTATGAATAGAAGTTTTTAATAAGAGGATTACACCCCCCTAATATCTTAATGGAAATTGTGTGTAAGTTTTGTAAAAATTTCATACTCTTTCGAAATGTAAAAATCACTAACAGAAAAAGCCTTCACAGTTATAGAAGGCTTCGGACAATATTAACGATTATCAATATTTTCTGGGTAGAGGTCGTGATTAAAAAGGCGTTGCTCTGCCATTTTTTCATACTTAGTTTCTGGACGACCGTAATTATAATATGGATCAATCGAAATACCACCACGAGGTGTAAATTTACCCCACACCTCAAGGTAGCGAGGATTCAAAAGCTCTACCAAATCTTTACCAATGGTATTGATACAATTTTCGTGGAAATCTCCGTGATTACGGTAACTAAAGAGGTAAAGCTTCAATGATTTAGACTCAACACAGAGCTGGTCTGGAATATAAGAAATATAGATGCTGGCAAAGTCAGGCTGCCCAGTAATCGGACAAAGTGAGGTAAATTCTGGACAGTTGAATTTGATAAAGTAATCATTATCAGTGTGACGATTATCAAAAGACTCCAAGACTTGTGGAGAGTATTCAAAAATATAAGGTGTCTCCTTGTTACCTAGGAGAGTGAGGTTTTTCATTTCTTCTTGTTGTGACATTTTTCTTCCTTTTTTCTTGTATAATTTTGATGGTTTAGGATACACTTTCATCCTTCCTAAACACCACGCTCATTGTCGTAGAGTAGGGTATGCAGTTGAGGGAGGACACGGACGTTCCCCCACGAATCATCTGCAGCTACTGTCTCCCAGAGTTCTTTGAGACGTTCTAGTTGGTGCTGGACAATATTTCCTTCTGCTTTGGGTTCAGGATTACCAGCTGAGAGAAACATCACATCTGGTTGATAACGTTCCTGAATCATTTTAGCAAAATCCAAGTCAGCATCGTCAAAAACAGGAACCTTGAAGGTCACTTTATCAGGATCAAGCTGAGAGACAATAAAATCAAGTGTTTCCAAATTGACTTCCATCTTTGATGATGGTGGTTTAGGGCTTAGAGTGACCTGATCAATATCTCTTAGCCACTCCTGCCAACGAGATCCTTGGGTTTCAACAGCCAAAGTTACGCCTCTCACCTTGAGTTTTGAAACGAGTTCCGCCATATTGGCTGCTAAAAGCGCCGGATTTCCTCCAGATAGAGTAACATAGTCATAGGTACCGAGCGCATCCAAAGCTGCAATCACTTCATCAGCTGTCATTCGAGTAGGCTTCTCTGAGCCATCCCAAGTGAAGGCTGAATCACACCAATCACAGTGGTAATCACACCCTGCTGTTCTCACAAACATGGTCTTTTGCCCGATGGCTCGACCTTCCCCTTGAAAGGTCGGCCCAAAAATTTCAAGAACTGGTAGTTTAAGTACTCGCTCTCTAGTCATCCAACCACTCCCGTCTAAACTCTGCAAAAGCTGTCGGTGTCTCATATAGGCGTACATATTCCAAACGAAGCCCTCTTTCCTCAGGCAGATGTTGACTCGTCGTTTGGAAAATCCAGAAAACCATATTTTCCGCAGTCGTGTTCATATAAGGCAAAGTCTCATTGAGGTAGCGGTGATCCAGTTGAGGTTCCAGATAATTCTTATAAATATTCTTAAGATCACCAAAATCATAGGTCATACCACGCTCATCCAAATACCCACTGACTGCAATCTGGAGATGATAAGTATGACCATGAAGGGACTTGCATTTTCCTTCATAATGAAAGAGATGATGGGCGGCATCAAAAGTAAACTCTTTAGAAACCATTGTACGGTGAGGATTATAAACCAAAGACTCACCTGTTTCAGTCTTGATTTCTTTAGGTGCAAAAAACATTAAGCTTCTCCTCTTTCTGCAAGATATTTTTCAAGACCTCTTTGACGCAAATGACAGGCAGGACATTCCCCACATCCTGTACCTATGATACCGTTATAGCAAGTCAGCGTTTTTTCACGAACATAGTCAAAAGCTCCCAGTTGGTCAGCCAACGCCCAAGTCTCAGCCTTATCCAACCACATGAGTGGCGTTTGGATGACAAAATCATAGGCCATTGCAAGATTAAGTGTGACATTAAGTGATTTGACAAAGACATCACGACAGTCCGGATAACCAGAAAAGTCAGTCTCACAAACACCTGTCACAATATCAGTAATCCCACGTTGCTTAGCCAACACAGCAGCAAAAGAAAGGAAAAGATGATTACGCCCGTCCACAAAGGTATTAGGCACTTCACCTTCTTTAGACTCAATCTCAATATCAGATGTTAAGGCATTTTCAGTGATTTGTCCAAGTAAGGACATATCCAAAACATGGTGTTTAAGACCTTGTTCTTGCGCAATCTTTTTAGCTACTTCAATTTCCAAGCTATGACGTTGACCGTAAGCAAAAGTAACTAATTCAACAGTTTCATAATGTTTTAAAGCCCAAAAAAGGCAGGTTGTAGAGTCTTGACCGCCACTAAAGACGACCAAAGCAGATTGACGTTTCATAATATTCCTCTTTATCTCTGATGTCTGAGACACATAAAAAGCTCCCTTGAGGGAGCTAAAAAACGCCATTACTGGTTTTTTTTAGCGATGGTGTCTCCCAAACATCGAAAATTTATTTCAGCTATAGTTTATCACAGTTGAGCCAAAAAGAAAAGAGCCAAGGCTCTCATCATTAATCAATCTCAGCAATAACTTCGATTTCAATTTTAACATCTTTTGGCAAGCGTGCCACTTCAACTGCTGAACGAGCAGGGAAGTCAGCTTTAAATGCAGTTGCATAAACTTCGTTAAATGGAACGAAATCGTTAATGTCACTTAGAAAGCATGTTGTTTTGACAACATGATCAAAATCTGTTCCAGCTTCCGCCAAAATGGCACCAACATTTTTTAGCACTTGTTCTGTTTGTTCTTGAATGGTTTCACCAATGATTTCACCTGTTTCTGGTGACAATGGTACTTGACCAGAAGCAAACAAAAGATTTCCTACGATTTTACCTTGAACATAAGGACCGATTGCTGCGGGTGCTTTATCAGTATGAATAGTTTTTGCCATGATAGTTCTCCTTTGACTAGTATGTTGTTATTATAGCAAAATATTCAGAAAATTGAAACAGGTATTTTCAAAAAGAAAAGAATTAGCTCAAGACTAATCCTTCTCCTATTATTTCAAATATTTTTTGACATAGTCATAGTAATCTGGCTTTTCTTTTTTATTGAGCGCAAAGAGCATTTGGCCTAAAGATTTCACACGACTCGATTCTTATTGTAAAGGATGTGCCTACTTTACCACAATTTTTAAAGATAAAAAAACTCTCCCTGCACAGCAGAGAGAGTTCGTTCGGATTTTGTTAAGCAAGATGCTATTATCCAATTTAAACTTATGTAGACTAATCAAAGTCTGGAATATTAATCCATCTTTGTCCCTTTATTTATTATCTTGCCCATTTTCCCCAATCCAATCAGTAAGAGAGGGAAAGAGAATAGCGTTACAAGGCCCAGGATGATAAAGACTACTACAAATCCATAACTATCGATGAACCAACCCGTCAGTGGGAAGATGACAATCATGGATAGACTAAACATCATCGAATTGATGCTCAGCATGGTTGCCCGTACACTGGATGGTAAATAGCCTTGTAAATCATTGTAGTAAATGGGTTGATAAACCGCATAAAGTGCATTGGTCAAGAGATAAACACTTAGATAGGCGAATGGAGTTCTCAACCATACCAACAGCAAGGCCAACCCTGTCAGCGCAACCAGAATTGGAAAGACTTGATTGCTATTCCATTTTTTCCCGATTTGACTAGCTAGATAAACAGCTAGAAGATTTAAGAGACTACCAACAAGCATGATGAGCGATACTTGCCAACTGGCTAGGTCACTGATTTTCTGTTGGTAGTAAAAATAAAACATACACATGAAGGTTCCTAGCAGTTGATAGGTGAGCATCCAGTAAAATAAGACCGGTTTCTCCTGCCATTCTTGTTTCACCACCACCAATATCCGTTTTAAGGTTAAGCTATCTCTTTCATCACTCTTAGTTTCTGGCTCCTTCATCAGAAAAATCAAGAGAATGGAAACTAATGAAAGGCCAATCGCAATATGATAGGTCCAGGCCAAGGCTCCGTGAACAAAGAAACCAGCAACAACTGTACCTAGAGTTTGGGTGACTTCTGTTACACCAGACAAAAAGCTAGAAATCTGAAGATAGCGGTCCTTTTGATCTGCTTCAACTGCTGAATCATATAAGAAAGCCGTACTGGTCCCCGAGTCAAAATTGTAAGACCAAGCATTGACCATCATGGCAATCGCATAAATCCAAAAATTTCCCTGACCAAGTAAAATCAAGACAGAGGATCCAATACTGGCCAAGCGAGCCAAATAGAGATTGGTCTTGTAGCTAAACCGATCGGCCAACATACCTGATGGAATCTCACACAAGAGACTTGTCCCATGAAAGATACTTTCTAGTAAACCGATTTGAAGTAAGGAAAGACCATTCTGAATGAAAAATAAAATCCAAAAACTGGTGATTCCAAAATAAGATGTGAATTCCAGTCCTGCTAGAAGTGGAATATTGCCTTTGTAAGTTCTTTTAAACATCGTTTTCTCACTTTCAATATGTAATTTGATTGTTTCTAAAAGACTTACTTAGAGTTGCCTACATTTTCCTCACCTCTTTCATTTAAAGTAAAAACGCCAGTTGGCGTTTTTATTTCAGATACTTTTTGACATAGTCATAGTAATCTGGCTTTTCCTTTTTATTGAGCGCAAAGAGCATTTGGCCTTTCAGGGACTCTTTATCATTATTGGGTTGCAAAAAGAGGGCTGTCTCTTTTGATTTTGTGGGGAAAAATACAGTATAACTGGTTTCATTTCCCTGGTCTTTCAACTTAAGAGAATAATAAGTAAAACCATCTTTAGCTTTAGGACCATTCAAAGTATAATCATAGTCCTGCTTACCAATCGTTACTTTATCTTTCTTAAAAATGATCTTATAATCTTTTTTAAGAGCATCCTGAGCTTTCCACTCACCTTGTAAAGAGGGAGCAGATTTGCTACAAGCAACCATTAAAACCAAACAAAGTAAGGCTGACAAGCCAAGTAACCATCTTTTCATACACCTGCACTCCTAGAAAATTGACTTATGGTTTGATACGATGCAACATACGTGGGAATGGAATAGCTTCACGAATGTGTTTCGTACCAGCTACAAAGGTAACCATACGTTCAATACCAATACCAAAACCACCGTGAGGTACTGAACCGTATTTACGAAGGTCAAGGTAGAATTCGTATTCTGTGCGATCCATACCGAGTTCATCCATCTTAGCAACAAGCGCATCGTAGTCATCCTCACGCATTGAACCACCGATGATTTCTCCGTAACCTTCAGGTGCCAAAAGATCGGCACAAAGAACACGCTCAGGATTACCAGGAACTGGTTTCATGTAGAATGCCTTGAAACTTGCTGGATAGTTAACAACGAATGTTGGAACACCAAAATAGTTAGAAATCCAAGTTTCATGTGGTGAACCAAAGTCATCCCCATGTTCAAGATGCTCGTAGTCTGTATCTTCGTCATTTTCATGGGCTTGAAGAAGGTCGATTGCTTCATCATAAGACACACGCTTGAAAGGCTCAGCAATGTATTTCTTAAGAAGATCGACATCACGTTCAAGAATTTCAAGAGCTTGTGGTGCACGGTCAATAACACCTTGAATAAGAGCTTTGACATATGCTTCTTGCAAATCAAGCGACTCATCATGTGATAAGAATGAATACTCAGCATCCATCATCCAAAACTCAGTCAAATGACGACGTGTTTTTGATTTTTCAGCACGGAAAACAGGACCAAAGTCAAAGACACGACCAAGAGCCATAGCACCAGCTTCAAGATAAAGCTGACCAGATTGGCTCAAGAAAGCAGGTGTTCCAAAGTAGTCTGTCTCAAACAATTCTGTTGAATCTTCGGCAGCGTTACCAGACAAGATTGGACTATCAAATTTGATGAAGCCATTTTTATCAAAGAAATCATAAGTTGCATAGATAATGGCATTACGAATTTGTTGGATAGCCATTTGCTTACGTGAACGCAACCAAAGGTGACGATTATCCATCAAGAAGTCTGTACCGTGTTCTTTGGGTGTGATTGGGTAATCTTCAGATTTACCAATAACTTCCACTGCTGTTACATCAAGCTCATAACCAAATTTAGAGCGCTCATCTTCTTTGACCACACCTGTCACATAGACAGATGTTTCTTGACTAAGGTGTTTGACAACATTAAATTTTTCAGTACCTTCTTCTTCACCGAATTTTTCGATAAAGTTAGGTTTGAAAACGACAGCTTGGAAGAAAGCAGTCCCATCACGCAACTGAAGAAAGGCCAATTTCCCTTTTCCAGATTTGTTAGCTACCCAGGCACCAATAGTGATTTCTTCACCAACGTGTTTAGGCACATCAATAATTGAAACTAATTGTTTAGACATGTAAATTACTTCTCTTTTCTGTTGATCTATATTAAAATTTATTTTTCCATAAATGCTTTGATTCGGCTAACAGCCTCTTTCAAAGTATCTAGGTCTGTAGCATAGCTGAGACGAATATTTTCAGGAGCACCAAATCCTGCTCCAGTTACCAATGCGACTTCAGCCTCTTCAAGGATAGCATTGGTAAAATCATTGACATCTGTATAGCCTTTGATTTCCATAGCCTTTTTAACATTAGGGAAGAGGTAGAAGGCACCTTGAGGTTTGATAACCTCAAATCCAGGCACTTCAGCTAATAGTGGGTAGATGGTATTCAAACGTTCTTCAAAAGCTTGACGCATTTCTTCGATAGAAGTTTGATCTCCTGTCAAAGCCTCAATAGCAGCGTATTGAGAAACGGCTGTAAGATTAGAGGTTGTTTGACTGATGACCTTAGCCATACCTGCAATAATCTCTGGATCACCAACAGCAAAACCAACACGCCAACCTGTCATGGCATAAGTCTTTGAAACACCATTGATGACAATAGTTTGCTTACGAATGGCATCAGAAAGACTTGAAATCGGTGTGAAACTATTGCCATTGTATACCAAGCGACCATAGATATCATCAGCTAAAATCAAAATATCATGCTCAACTGCCCAATCGCCAATTGCTCGCAATTCTTCCTTGCTATAAATCATTCCGGTTGGATTTGATGGCGAATTAAGCAAGACCACTTTCGTTTTTTCAGTGCGAGCTGCCTCAAGCTGTTCTACTGTTGCTTTAAAGTGATTTGCTTCAGTCGTTTGGAAAGTGACCGGAACACCTTCAACCATTTTCACTTGATCTACATAAGAAACCCAACAAGGCGTTGGAATGATTACTTCGTCACCAGGATTGATAACAGTAGCAAAGAAAGCGTACAAAATAAACTTAGCACCAGTTCCGACTACAACTTCATTTGGTTTTACAGAATAACCATAGAATTTGTCCATATAGCTACCGATAGCTTCTTTGAGTTCTGGAAGACCAGAGGCTACGGTATAAAAACTTGCTTTACCACTTTCGATAGAGGCAATAGCAGCTTTCTGAATATTCTTTGGAGTAACGAAATCTGGCTCTCCAAGTGTCAAACTCAAGATATCACGTCCTTGAGCTTTTAGGGCTTTAGCACGCGCACTGGCTGCTAAAGTAACACTTTCACCCATTTCTAATACACGATTTGATAATTTTGTCATTTTTATAGTCCTTCCACTTTAATAACCTGACCCGAGATAAAATCGACCAGAAAATACTTGGTTCCTGACTTCACTTCCCAAATAGGAGTTTTCTTATACTTTCCTAAATGCACATAAGATATCTTCTTAGCACCATACGCCTTGGCAGCTTTCTCTGCTACCGACTTACTAATACCATCAGACTGCTTGTAAATATCAACCACACCTGAATCTTTACTGACAATGAGGGCAAGCTTTTCACCTTTACTCGTTTTACCAAGAAGACCATAATAGGTTTCTAGACCATGGTAGATATCAAATTCAGAAACAGTCCTAATATCCGCCTTACTCTCAGCTATGGCAATCACTTGCTTTTCAGCATCAATATAGGGCTTTGTCGCTACAATCAGTAAAGCTGTCATAGAGGCAATTAAGGTCGCAACGATTGTAATTATTCCCAAAATAATCTGTTGCTTTTTCGTCAAAGCTGATCGTTGTTTACGCATAATTTCTCCTAAAAAAGTTTCTGAAATTATTATATCAGAAAATGATAAATCTTTACATAGCTATGTCGCTAGTAATGGATATTTAACGTCATCTTTTTAGGTCTGAGAAACTCTTTCATCTTAAAATTTGATTGACATTATATAGCTAACTTTCCTTTTGCAGAAATGTCTGGATATCTTCATTGAATGTCTTAAATTTAGTTCGTTCAAGCGAAATCTCTTGAGATACTTCTTTCAAAAATAGCTTCCCATAGCTCTTGACTAGGGGGCGGTTGTCTAAAAGAAGTATAGCTGAACGCTGATCCGGACGTCTTTGCGAACGCCCAATAGCCTGTTTAAAACGCAAAATTGTCATAGGAAGACTGTAGCTATTAAAAGTATGCTTTCCTTGTTTAGAAAACCACGACTCCAATTTTTGATAGAATGGATCTTTAGGATTGTCAAATGGAAGACGTGCGATGACCTCAATAACCCTATCTTGTTGAGCAAAATCAACACCTTCCCAGAAAGAACCCATTCCAAGAAGCATATTAGTCTCACCTCTATCAAACCGTTTTTTGACGTTAAAAGCCGTACCGTTCTTTTCTTGAGTGAGGTGATGTACTTCCTGTAAATCCAGCAAATCTGAGACAGCTAACATGCTTTTTCGAGATGTGAATAAGACTAATATAGGATATTCCGTTTTAGTCAACTTCTGAAGACGTTTTGCGACAGCTTTATCATAGTCTTCTTCAGATACAACACCAATCATAGGCATGCTTTGATCAATCCAAATTGCCTGATTGAGAAGATTGTCCATTGGAAGACTAACCTTATGCACCTGATTTAGCCCTAATAAATCTGCCACATCAACTTCAGGACCAATATCAATGGTTGCTGAGACAATCAACACCTTCTGAGCACTCGGAAGATAGGCAGACAGTTTCAAAAGTTCCTGACGTGAAGCCTTTAGATAAGACACCCGATGTTCCTGATAGTAGTCAGTTTCAAGCCAAAAATGGCTGTAAAGGGGTGTTTGCAACGGAGATAACATTTTCACCAAACCGCTTTCCCCTTCAAGTTCAGTTATGGTCTGAAGCAAACAATCTAATTGCTGACGATTATACTGTTTTTGTGGGAATTGTTGGTGTTCCTGAATCAAATGACTAATTTCAAACTGCAAATTTTCAAGTAAACGCTGTTGCAGTAAGGATGGGTTACCATGATCAAGAATACGATGGATCTGTTGCAAAAGACTTGTTAAATTCACTTGGTAACGAGAAAATTGTTCTAAAGCCAGAACCATCTTTTGCCCCTCATCAATGACAAGCGTTTTCCCTCTGACAAAATCATGGTCATCCTCCATACGGGTTAAGAGATAGGCATGATTAGTGACAACAACTTTAGCCTCTTTGGCCTTTTGATAGGACTGTTGCCAAAAATCGTAATCCTTAAAAAGACTATCTGCCTTTAACTTACCATCATGTTTAATCTCATCAAAATAAGCCATGTAGCGCTGCTTCTGTCTTATCTCGTCAAGATCACCAGTCTCCGTATCTGTCAACCAAACCAAAAGTTGCATCTTATAGCGATTGACCAAACGATTACTATCCTGACGTAGTAAGGTTTGATAAAAGGCATCCAACTTAATATAATTCTGCGGTCCCTTAAGGCTGTGAAAATTAATATTAAAGATTTCAGCTAAACTTTTAGCTTCTTGACTCATAATTTGATTTTGAAGAAGCTTGGTCGGAACAGCTACAACGACTTTATCTACATTTGCTTGTGCCAAAATGGTAAGAAGATAGCCATATGTTTTCCCAATTCCTGTCTGAGCTTGAATCATGGAAATGTCAGTATTATCCAGTTCTTTTCTGACCGCCTCAGCAAACTTTTCTTGCTTAGGTCTTGTTTCCAAACCTAGGAGTGCAATATTGGTTTCAAAATCTTGAGATAATTTGCGTTCGTTCTTATAAGTCAATGGCTTTCGAAGGACAATACCAGACTCCTCAAGCATGATATACTCTTTTGCAAGTTCATGCTTTTGTCCTCTTATGGCATCACGAATGACTAACTCAGACTCAAAAAGCAAATTATCAGAAAAGGTCAAGAGTAAATCAATGGTTTGTCTAGGTAAACTAGCTATTTTATCCATTAAATGAAAAAGAAGTTGACCTGTAGCCCTTGCATCCTCAATAGCAGTATGGGCTTGAGCTAAGTCAAGATTTAAGACCTTAGATAAATGAGAGAGTTTATAGTGTTCCAGTGTCGGATAAAAAACCTGAGCCAACTCAACTGTATCAACACGGGGTGTCCTTAATTCATAGCCCTCCATGAAAAGAGCTTCTGAGAGTAGGTTGGCATCAAATTTGACATTATGGGCAACAAAAATACAATCTTCAATTAAGTCAAAAATCTTACGAGCAATTTCTGAGAAATCTGGTGCCTGGGCTAACTGCTGATCTGTAATACCCGTCAAATGAATAATATGATCATCGAGTTTTTGGTGCGGGTTCACATCACTTGCAAATTCGTCAATCACCTGACCATTTTGCATGATGACAATTCCCACCTGTATAATACTAGCCATTGACGAAGCAGATGTTGCTTCCAAATCAACAATGGCATATTTATTGGTGTTTTTTTCACTCATAGTGACCTTATTATAGCATATCCAAAACACCAAAAAAAGACAAAGTCTTTATTCCAACAATGGAAAAAGCCTAAAAATCGTGTTACACTAGTCCTATGAAAATAAAACGAATTTTAAACCCTGTTGCTCAGGAGAATACCTATATTTTAGAGAACGATACAGCTTGTTTAGTCATTGATCCAGGAAGTGATACTTCTAAAATCTTGACTGAGCTTGAAGTTATTTCCAAACCCATCGCAGCCATCCTTTTGACCCACACGCACTACGATCACATTATGAGTGTTGAAGCTGTCCGTCAAGCGCATGAGCATCCTCCTGTTTATGTCGCTGAGGCTGAAAAAGACTGGTTGATGAATCCTGTCGATAATTTATCTGGTCTTCCACGTCATGATGATATGGAGGATGTTATTGTCAATCCTGCTGACTACTACTTTGATTTCACCAAGGACTATAACATTAGCGACTTCTATTTTAAAGTTGTCCCAACACCTGGACATTCTATCGGTGGTGTTTCCTTTATCTTTGACAAGGAAGAGACTGTTTTTTCTGGTGACGCCCTCTTTAAAGAAACAGTTGGGCGATGGGACCTTCCAACAGGTAACCACGACCAGTTACTCTCTAGTATTCAAAAGCAACTCTTCACTCTTCCTAATCACTATCTCGTTTTCCCAGGTCATGGATGGGACACCACTATCGGTCACGAAAAAGTCTTTAACCCACATTTTTCATAAAAAGATAAGCTCATCACTGCCGTTTTCACTTTGGCAATGTTGGGCTTTTTGAGTACAGAAAAAGAAGACCTTTAGGCCTTCTCATCTGAAACTCTTTAGCGAGCTTATTTAGATTTAATATAGTTAACACCATCTGCTTTAGGTGCTACGGCTTTACCGAAGAATGCAGCCAAAACAATAATTGTCAAGATATATGGTGCAATTTGCAAATAGACGTTTGGTACATGTGAAATAACAGGCAACTGTTTTCCAATGATTGCCAATGATTGTGACAATCCAAAGAACAAACTTGAGAGCATAGCACCAATTGGGCTCCAACGACCGAAAATCATGGCAGCCAAGGCGATGAAACCAGGACCTGCAATCGTTGTAATGGCAAAGTTGTTTGAGATTGATTGTGCATAAACCGCACCACCAACACCACCAAGGAAACCTGAAATCATAACGCCATAGTAACGCATACGATAGACGTTAATCCCAAGTGTATCTGCTGCCTGTGGGTGTTCTCCGACTGAACGAAGACGCAAACCAAAGCGAGTCTTAAAGATAAGCCACCATGATGCTACTGAAACCAAGATAGCAACATATGCTACCAAAGAAACATTAGTGAAGAAAACTTTACCCAAGAAAGGGACACGATCTAAGATTGGGAAGGACACAGTCTTAAAGTTATAACTGATAGCAGGTGTTTGACCAGCACCATAGATAACACGTGTCAAGAACACTGCCAAAGATGGTGCGATAAGGTTCAACACTGTACCAGAGACAACATGGTCAGCTCGGAAGTTAATTGTCGCAACAGCATGGAGCAATGAGTAGAGAACACCAACCAGACCTGCTACAATCGCAGCAATCCAAGGTGTCGCATCTCCAAAACTTTCTGCAAAAGTCAAGTTAAAGAGAACACCTGCGAAAGCACCAATTACCATAATTCCTTCAAGGCCGACATTTACGATACCGCCTCGTTCAGAGAAAGTTCCACCGATACTTGTAAAAATCAATGGTGCTGAATACTTCAACATAGAGGCAACGATCAAGGCTAAAATAGTAATAAAGTCCATATTAGTTTTGTCCTCCTTTAGCTTTCACTGATTTATGACGAGGGCGAACCCAATATCTAATGATGTAGTTAGCACCAACAAAGAAGATTATCAAGGCTGATACAACATCGATAATTTCAGGTGGCACACCAATCATACCACTCTTACCAATAGACAAGACACCATAAAGAAGTGCGGCAAATGGGATACCGATAGGTGAGTTAGACGCTAAGAGCGCAACCGCCATACCGTTCCAACCGATAGCCAATGAAGAGTTTTGAACGAAGACATTTTGGAATGTCCCAAGACCTTCTACTGTTCCTCCAAGACCACAAAGAGCACCTGAGATAATCATTGACATGATAATAACACGTTTAGATGACATCCCTGCATACTCTGACGCATGAGGATTAAGACCTACAGATGTAATTTCAAAACCAGTTGTTGTTTTCTTAAGCAAGAACCAAACTAAGAAGGCAGCCGCAAGAGCCAGGAAGAAACCAATATTGAAACGTGAACCACCAGTTATTTGAGATAAATACTCTGTTTGATAACTAGCTGAGGCTACAACCTTGTTAGAAGCTTCTGAGGAACGCAACATATCAGCTGTAAATCCAAAGCGAATAATATTGTTTGCCACATACAAAATGATGTAGTTCATCATAATGGTTACAATGACCTCACTTGTTCCCAAGTAAGCACGGAGAATACCTGGAATAGCCCCAGCGATACCGCCTGCAACCAGGCCAATGATGACTGTACAGATAACTGAAACCACCTTTGGCAAATCAGGAAATGATAAAGCAAACCATACGGCAGAAACCCATCCTGCCAAGGCCTGTCCTGGCAAACCAACGTTAAAGAAACCTGCCTTAGATGCAACAGAGAATCCAAGTGCAATCAGAATCAGCGGACTCATGGCACGAAGAATTTCACCAATATTTTTCAATGAACCAAAGGCCGTTGAGAAGAGATCATAGTAAGCCCAGAATGGATCGTAACCGAAAATTAACATCAAAACGGCTCCAATCAGCATTCCCAAGAGGACAGCAATTAAAGGAACTGCCCAATTTTGTACTTTTTTAGACATTTGCTTCCTCCTTATTCAATTGTCCACCAGCCATAAGAATACCAAGATCTTGCTTATTCGTTTCAGCAGGATCTAGAATTCCCTGAATTGCACCATCATAGATAACGGCAATTCTGTCTGACATATCAAGAATTTCATCCAATTCAAAGCTGACAACAATAACAGCCTTACCTTTATCACGTTCAGCAATAATACGTTTACGGATGTACTCAATGGCACCAACGTCAAGACCACGAGTTGGTTGACTGACAATAAGAAGTTCTGGGTCACGGTCAATCTCACGAGCGATAACAGCTTTTTGTTGGTTACCACCAGACAATTCACCACCAGCAATTAATTCTCCTGCACCTCGAACATCAAATTCTTTCATCAATTCACGCGCTTTTGCATTGATGACACTATAGTTCAAGATACCATTCTTAGAATTTGGCTCTTTGTAGTAGGTTTGAAGAGCGATATTTTCAGCAACTGTCATTTCAAGGACCATACCATCACGATGACGATCTTCAGGAATATGACCAACACTCATCTCTGTAATCTGACGAGTTGTCTTATGAATAATCGATTCACCCTTGATAGTAATATCACCTGACTTAACTTTACGAAGCCCTGTAATCGCTTGGACAAGTTCTGTCTGACCATTGCCATCGATACCGGCAATACCAATTATCTCACCAGCACGCACATCTAATGACAGATTTTTAACAGCAGGAATTCCACGGTTCTCGTTAACCACCAAATTTTTAATAGAAAGAACAACTTCTTTTGGATTTGAAGGAATTTTCTCTGTCTTGAAGGAAACCTGATGACCAACCATCATTTCAGCCAAATCAGCATTTGTTGCCCCCTCAATCGTTACCGTATCAATTGATTTACCACGTCTAATAACCGTAACACGATCAGAAACAGCACGAATCTCATCCAACTTATGGGTGATAAGGATAATAGACTTACCTTCCTTAACCAAGGTTTTCATGATGTTTAGAAGTTCCGTAATTTCAGAAGGTGTCAAAACGGCTGTAGGCTCATCGAAAATCAAAATATCAGCTCCACGGTACAAGGTTTTGAGGATTTCAACACGTTGTTGAGCACCAACTGAGATATCTGCTACCTTAGCTGTTGGGTCTACTGCAAGACCGTATCTTTCAGATAGTTCAGTAATTTCCTTGATAGCCTTCTTCATATCAAGGACTCCACCAGCTTTGGTTACCTCACTACCCAGGATGATATTCTCAGCAACTGTAAAAGCTTCAACCAACATAAAGTGTTGGTGAACCATTCCAATCCCTAGTTTCGTTGCTTTAGACGGTGAATCAATCGTCACCTCTTGACCTTTAACCTTAATGGTTCCGCTCGTAGGTTGCAAAAGACCTGAAAGCATATTCATTAAAGTTGACTTACCTGCACCATTTTCACCGAGGAGGGCATGGATTTCTCCTTGTCTCACATCAAGATTGATATGATCATTTGCCACGAATTCACCAAATTTTTTGGTAATATCGTGCATCTCAATGACATTTGGCTTCGTCATACAATCTCCTTTCAAGAATAATTTTTATTTCAGCAAAGGGGATCATTAACTGCTTCCCTTTGCTGAGACAAAAATTGTCTCAGTTTAAGCTCTATAAAAACTTATGCTTAACTATTATTTGCTAAGACCATCTGTTGGTTTCAATTCACCATTCTTGATTTGATCTTTAGCTTTTACGACTGCATCTTTGATATCTGAAGGGAGATTAGATGTTACAATGTCCACGCCACCGTCTTTGATACCGTAAGTCTTAGTTTTACCACCTTCAAATTTATCGCCTTTGAGTTGTCCGTTAGCGATATCTTTAACAACTGTACCAACTTGTTTGATTGTTGAAGTCAAAACAAAGTTAGATTTTTTCTTGTCTGAAGATGTATAATTACCTTCTGCTGTTTGGTCACGGTCAACACCGATTACCCATACTTTTTTATCACTGTCAGCATCAAGTTTTTCGTTAACTTCTTTAGCAGCTGTGAAGACACCAGTACCAGTACCACCAGCAGCTTGGTAAATTACGTCAACGCCTGAAGCGTACATTGTTGAAGCGATTGTTGTCCCTTTAGCTGCATCAGAGAATGATTCAGCATATTGAACTTGTACATCAATGTCAGGTTTTACTGACTTAGCACCAGCTGTGAAACCAGCTTCAAAACGTGTAATTGTGTCTGATGTTTGACCACCGATGAAACCAACTTTATTTGTTTTTGATTGCATAGCTGCTGCGATACCTGCAAGGTAAGCACCTTCGTTATCAGCAAACAAAACGCTTTCAACGTTCTTTTGGTCTTTAATAACATCGTCAATAATTACATAGTTCACATCTTCGTGTTCTTTAGCTGCGTCTGCTACTGCATCATGAAGAGCAAAACCAACACCAAAGATGAGATTGTAGCCTTGACTTTGTGCTGAAGACAAGTTTGTTGCAAAGTCAGACTCTGAACCAGATTGGAAGTAATTGTAGCCAGAATCTTTTTCAAGTTTGTTAGCTTTACCCCAAGCTTGAAGACCTTCCCATGCTGATTGGTTAAATGATTTATCATCAACACCACCAGTATCTGTAACAATTGCAGCTTTAACTTTCGAATCAGCTGCTGAGCCACCTCGTCCACCACGAGCACAAGCTGCAAGACCAAGTGCCGCTACAGCAACAAGGCTAAGTCCGATAATTTTCTTGTTCAATTTCATCTTGAACACTCCTCCTATAACTTGCAAGATAACTTGCTTAATAAAGAATAAAATAATTCAGACTATTGTAAGTCTGTAAAAGAGTATGGTAACAACTCTCCGACTGTCATCTCGACTGTCGATTTATCTTCAGCGATAAGAATCACTTTAGAATCTGATTTAAAAAATTCCACCATTACTTGACGACAAGCTCCGCAGGGTGAGATAGGATCTTTTGTATCTCCATATACCGCAAGACACGTAAAATCCCGATGTCCTTCAGAAATGGCCTTAAAAATAGCTGTTCTTTCTGCACAGTTGGTTAAACCAAATGATGCATTTTCAATATTACACCCTTGAAAAACTTTTCCCTCTTTGGTTAGCAATGCTGCTCCAACTCTAAACTGAGAGTAGGGAACATAGGCGTTTTCTGCTGCTAAAAGAGCTGCTTCTATCACCTGAGCTTTTTTAGTAGCATTCATGACTTTCTTGCCCTTTCATAATAGCAACACCTGATGACGTTCCAATACGGGTTGCACCAGCTTTGATAAAGGCTTGTGCTGCTTCAAGTGTACGAGCCCCACCTGATGCCTTAACACCCATGTCAGGACCAACAGTCTTACGCATGAGCGCAATGTCTTCAATAGTAGCACCACCAGTAGAAAACCCTGTAGAGGTCTTAACAAAGTCAGCACCAGCACTCTTAGATAATTGACATGCCTTAACCTTTTCGTCATCTGTTAAAAGACAAGTTTCAATAATAACCTTAACAAGCTTTGTACCGCTAGACTCTACCACTGCTTTAATGTCATCTTCAACTAATTTAAAATTTCTAGATTTAAGAGCACCGATATTGATAACCATATCAATCTCATCAGCCCCGTTAGCAATGGCATCTTTAGCCTCAAAGGCCTTGACGGTAGATGTTGATGCTCCAAGCGGAAATCCTATTACCGTACAAACCTTAACTGAACTATCTTTAAGAAAGTTGGCAGCAGTCTTCACCCATGTTGGATTGACGCAAACACTTGCAAATTGATATTCCTTAGCCTCATCAATTAAGGCATGAATCTGTTCTTCATTAGCATCTGCTTTTAATAAAGTATGGTCAATATAGCTATTAACAGACATAAATAAGCTCCTTAATTAAGTTTAGATGAAGACCTAGGAAATGATTTTTAATATTTCTGTCGGTTTTTTACACACTCTACCAATAATAACATTTTTTTTGAATTCAGTCAGCAATTTTTTACTTAAATTTTCTTGACTATAAACCTTAGCAACAAGGTCTCCTTGAGCCACAGAATCACCGACTTTCTTTTCAAAAACAATTCCAGTTTCGTAATTAAGACTATCCGTTTTTGTAGCACGACCGGCACCTAATTGCATAGCAAATTTCCCGAAAGCCATCGCTGGTAGTTCTTCAATATAGCCGGCTTCATCTGCAAAAATCTCAGTCACAACTGGGGCACTACTTTGGCGATAAAGATCTTGCAAATCTCCCCCTTGAGCTTGGATAAGCTCTTCAAACTTAGCAAGGGCCTGTCCTCCGACTAAATGGTGACGAATATCTTCTTGGCTAACGTCAACTTGGGCTAATGTCAATAATATCTCAGCCAATTCACAGATAAAATCAGTAATATCTTCACGCCCCTTACCTTGCATAATTTCAAGGGCTTCGGTTATTTCCAAACGGTTACCTATGGCCTTGCCTAGAGGCTGACTCATATCAGTAATAACAGCAATTGTTTCACGATTGACTTCACGACCTAATGCCACCATGGTCTCAGATAACTTTTCGGCATCGGACATATTTTTCATGAAAGCACCTTGACCAACGGTAACATCCAGTAAAATCTTATCCGCACCTGCTGCAATTTTTTTAGACATGACAGAACTTGCGATAAGAGGAATGGAATCAACCGTAGCAGTCACATCACGAAGAGCATAAAGCAACTTATCAGCCTTAACGAGGTGTTCTGACTGACCAATCAGTGAAATGCCAATTGCTTTAACCTGCTCAATAAATTCTTCCTTGGTACGCTCAACCTGATAACCCTTGATAGACTCTAACTTATCAATGGTACCTCCCGTATGACCCAGACCACGACCACTCATCTTAGCAACCGGTACACCAAAACTCGCTACAAGTGGCATGAGAATAATAGTGACCTTGTCACCAACACCACCGGTCGAATGCTTATCAACCTTAATTCCTGGAATTTCTGACAAATCATACTGCTCACCAGAAACCACCATCTCCGTGGTTAAATCATGGATTTCACGAATAGACATACCCTGATAGTAAATAGCCATCGCTAAGGCGGCTATTTGATAGTCTGGAATAGCACCAGAGACGTAGCCATTGATAAGATAGGTAATCTCCTCAGTGCTTAATTCTCCACCATCTCTTTTCTTCTCGATTAAATCAACTGTTCTCATATTTTCTCACTTCTCAGGATATAATATCCCTTATCTTTTTTTACCACTTCAGCATTACCAAAAACATCTTCCATCTTAGCCTTTGCTGAAGGAGCTCCTTGTTTTTTCTGAATGACAATAGTCAAAGTACCACCTTGATTGAGATGATCATAAGCTTCTTCAATCACTTGATGAACAACCTTCTTACCGGCACGAATAGGTGGATTCGAAATAACATAATCGAATTTTCCAGTAACACTTTCATAGATATTAGATTGGAAAATATCAACGTCAACCTTGTTTCGTTCGGCGTTTTGTTTAGCCAAATCAATCGCCCTACTATTGATGTCAATCATAGTGACTTTGACACCTTGAACTTTGGCTAGACTAATCCCAAGTGGTCCATAACCACATCCCACATCCAGAAGTGTTTTTCCATCCTCTAAATCCAGTGAATTTAAGAGCACTTGACTTCCGAAATCAATCATCTTTTTTGAAAAAACCCCAGCATCCGTATAAAACTGGAAACTTTCCCCTAGCAAATTTACCTTTAAATCATGAATATCGTGAGCCGCATCTGGCGTCTCAGCATAGTACATTTTTGACATAATGTGTCCTTCTAATTGTAGTTTTTTTCTATTTTATCAGAAATAGAATCCTAACGCTAGTTATATGATAAGGCTTACATTTTCTTGCTTTTTCTGCTATAATGAGACTTATGCTAAATGAATTTATCAATTTTGAGACGATTTCTCGCAAAGAATGGCAACGTCTCCACCAAGAGGCTAATGCTCCCTTGACTGCTGAAGAACTTGATTCCATTCGAAGCCTAAACGATAAGATCGATGTTCAGGAAGTCAGTGATATTTATCTTCCCCTTATCAATCTCATTCGCATTTACCAAAAAAATGCCAACGATTTAACCTTCTCGAAAAGTATTTTTTTGCAAAAAACGCAGACTAACCGTCCATTTATTATTGGTGTTTCGGGTTCGGTTGCTGTCGGCAAATCAACCACCAGTCGTTTGCTCCAACTCTTGTTGCAAAGGACTTTTCCGCAATCTAAGGTCGAACTCGTCACAACTGATGGCTTTCTCTATCCTAACCAAGTTTTAATTGACAAGGGAATCCTTGATCGTAAAGGTTTCCCCGAATCTTATGATATGCCATTACTGCTCAATTTTTTAGACATTATAAAAAATGGTGGGGATGTCGAAATTCCTGTCTATTCTCATGAAATCTACGATATTGTACCAGGGCTAACACAAGAGATTAAGCAACCAAATTTTTTAATCGTTGAAGGAATCAATGTTTTCCAAAACCCTCTCAACCAACGTCTCTATATGACAGACTACTTTGACTTTTCCCTTTATATTGATGCTGGTGTCGATAATATTGAAACTTGGTACCTTGAGCGCTTCCAGACCCTTTTGGATCTCGCAAAGAATGATGAAAAAAACTATTACCATCGTTTCACCAAAATCAGAAAAGAAGACGCTTTAGCTCTAGCACAAAAGACCTGGCGAGATATTAACTTGGTTAATTTGGAAAATTATATCGAACCTACACGTAACCGTGCTGAACTCATCCTTCATAAAGGTGACAATCACAAAATTGACCTCATTCATTTAAAAAAATAGAAAAAGCTTGCCAAGGGACCTAAAATAACGTATAATGACATAGTTAGATAAATTTGGAGGTGAAAACATTGGCAAATATTAAATCAGCTATCAAACGCGCTGAACTTAACGTTAAACAAAACGAAAAAAACTCAGCTCAAAAATCAGCTTTGCGTACTGCTATTAAAGCATTCAACGCTAACCCAACTGAAGAAGCTTTCCGCGCTGCATCAGCAAGCATCGATAAAGCCGCTTCAAAAGGTTTGATTCATAAAAACAAAGCAAGCCGCGATAAATCACGTCTTGCAGCTAAATTGGCTAACTAATCTAAAGCTCCATAAGGAGTTTTTTTAGTGCCTAGAAATCATTAAAAATTAACAACAACCCCTGCTAGCCTAAAAGCTAGCAGGGGTTTTCTTCATGCAATTATACTCCAGTAATTTTAACTTCAAAAATAGTCCCTTTAGGTTGATTATCCTTTACAGTAATCGTTCCCTTAAGTGCAACTACAATTTGTTGTGCTAAGGATAAGCCTAGTCCAAAGCCACCTTTTTGTCTGGTTCTGGCCTTGTCCACCCGGTAAAATCGATCAAAGATTTTTTTCTTATCTGCATCTGAGATACCAGGACCATTATCCGCAACAGAGATATAAAGATGTCGATCATTTGTGCGAACGGTAAAGGTCACCTGTCCATCATCTTCCGTATATTTAACAGCATTGTCAAATAAAATCGTCATCAACTGTTTCAACAAGGTCTTATCAGTCTGAATAGGACGAATAACTTGATTTCGAGCAGTAAAGCCCTTCTCACTTTCTTCAGCAATCATCGCATAATTAGCAAAAACAGTATCGAAGAAAGCTGGATCTATCGTTTCAATCTCTGGCTTAATCCCATCATCACGACGGGCCAAATTCAAAAGATTTGTTGTCAAAAGACGCATATTACGTACTTCATCTAGACTTGATGCAATATTCTCCGAATTGTCTAAAATTGTACTCTCTGGCTTACGGAAAAGAACTTCAAGACGGTTTTGAATGACTGCAATAGGCGTCCTTAACTCGTGACTAGCATTTTCAACAAAGGCCTTCTGCTTTTCCAAACTTTCTTGGATAGGACGTCTTGACCATTTGGCCAGATACATACTTGCTGCTACAGACAACAGCCAGAAGAAACTCATCATAATGACGATTAGCTTAACGTAACGTTCAGTCGCCTCCTCTAACTGAGTCGTGTTGATAGCGATAACAACATACTTAGCATCAGGGTATAGACTACTATCTACCTTTTCAGTAATCAAACGATACTTTTCAGTCTGATTGAAGTAATTCTGAGCACTACCTTGACTAATAATGTCAAGATTACTTCTATCAATTGAGAGATTGGTCAAGCTAGAAAATTTATCAACAGTATTTAAGACTTTGCCATCTTTATCAAGAACGAAAACACTTGTATTAGCAGCCACTGATAAATCATGAGGAGCATCTTCCATCTTAGATTTTTTCTTTTTAGAATCTTGATTATTAGCACTGGTTTTAGGCGGCTCTGAAGACCCTTTGGTATCATATGTCTGATAAATAGTTGTCGTATTGTTTTGATCTACCTCAGAAGTCACAAAGAGTTCTCGTTTCAACATCTCCATTTCCAAATAAGAATTTGATTTGTTTGCTGCAATTTTCAAACTAGAATCAACATTAGAGTAAACACCATAACTCAAAATTTGCAATATCATGACAGTCATGATGAGGAAAATACCAGAAAAAGTCGCAAAGAAATGGATGAAAGTCTTAAAACCGTCTGACTTGATTCTCCTTAAGAGATAATTGAAAAACTTAGTCAGCATTTTTCAAAATATACCCCACGCTTCTCAAAGTTTGAAGGTTAGCCGCAAAGTCAGTTCCCTTCAATTTCTTACGAATTTTTGAAACATAAACCTCAACAACAGAGACGGTAGTATCACTATCAAATCCCCAGAGACGGTCAAAAATTTGTGACTTAGGTAGGATGACATTTTGATTTTGTAGGAAGTAAACCAGCAAATCAAACTCTTTACCTAGAAGTTCCACTTCTTTGTCTCCCACGAAAGTTGAATTCGTAGAAAGATTAACACGGACATCCCCAAAAGAGAGGGTGTTTTGGTCAAATTTACCAGAGCGTTTCAAAAGTGCTTGAATACGCATTTTTAGCTCTTCCAAATAGAAAGGTTTGGTAAGGTAATCATCAGCGCCAAGCTCAAAACCGTGTCCCTTATCATCAAGACTTTCCTTAGCGGTCATAATGAGAACAGGTGTTGTGACTCCTTTTTCACGTAGCTCCTTCAAGACCGTAAAACCATCTTTTTCAGGTAACATAAGATCTAGAAGGATTAAGTCATAAACCCCACTCTCAGCCTCATAAAGGCCTTCATCACCATCAAAAACTTGCATAACATCAGCAAAATCATCTAAAAAATCAAAAACTGAGTTTGACAAACTCAAATCATCTTCAACTAGTAATATTTTAATCATAGTTATCTCCCTTACTAGGTGGAAAACCTAGTCATATATCTCTCTAAGTCTTCCCATTATATCGAAAATACACTTAATCTTCTAGTGCTTTATTTTCTTTCGTTAAGACTCAGTTTATCTTATCTTCCTTAAGTTTTTCATAAATAGAGCAAAAAAACAGCACCAACTGGCACTGTTTCCAAGAAATATTTGTTATTAGAACAAACCAATTGCTGTTCCGTCTTCAGCAACATCCATCTTGAGGGCTGCTGGGGCTTTTGGCAAACCAGGCATGGTCATGACATTGCCTGTAAGAGCTACGATAAAGCCGGCACCAGTCTTAGGAATGAACTCACGAATCGTGATATCGAAGCCTTCTGGAGCCCCGAGTAAGAATTGATTATCAGAGAAGCTGTATTGTGTTTTAGCCATACATACTGGCAATTTGTCCCAACCAAATTCTGCAAATTGTTTGAGCTGGGTTTTAGCTTTTTTCTCAAATACAACTGATTTACCACCATAGATTTCAGTAACAATCTTTGTAATCTTTTCTTCCAAGCTGTCATCATCCGAATAGAGACGTTTGTAATCAGCATTGCCATTTTCAACAGCATCTACTACTGCATTAGCAAGGTCAATACCACCATCAGCTCCATTAGCCCAAATACTAGCCAATTCAACAGGAACATTGATTTCTGCACAAAGTTCTTTGAGGGCTGCAATCTCAGCTTCTGTATCAGCAACAAACTCGTTAATAGCAACAACAGCTGGAATTCCGAATTTACGAACATTTTCAACGTGGCGTTTCAAGTTAGCAAAACCATCACGAACGGCTTGAACGTTTTCTTCAGAAAGGTCAGTTTTAGCGACACCACCATGCATCTTAAGGGCACGAAGGGTAGCAACGATAACAACGGCATCAGGTGTCGTTGGAAGGTTTGGCGTTTTAATATCAAGGAATTTTTCAGCACCAAGATCCGCACCAAAACCAGCTTCAGTAATTGTATAGTCGGCCAAGCGAAGCGCTGTAGATGTTGCAAGAACTGAGTTACATCCATGAGCAATATTGGCAAATGGACCACCGTGAACAAAGGCAGGTGTACCATAAATCGTTTGAACTAAGTTAGGTTTGATGGCATCTTTAAGAATAAGAGTCAATGCCCCTTCAATTTCAAGGTCACGTACATAAACAGGCGTACGGTCGTAACGATAGGCAACAACAATATTTGACAAACGCTCTTTTAGGTCATTGATATCCGTTGCCAAGCAAAGAATCGCCATGATTTCAGAAGCAACAGTAATATCAAAACCATCTTCACGTGGAATACCATTAAGCGGTCCACCAAGACCAACTGTTACATGACGAAGAGCACGGTCATTAAGGTCAACGACACGTTTCCAAATAATACGGCGTTGGTCAATGCCAAGTGCATTTCCTTGGTGAATATGATTGTCAAGAAGTGCTGATAAGGCGTTATTGGCTGTAGTGATAGCATGCATATCACCTGTGAAGTGGAGGTTAATATCTTCCATAGGAAGCACTTGAGCATAACCACCACCAGCAGCACCACCTTTGATACCCATAACTGGACCAAGAGAAGGTTCACGAAGGGCAATCATGGTTTTCTTACCGATTTTATTAAGAGCATCTGCAAGACCGATTGACATGGTTGATTTACCCTCACCTGCTGGTGTTGGGTTAATAGCTGTAACCAAAATCAATTTTCCTGGTTTATTATCTTTGACTGCATTGATTTTATCAAAAGACAATTTTGCCTTGTATTTTCCGTAGAGTTCCAAATCGTCAAAGCCGATTCCAACTTTTTCAACTACTTCTGTGATTGGTTTTAATTCTACACTTTGAGCAATTTCGATATCTGATTTCATGAGACACTCCTCTATATTTTTCTTAGTTTCTATTATAACAAATAGATAGAAAAAACGCATTATTTTTAAGTGAATAGTTTTTATTGTTCGGTTTTTAAAAAATTATGGATTGTTATAACTTTATTTTATATGGTAAACATCCAAGAATACTTACTTTTATTTACTAAAACACCGATTTTTAGTACAATACTACTATGAAAATATTGATTACATCGGGTGGTACCACTGAAAAAATTGATTCCGTACGAGGAATCACAAACCATTCAACAGGACACCTTGGTAAAAAAATCGCTGAATTATTTTTAGCTAAAGGTCACCAAGTAACCTTAGTAACAACCAAAGCTGCGGTTAAACCAGAACCAAAAGAAAATCTAAAGATTACTGAAATTACCAACGTAGAGAGTCTTCTTGAAACCATGGAACCTCTCGTTAAAGAACACGACGTTCTCATCCATAGCATGGCAGTCTCGGACTACACCCCTGTTTATATGACTAGTTTTAATGAGTTGGAAAATAGTGAGGACTTTACAGAGTTCCTAAACAAGTCTAACTCTGAAAGTAAAATTTCATCCGCTTCAGATTATCAGGTTCTTTTTCTCAAGAAGACACCAAAGATTATTAGTCTTATCAAACAATGGAATCCCAATATTCTATTAGTTGGCTTCAAACTTCTCGTAAATGTCAGCAAGGAGGAACTTTTTGAGGTTGCTCGTACCAGTCTTAAACGTAATCAGGCTGACCTGATTGTAGCAAATGATTTAAGTGACATTTCAGCTAATCAACATATCGCTTATCTGGTTGATGAACAAAGTCAAGAGAAAGTGTCAACAAAATCTGAAATTGCCCAAGCCTTATTTGAAAGGATATGTCATGACTAAACGTATCATTCTGGCTGTGTCAGGATCAATTTCTGCCTATAAAGCAGCCGATCTAACAAGCAGATTAAAGAAAAAAGGTTATGATGTTCACGTCATTATGACTGAGGCTGCTCAAGCCTTTATCACCCCTCTGACACTTCAAGTTCTCTCGAAGAACCCCGTTCACACTGATGTCATGGAAGAAAAATTAGCTGAACGTATTAATCATATTGACTTAGGAAAAGAAGCTGACCTCTTTATTGTAGTTCCAGCTTCAGCAAACACTATTGCCAAATTAGCTCATGGTATGGCCGACAATATGCTGACTGCTACTGCTTTAGCTTTACCTAGCACTACCCCAAAACTAATTGCCCCTGCAATGAATACGAAAATGTATGCGAATCCACTGACTAGGAAAAATTTAGATACTTTGCATGACCTTGGCTACCAAGAAATTCTTCCAAAATCAGGTTTACTGGCTTGTGGAGATACAGGACGCGGTGCTTTGGCTGATATTGATGTCATTCTTGAAGCAATTGACTCTAAGCTAATAAATTAATTTTCTACAAACAATAGGAGATGAAGATGAATAAGAAAAGTAAGGCAAACCAAACAGCGCAGTTGGCACTCTTGATAGCTACAATGGTGGTCATTGAAGTGCTCAGTCAAACTATTTTCGCTGCTTTTGTACTCCCCATCAAACCAACCCTAACACATATTCCAGTGATTATTGCTAGTATCGTCTATGGCCCCAAAATTGGAGCCTATTTGGGTGGTTTCATGGGACTTATGAGTATCGTCCGTAACACAGTGATCTACACAGTGAGCAGCTACCTTTTTAGTCCCTTTGTTGAAGGTGGAACTTGGGCATCTGCTGTTATTGCTATTGTCCCTCGTGTATTAATCGGTATCTTACCGTATTTTGTTTACAAGATACTTCAAAACCGCTTAGGCTTGACGCTTTCTGGAGCCATTGGAGCATTTACAAATACCTTTTTCGTACTCTTAGGTATCTACTTTTTAATTCCTAATTTCTACTCACAGGGTGGCAAAACGTTAATGGCAACCATTTTTACAACCAACTCGATTGCCGAAATGGTTATTGCTGGACTTTTGACAGTAAGTATCACTCCTATGCTTCTACGATTGAAAAAGTAAATTATTTAATCTATGGATAGTGCTGAAAATCAGATACTATTCTACAAACTCGTAAGGAAAATTTTTATGAAAAAATCAACCGCTATTTCACGAATTGCCATCTTTTTTGCAGTAATGCTCACCATTCATTTTGTGACGTCCTTCATTCTCGAATTTGTTCCGTCTGGGATTCAACCGACCTTGGTTCATATTCCTGTTGTTATCGCTTCCGTCATTTATGGACCTAGGATTGGAGCCATTTTGGGACTCCTAATGGGACTCTTTAGTGTGACCATGAATACATTGGTCTTGACACCAGCAAGTTTCCTCTTTAGTCCCTTTGTCTCACATGGAAACCTCTATTCTCTCATTATTGCACTGGTTCCACGTATTTTAATTGGAGTGACTCCTTACTTCGTCTATCGCTGGCTACACAATCGTACTGGTTTGGTAACAGCTGCTATTGTCGGATCTATGACCAATACCATTTTTGTTCTATTAGGAATTTACATCTTCTTCGGCAACATCTATGGTGGCAGCTTTCAACATTTTCTTGCTTTGATTTTGACAACAAACTCTCTTATTGAAGTCATTGCTACAGTTCTTGTCGCAACTGCAGCCGTTCCGACGCTTGAAAGATTAAAATAATTAGTTAGGTCAAGACTGATATGTCTTGGCTCTTTTATTTTCATTTACATTTCAGATACCATTTTCTTTTTAAAAAGATTTACAATTATCGCTAGAATTTTCTGAAAAAATTTGTTATAATGTAAGCGGTTAGAAATATAAAGGAGAATGCTATGTCTTACACTGAAAATTATAAAAAATGGCTCGATTTTGCTGAATTACCAACTTACCTTCGTGACGAGTTGGTCGCAATGGATGAAAAAACCAAAGAAGATGCCTTCTATACCAACCTTGAATTCGGTACAGCTGGTATGCGTGGTTTGATTGGTGCTGGTACAAACCGTATCAACATTTATGTGGTCCGTCAAGCGACTGAAGGTTTGGCGCAATTAATCGACTCAAAAGGTGAGGAAGCTAAAAAACGTGGGGTTGCTATTGCCTATGACAGCCGTCACTTCTCTCCAGAATTTGCATTTGAATCTGCACAAGTTTTGGCAGCGCACGGTATCAAATCTTATGTATTTGAAAGCCTTCGTCCAACACCTGAGTTGTCATTTGCAGTACGTCATCTTCACACATTTGCTGGTATAATGGTAACAGCTAGCCACAACCCTGCACCATTTAATGGTTACAAGGTTTACGGAGAAGATGGTGGACAAATGCCACCAGCAGATGCAGATGCATTGACAGACTACATCCGTGCTATCGAAAATCCTTTCACAGTGAAATTGGCTGATTTAGAAGAAAGCAAGGCTAGTGGACTCATTGAAGTCATCGGTGAAAATGTTGATGCTGAATACTTGAAAGAAGTTAAAGATGTCAACATCAACCAAGACTTGATTAATGAATACGGTCGTGACATGAAGATTGTCTACACACCACTTCACGGTACAGGTGAAATGTTGGCACGTCGTGCACTTGCTCAAGCTGGATTTGATGCTGTTCAAGTCGTTGAAGCTCAAGCTGTTCCAGATGCTGACTTCTCTACTGTCAAATCACCAAACCCAGAAAACCAAGAAGCCTTTGCTCTTGCTGAAGAACTCGGTCGTAAAGTAGATGCCGACGTATTGGTTGCAACTGACCCTGATGCAGACCGTCTTGGTGTTGAAATTCGCCAACCAGATGGTTCTTACCTCAACCTTTCAGGTAACCAAATTGGTGCTATCATCGCCAAATATATCCTCGAAGCTCACAAAACAGCTGGTACCCTTCCAGCTAATGCAGCTCTTTGTAAATCAATCGTATCAACTGAGTTGGTAACTAAGATTGCTGAAAGCTACGGCGCTACTATGTTTAACGTCTTGACTGGTTTCAAATTTATCGGTGAAAAGATTCATGAATTTGAAACACAACACAATTACACTTACATGCTTGGTTTTGAAGAAAGCTTCGGTTACCTCATCAAGCCATTTGTACGTGATAAAGACGCTATCCAAGCTGTTCTTATCGTTGCAGAAATCGCAGCCTACTACCGTTCACGTGGCATGACATTGGCTGATGGTATTGAAGAAATCTACAAAGAATACGGCTACTTCGCAGAAAAAACTATTTCTGTTACTCTCTCAGGTGTTGATGGTGCTGCTGAAATCAAGAAAATCATGGATAAATTCCGTGGCAATGCTCCTAAACAATTCAACAAAACTGATATTGCTAAGACAGAAGACTTCTTGGAACAAACAGCTACTACTGCTGCCGGCGTAGAAAAATTGACAACTCCTCCAAGTAATGTATTGAAATACTTCTTGGCTGATGATTCATGGTTTGCCGTTCGTCCTTCAGGTACAGAACCAAAAATCAAATTCTACATTGCAACAGTTGGAGAATCTGAAGCAGATGCTAAACAAAAGATTGCCAATATTGAAGCAGAAATTAACGCTTTCGTAGGGTAATAAGATTTAACTGTTTAGACATCAAATAACACAAGATTATATTGAATAGTCTCTCAGACTATACAAGCTTACAGGGGTTAGATGGAACATTGATTCTGTCTAACCTTTTTATGATTTCCTTTATGTCTGTTTTAAGTTTGAGGGAAATCAGAACATCTTTATGCCACTACCTTTTGAGAGACAAAGAAACCACTTATAGATAAATCTATAAGTGGTTTTAAAATCGTTTTATTACTTCTCAGAATTTGAATGACTCTTAAATAAAGCATGTGTCGCATTGTAAATATGTCTAGCTGTCGCTGCATTATTCATCGTATACAGGTGAACTCCTGCAACGTCTTGTGTAACCAAATCCACGATTTGGTCAACAGCATATGCTAAACCGGCAGCTCTAAGAGATTCAGGATCATGCTCATACTTATCCAAAATAGCACGGAATTTACGTGGCAAGTGGATATTTTCACAGGTCTTAAGTAGGCGTAAGGCTTGATTACGATTCAAAATAGGCATAATACCAGCATGGATAGGCACATCAATACCAGCAAGAGTACATTTATCTTGGAAATCGTAGAAGCGTTCATTATCAAAGAAGAGTTGAGTCACAAGACTAGAGCAACCAGAATCAACTTTTTTCTTAAGATTTTGAATATCGGAGATTTGATTTGGTGAATCAGGGTGACCTTCAGGATAACAAGCACCGACAATATCAAATTGAGGAGCCTTTTCCTTGATAAACTCAATCAAATCAGTAGCATATGTGAAATCTTTAAGAGGTTCAACCCCTGGGATAATATCACCACGAAGGGCTAAAATACGATGCACACCGACAGCATCTAATTCACGAAGTGTGTCCGCAACCTTTTCTTTTGTCAAATAAATAGCTGGAAGATGGGCAATTGTCGGGATAGCTAGATCATTTTGAATATGGTTTGCCAAAGGAACCGTTGTCTCTTTGATATTATATTTGTTATTACTAGCTGTGACACTAATAAAATGGGGTGACAGTCCTTTCATATCCTCAAGGGCAAGCAAAATTTTTTCATTACCTACAGCTGGATTAGGCGGAAAGACTTCAAAAGAGAGTGATGGTGTTTGGCTTGTCATATATTTTACCTTCTTCTTTTTAGATTTTTGTTGAGACAAAAGCAAATTTTAGTGTTTAGTCATCTCAGAACCACATAGAAACAATTTTAGCTAGCCTACTTGCAAAAATCTTTAGGAATCATTACCTATTGAAGACCCTCTACACTCAGTAAGAAGGTCTTCAAAGTATTATAATGTTAATTACAAGTGTTCACGCGCTTCTTTAGCAGCATTAACTAGTTTGATCAAGCTTTCTTTTGTTTCTTTAATTCCGCGAGTCTTCAAACCACAGTCAGGGTTGATCCAAACTTTGCCACTTGGTACTTTGGCCAAGATCGCTTCGATAGTGTGATCAATTTCACCGTCTTGTGGGACACGTGGTGAGTGGATATCGTAAACCCCAGGTCCAACTTCTGTTTGGAAGTTTTTGGCTTTCAACTCATCCAAGATTTCAAGGTTTGAACGGCTAGCTTCAAATGAGATGACGTCCGCATCCAAGTTATCGATCGCTGGGATGATATCTGTAAATTCTGAGTAACACATGTGCGTGTGGATTTGTGTATCTGGCGCTACAGTTGAGTGTACCAAACGGAAGGCTGGAATCGCCCAGTCAAGGTAATCTTCGTACCAGTCGCTACGACGAAGTGGCAATTTCTCACGAAGAGCAGCTTCGTCGATTTGGATGATTTTCACGCCTGCAGCTTCAAGGTCAAGAACTTCATCCTTGATAGCAAGAGCGATTTGAAGAGTAGAATCCTTGATAGAGATGTCTTCACGTGGGAATGACCAGTTAAGAATGGTAACAGGTCCAGTCAACATCCCTTTAACAGGTTTATCTGTACGGCTTTGTGCGTAGCTAGACCATTTCACAGTGATTGGGTTAAGACGAGTAACATCTCCCCAGATGATTGGTGGTTTCACCCCACGCATACCGTATGATTGTACCCAACCGTTTTTAGAGAAGAGGTAACCAGACAAGTTTTGACCGAAGTACTCAACCATGTCGTTCCGTTCAAATTCACCGTGTACAAGAACATCAAATCCAACTTCTTCTTGCCATTTGATCCATTCATCAATTGTTTCAGCAAGGAAGGCATCGTATTCTTCTTGAGTCAATTCACCCTTACGGAAGGCCAAACGTTTAGCACGAACTTCTTTCGTTTGAGGGAATGAACCGATGGTTGTTGTTGGAAGCGCTGGAAGTTTGAAGGATTCTTTTTGGATTTCTTCGCGTTCTGCGAAAGCTGGCAAACGAGTGTAGTCTGCTTCTGTCAACGCTGCGATACGAGCATGAAGTTCAGCATTTGCTCCGACACGTTCGGTTGCAAAGAGTTCTTTGTTGGCAGCAAGAGCTTCTGCACCTTGACCATTGCGGATGGCATCCAAATCACGCAATTCACCCAATTTTTCAACCGCAAAGGCGAAGTGGTCCAAAATAGCTGGTTCAAATTCTTCATTAGCAGTTGTAAATGGCACATGAAGAAGGGAGCAAGAAGTCGTCAAGACAACCTTTTCAGCTGGAACTTGATCCAAGATTTCTAAGCTCTTTTCATAGTTGTTGCGCCAGATGTTTTTCCCATTCACAATACCAGCATAAAGGGTCTTATCAGCTGGGAAGCCACCTTTCACCAATTCAAGTGTTTTCTTCCCTTCAACAAAGTCAAGACCAATACCATCTACTGGCAAGTTCACAAGGTCAGCGTAGACATCACGAACATCACCAAAGTAGGTTTGAATCAAGACTTCAAGGCCTTTCTTGTCCGCCAAGAGTTTGTTGTAGAGGTTCAAGAAGAGAGCTTTTTCTTCGGCTGTCAAGTCTTTAACAAGAGCTGGCTCATCGAGTTGAATACGAGTCGCACCAAGCTCAGCCAATTTGGCAAAGACTTCTTGGTAAGCAGCAACCAAGCTGTCGACGAAGTCTTCAGCTTTCACACCATCTTCAAAGTCAGATAATTGAAGGAAAGTGAATGGTCCAACGACTACTGGACGAGTGTTGATCCCCAATTCTTTAGCTTCTTGGTACTCATCAAAAATCTTGTGACCAGCCAATTTCACTTCTGTTGTTTTTTCAAATTTAGGAACGATGTAATGGTAGTTGGTGTTGAACCATTTTTTCATTGGAAGGGCACGCACATCCCCTTTTTCACCTTGGTAACCACGCGCCAAAGCGAAGTATTGTTCAAGGTCTGTCAAATCCAAGTTTTGAACAGATGCAGGCACGACGTTGAAAAGGAAGGCTGCATCAAGGAAATTGTCGTAGTGTGAAAAGTCATTTGAAGGAATCTCTGAGATGCCTTGTTCTTTAACGATGTTCCAGTGTTTTGCACGCAAGTCTTTAGCAGCTGCCAAGAGCTCGTCTGCTGAGATTTCTTTTCTAAAGTATTTTTCAGTTGTAAATTTTAATTCACGGAATTCACCCAAACGTGGGAAACCAATGATAGTAGTTGACATCTTGTGTCCTCCTCTTTGTTGTTGCATTAATCTTACCAAAGAAATAGCTTTCTGTATAATTGGTATTAGTTTTCTCTATATATAGTTTTTAGCTATAACCCATAAACTAAGGGATTTGTCCTGTCTGTTATCTCCTTTTGCTTAGATATTATTATAGCTAATAACTATAGGTATGGTAGCAAAAAATCCCTAGACATTTGTCTAGAGATTCTTGTTGCTGTACCTGATAGCTTAAGCCTTACCTTTATCATTATTGCTGTATTAATAGAGAAAGCCAGACCTATAATGACTAACTCCTAATAGATTCTATCACTCTCTCTTGAATCCAAGATGATGTATAAGACATATTTTCACTATTATAACTATTCCAAATAAAATAACCAAAAACTGCTAGTACAAGTAGGAAACAAATTCCCAAAACGGCTAACCAAATGATTTGTTTCTTTAAACTGTCATATTCATTCATATAGCCATTATGAATTTTAATCAGTTCATCTCTCTTTTTGTTATTAGACTCTTTGGCAATGGCAATTTCAAGTTCATACATCTGGTGTTTCCAAGAATTGCCTTTTTTTGTTTTTTTGTTTGAAAGGTTGCTGCTACCTTTCTCAAAGTTATTCTTTTCAGTCATAATTCCCTCTAAAATCTTCTTTTACTCCTTTCATTATAACATATGTAAAACTATCTGAAAAGTTCATCTTTGGTTAAAATTTTGAGAATAAGATTTAAAACATGAAAAATAACCAGAGACAAACTTCTTATGTTATACTCTAACTATGCATAAGAAAACTGTTATTGATTTTAAAGATTTTGGGCTGAGACAAGTCTTTAAAAATCCTCTCAAAGAATTAAAAACCAAAGATATTAATGAAGTTAAACCACTTCTAGCCCAAGTAGAGGCCTATCAAAAAGAAGGCTATTATGCAGTGGGCTACCTTTCCTACGAAGCGTCTGCGGCCTTTGAACCTAAGTTTGAGGTTTTGAATGGCCCCTTAATGTCTGAATATCTCCTCTATTTCACCATTCATGAAACCGTTCAAACGGAACCTCTTCCATTATCGTATGAGCCAGTTTCTCTACCGGATTCATGGAAGGAGCTAACTTCAGCTTCTGAATATAAGGAGGCTATCCAGAAAATACATCATCATATCCGACAAGGAGATACCTACCAGGTCAACTATACTGTTCAATTGCAACAAGACCTAACTGCAGACCCTTTTGCCATCTATAACCGTCTTGTTGTCGAGCAGAATGCTCACTACAACGCCTTTATTCAACATGATGACCTTTCTATTATTTCAATAAGTCCAGAGCTTTTCTTTAAGAAAGAGGGCGATACACTAACCACACGTCCTATGAAAGGCACGACCAGTCGCGGTTTAACAACTGCCACTGACCTCAAACAGGCTCAGTGGCTTGCGCATGATCAAAAAAATCGTTCAGAAAATATGATGATTGTTGATCTCCTACGCAATGATATGAACCGTATCTCAAAAATAGGTAGTGAAAAGGTCAAAAGCCTTTGTCATGTTGAACAATACTCTACAGTTTGGCAAATGACTTCTACTATTGAAACACAGCTCTTAGAAAATAGTAATCTAAGTGATGTCTTTCAAGCACTTTTCCCTTGTGGATCAATCACTGGAGCACCCAAAATAGCTACTATGTCTATTATCTCAGCGGTAGAAAAACAGGCGCGTGGTGTTTATTGTGGGGCTATCGGTATTTTACCACCTCAGGGACCGACAATTTTCAATGTTGCAATCCGAACCCTTCAAATGCAGGGAACAAAAGCTATCTATGGTGTCGGGGGAGGCATTACCTGGGATAGCAATTGGGCAGATGAATATGAAGAAACCAAGCAAAAAGCAGCTGTTTTATATCGTCAAAATCCTAAATTTGATCTCATTTCAACTGGTCTAGTCCATCAAGGAAGATTACTCTTTTTAGAGGAGCACCTTAATCGCTTACAAGAAGCCAGCCGCTACTTTGATTTTCCTTTTAAGAAGGAAGAAGCTCACTATCAAGTAGAATCCCTGTGTCAGTCTTTTGATGTTGACACAGACTATCGGCTTAAATTCTCTCTTTCAAAAGACGGTGAACTAAAGTTTGACCATTCTCCACTAATAGACTTGTCCGATAGTTTTTGCCAAGCAAGATTAGTAGAGCAATTGCATCCTTTAAATAGCCCCTATACCTTCTTTAAAACAAGTTACCGACCTCACCTTAGTATTGGACCTCATGAGCAAATCTACTATAACCATGAGGGGCAACTCCTAGAAACCTCTATCGGTAACCTCGTTGTCAAAATTAATAACCAACTTTACACACCTCCTGTGCAACTTGGTATCCTAAATGGGATTTACAGACAGCACCTGATAGCTCAAAAAGAAGTTAAAGAAAAGGTATTAACTTTAGATGACCTAAAACAAGCTCAAGCTATCTATGCTTGTAATGCTGTGAGAGGATTGTATGAATTAAGTATTAGAGGTTAACCTGAGCTTTAAAGGACCACTTTGTGTTTTCTACCAATCCGTCACTGCTAGCGATTAAGTTTTATTACTATTTCTTCTATTGAGTAATTAACCATTTCAGTTTAAATGCAGTATAATACTAGGTAGCAGTCATTAAAGCTATGATTCCTTTAATGACAAATAACACAATCCTGAAACTTAAAGCTCAGGAACAGTTTTAGAAAGGACAAAAACCTTAAATGAAAAATTTTAAAGGCTTGACTTCTGCTGAAGTTCAAGCAAGTAAAAACACCCATGGCGATAATAGGCTCTCTAGCAAAGAAGCTAACTCGCTTCTCTCAATCTTTATAGAAGCCTTCCAAGATCAGTGGATTCTTATCCTCTTGGCTGCCTTAGGATTAAAAATTATCTTCAACTTTGTTGGAATGATTTTCCCTGCTGTTGGTGAAGCTAATTGGTATGAGGCTATCTCACTAATTTTCGCCATTTTAATGTCTACAGGATTTTCAGCCATTTCACAATACCGTAACGAGCAAAAATTCAATACCCTTCAGGAAGAGGCTTCAAAAACTAATGCTAAGGTTTATCGTGATGGTAAACTTAAAGAGGTTCTCGTGGATAATATTGTAAAAGGAGATCAAATCCTCCTTCAATCAGGGGACAAGGTTCCAGTGGACGGTATCATCTTGGAAGGTGAGTTAAAAGTAAACCAAGCTGTCTTAAATGGTGAGAGCGAGGATGCTAAAAAACTTCCTCTTGGTAATCAAGAAGAACCAGATTCTTCAGACCTCTTTACAGAGCTCAAAGTCTTCCGTGGAACTGTTGTGACTTCTGGTGAAGCTGTTATGGAGGCTACACAAATTGGTGACAATACAGTCTTAGGAAGTATTAATACCTCTCTTCAAGAAGACAGTAAAGATTCCCCTTCTAAAGAAAAGCTTAATCAACTTGCCGGAAACATCGGTGTCCTTGGTTATAGTGCCGGTGGTGCCTATTCCGTTATCAACCTTGTATTAGGCTTTATTGCCCTCAATAAGGCTAATAACCTCAATGGTGGTTCAATTTTCCTTCTTATCATTGAAACAATTCTCTTTGCGGTTACTATCATCATCATGGCTGTTCCAGAAGGACTTCCAATGATATTGGCCCTTGTTTCTTCTATGAACTCAGGTCGACTTTTGGCTCAAAATATTCTGGTTCGCCATCCTGATACCATTGAAACAGCTGGATACATGAATATCCTCTTCAGTGATAAGACTGGTACTATCACTGAAGGTAAACTATCTGTAGTTGACTTTTTCCTTGCTGATGGAACACTCTATGCAGCAACTGGTGAAACTAATGCTCCAGATTTTGACACAATGTCAGATAGCCTTAAAGCAGAAATGATTAATGGTATCGGTCTTAATAATGATGCTATGATAGCAGATGGCAATGCTGTTGGTAGTAATGCTACAGACCGTGCACTTCTTGACTTCCTTATTGGACGTGATAGCCTTAATTTTGATACCAACTCTATTACTGAGAAGCAACAATTCAACTCAGCAACAAAATTTGCAAGTGTGACGACTAATGACGGAAAAACCTACATCAAGGGCGCTCCAGAATTTATCCTAAATGACTGCTACTACTATCTTGATAAAGATGGACATAAGCAAAACTTTACAGATGATATCAAAACTCGTTTCCAAGAATTATCTTTGGAACAAGCGAACCGTTCAATGCGTTTGCTTGCTATCCTCAATACAGATGGTAATGATAAAGTCTTGATTGGTATCGTATGTATCCGTGATAATGTCCGTTCTTCAATTAAACAAACTGTTGAAACCATGAACCGTGCAGGTGTTCAAGTCGTTATGGTAACTGGTGACCGTAAGGAAACTGCCGTTGCCATTGCTAAGGAGGCTGGTATTGTTACTGGAGAAAACGACCTTGTTCTAACTCATGATGAACTCACTGACCTCTCAGATCAAGAACTTAAGCAAAAATTACCTTTCTTGAAGGTTGTTAGCCGTGCCCTTCCAATGGATAAAAAACGTCTTATCGAGGCAGCTCAAGATCTTGATATGGTCGCTGGTATGACAGGAGATGGAGTTAACGACTCACCTGCCCTCAAATCAGCTGATGTCGGCTTCTCAATGGGTGACGGTACTGAAGTCGCACGAGAAGCCTCAGATATCGTTATCTTGAATAATTCATTGACTTCGATTGAAAAAGCTGTCCTCTATGGACGCACCATGAGTAAGTCAGTAAGTAAATTTATTATCTTCCAGTTAACCGTTAACGGGACGACTATTGCCATGTCACTTCTCTCACCACTTTTAGGTCTCAAAGAGCCATTTACAATTATCCAAATTCTGTGGATTAACCTTATCATGGATACACTTGCTGCCCTTGCCTTTGGTGAAGAGCCTACGCTAGATCGTTATATGAACGAAAAACCAGTTGCTAAGAAAGCAAATATTCTTACTGGCTATATGAAGTCTGCTATCGGTGTAGCTAGTGTCTTCATTACTGTCGTATGTTTGGCAATTCTCAAAAATGTTGGTGGTATCCAAGACTTTATCACAAATGGAACTGGAAACTTTGAAATGGTAACAACATTTACATTTACTGTATTTATCTATGCCGTCATTTTCAACTCGCTTAATACACGTAGTAATGGATTCAATGTGTTTGAACATATCAGCGAAAACAAGAAATTCTCAATTGTAATGATTTCTATCGCTGTTGTTCAAACCTTGATTATCCAATTCGGTGGAAAAGTATTTAGTACTGTTCCAATGGATATTCATCACTATATCGTTGCTCTTCTTATTGCTGTATTGATTATACCAGCAGATTTCATTCGAAAGGCCCTTACAAAAAAGAATTAGCATAAACTATTTAGTTAAATCTCAAAAAGGATTGGACGTTTCTAATTACCTCCAATCCTTTTTATTTGTTCACTATTCTGTCCATCGCATAGTATAAATTGATTCATTAGATAATAGCTTAGTATCAATCTAGAATAAAATCAATATATCCTTACAAACTTGCTATAGCTTAAAAATAGGATGTTCTGAAGCCTTCGTATGAAATCCAAATATGAATGTATTGCACCAGTAAAATCATTTTAAATCTGTCACTTTTTATTACTTATATGCTCGTACAATGAGTTAACAGACTGTAAGTTGAAGTCATAATGATTTTTACCCATAACAAAAAGGCCTTCTCCAGGCCTCTTTTTGTTAAACAATATTACTTGAATTCATTTGGGTTGGCTGTGTAGTTTGCCCAATCCTTGCTATAAAAACGATCATTCAAGTTATAGCTTGGGGCAGGTGTTGGATTACTTACAAAAGGATCAACAGCCTTATCAAAGGCTACCCAACCTTTCCAGCCCATATGAATGGTATCTTGCATAAAGTAAGCTTGATCTCCATCTTTTGAGAAGTCAGCAATATTGGTAAAACCTTGACTTTCCAATTGATAACGAATCTTCAAAACTGTTGCATCATACATTTCCTGGTTAAGTCCTGTATAGGCCATCCACTTACTATTGACTGGTGGAATGACAAAGATAACATTAGTTTTTAATTTAGCAAATTGATTGAGAACCAATTGTAGGTCACCGTATTCTTGTGAAACTTCATAAGAAAGGTGTTCTTGGAAGCCTTTAAGCTTGCCAATTTTTTTAGACAAGCGTTTCTTATAGAAACGATCATCAATACCAAAGCTATTTGATTTCGTATGTTCTTCCGCATCTCTTACTGCAACTTGATCAAGGGCTTCATAAGAAAATTCATCAGGCAATTCTTTTAAATAGGGAAGAACTTTTTTATCGTAATTGGCATTATTTGGTGCTGCAAATGGACTAAATAAGGCGTCTTCACGTTTATTAAGCTCAGCCAAGAATTGTACATAAGTCTTATCAAAAGCGTTTAGTTCTTGACCTTTTGCGACCTTAGTAAGTTGAGACTTCATCGCAATCTCAGGCTTCATCTCTAAGATACGCTTTGCAGCATACTCTGAATTCTCATCAGTTTCATTTTGATTCAAGAAACTACTGAGCTGATCATTACTGAAGAACTGTTGAAAAGCTGCTGAATTGTAACCCTTCTTAGTGAACCATTGAGGAGACAAGACGTAAACAGCTGTACCATTTTTGAGTTCAGGAAGCATTTGTTGCATCCCAAGATACTGGTTTAAAGAGGCGGCACCACGTTGTCCAATAAAATATGGACGATAGTTACGATCGTATTTTTCAGCTAAAACTGCTGGATGAAGGGCATCAAAACGTAACCACTCACTAGAACCAAAGAAAGGTACAAAACGATGTTCTTTATTGGAAAGGGCATTTGTCTTATTAATACGACTCTTAAAGTTAGCTGTCGTCAGTGTCACTGCATTACGTTTATCAGTCTGATAATCATGTTTTCTGCCTTGTGGATAGCAATAAATAACCACTACTACTAAGATAAGAGCACAAATTACTGGACCAAAAATCCGCCATAAACGCTTAAGCATTGCGAAGCTCCGTTACCCCTTCAACAATCTTATTGGCAGTGTTCCAGTCATCACGACCAAATTCTGAAACTGGCACACGAATATCGAAACGTGATTCCAATTCAACAATAAGTTCAACAGTCCCCATTGAATCAAGGACACCAGCGTCGAAGAGATCTTCATCCATCATGTCAGAAACATCTTCCATGAAAAGCTCATCAATAATTTCAATAACTTGTGATTTTACATCCATTTTTATATTTCCTTTACTTATTTTTTAGTGAACCAAAGTTCATTCAAGAATCCTGAGAAAATCAAGAATGACAACATAACAGTGTTAAATGTGATAAAGATTCCTAAAGCCTTTGTCCATTTGTTATCAGGAAGAGGCTCAAGACCTGCTTTTTTACGTTCTTTATTAATAGTTTTCTTTTTACGTAACCAAGCATCGTTAATACCTAGACCGATACCATGGAAAATACCGTAGGCAATATAGTACCAGGTAACCCCATGCCAGAATCCCATTACCAGCATATTAAGAACATAGGCCACGTTTGATGTGGTATTACGATTTTTAAAAACCTTATTCCTCATCAAAACCATAACCATACGCATAAAGACAAAGTCACGGAACCAGAAAGACAAACTCATATGCCAACGGTTCCAAAATTCTTTCAAATCACGTGAAATGAAAGGCTTGTCAAAGTTTATTGGGCTCTTAATCCCCATGAGATTAGATGCTGCGAGGGCAAACATAGAGTAGCCCGCAAAATCAAAGAAGAGATCAAACCCATAAACATACATGACACCAAGCGTTGGTAGATTAAAGATACCGCCCTGGCTCAAGGCTTGTGCTTTTAATGGTGGTAAAAGCATACTTCCAAAAATCTGAGCCAAAACAAACTTATAGAGAAAACCAAGCATAATATACTTTACAGCTTGCTCTAACATGTTCAACAGCTCATCACGCTCAGGAATAGCTTGATAGTCATCATTAAAGCGTTTGAAGCGATCAATAGGACCACTTGTGAAGGTCGGCATAAAGAGCATGAATCGGAGAAATTCTCCTAGTGTGAACTCTTTAAGCAGCCCATCACGCATCTCGATAATCATACCTACTGCACGGAAAGTGAGGTAAGAAATACCAAGGAAGTTAAAAAGCGACTGGTTACCATTAATAGCTGGCTCAACCTTAACAAAAACTAGAGGTAGAACCACAAGAAAGGAGTGCAGGTAAAAGACCCACTTATTATCCTTTCGACTGCGGTAACGCTTGTAAGAATAAACCCAAATGATTTGCCATACGATATAGAAAAGCAAGGCTAATAGTTGACTCGCATGGGTACCCGTCAAGGCTAAAACAATGAAAGCTAAACTAACCAAACATTCGTAAATCGCAAAACGCTTTTTAAAGAAGAGTCCTACAAAAATCGGTAATAAAGCTAGTCCAAGATAGATGAAATAGAAAGGATTACCATAGGCCTCTAAATGAGGAAGCTGTTTCAAGAAGTCTATCATCGGTTGTTGACCTCACTGATAAGCCCCTTGATATCAATCTTCCCATTTGGTGTCAAAGGCAGGCTCTCACGATAGAGGAACTTAGTTGGCATCATGTAAGACATCATGATGTTTTCCAAGTCAGCCTTGATCGCCTTGGTAATATCAATATCACGCTCAAACTGCTCACGAACGCCATCCTTAAGAATGACATAAGCCAAGAGATTCTGAACCTTATGGTCCTTATTGTAACGTGGTACAGCTACTGCTGAATCGATGTACTTAGACTTGTTAAGGTTTTGTGAAACATCCTCTAACTCAATACGGAAACCATTGAACTTAATCTGGAAGTCCATACGTCCTCCGTAAAGAAGGAGACCCTCATCAGTCATAGTACCCACATCACCAGTATGGTAGGCAGGAAGTCCATTAAACTCGAAGAAGGCTTCCGCAGTCTTTTCAGGATTGTTCATATAACCTTTTGAAACTGCTGGACCTGATACGATGATTTCACCCTGTTGACCATTTGGAAGGATATTTCCGTCCTCATCGATAACATAAGTCGGTGAATCTTCCTTGGTATAACCAATTGGCAGGCGTTTAAGATCAGCTAACATTTCATCAGTTACTGCTACAGCCGACAAGGCTACGGTTGCTTCTGTTGGACCATAAGCATTGATAATACGTGCTTCTGGGAAACGTTGGCGAAGCTTTTGAGCAGTTTTAACGGTTAACTCTTCTCCATCGAAATAGAAATGCGTAATCTCTGGCATCTTCTCTGCATTGAAATCTTCAGACAACATGGCCATATCAGCAAAGGATGGTGTTGAGGTCCAAATAGCAATCGGAAGTGAGAAAATCGTTTCAAAGAGCTTTTTGAAGTCCTGAGTAATAGCTGAAGGAAGCGCATAGAGTGTACCTCCAAGTGCCAAAGTCGGCGCCCAATACATCACTGATAAGTCAAATGAGTAAGGTGGTTGGGCCAGCATTTGTGGGCGTTTTGGAGTCGCAAACTCCTTGTCCGTAATCATCCAGTTGGTGAAACTAAGGAGATTATCGTGCGAAATCTGTACGCCTTTAGGTTTACCCGTCGTTCCAGATGTAAAGATGATGTAATAAGTATCATCACCCTTAACAGGATGGGTCACTTCATAACTAGACTTGTTAGCGAAGCTTGCCTTCACTTGATCTAGAGTCACAATTGGCGCTTTAACATCCTCTAGTGGGAAATCGTTAATAGCAATAATCAGACTCGGCTCGGCCACTTCAACAATAGCTGTCACACGCTCAAGAGCTGAGTGACTATCAATTGGAATATAGGCATGACCAGATTTAGTTAGAGCAACGAAGGTTGCCAACATCTCATACTCTTGACCACCATAAACCACAACTGGTGATTTTTCTGGAATATCAAGACTATCAATCTTAGCAGCTAGGCTGTCTGAATCAGCCTTTAGGTCACCGTAAGTATGGACTTCCCCAAGAATATTGTAAACAGGAAAGTCTGGTTGAGATTGAGCAAATTGCTCAATCGTTTCAAGCATATCTTTAATTTTTGTGTTCGTCATTATTCTTCCTAGAATTCGTTATAGATAAAATTACCTTGACCTTGTCCCAGGTAATTGTAGAGATATATTAGGGCCATAAAAATGATGAAATAAAGCAAGGTTTGTCCCCAAAAAACAAGGACATTTTTGTTTTTTAACATTCTAATTTTCGATACCTTCTTTTTATATAATATCCACTCTAGTTTACCATCTTATTCTTATTATTTCCAATAAAAAAGGAAAAATTATTCAATTTCATCACTAGTTATTTTTGCACAAACTAATACCTAAATATCTTAAAACAGAGCTAAAAAAGCTCTGTTAGTTTTAACTGATTTGTGTCTTTTGGGCTGTCTGCATTTGATAATACATACCCTTAGCTTGCATTAGTTGATGATGAGTTCCATTCTCAACAATATCCCCATTATTCATGACTAAAATAAGATCGGCATTTTCAATGGTTGAGAGTCTATGAGCAATAATAAAACTCGTTCGGCCTTTCATCAGTTTAGCGAACGCCTCCTGAATGAGAAGCTCCGTACGGGTATCAATACTTGAGGTTGCCTCATCTAAGATAAGAATCTTAGGCAAATTAACAAATATACGAGCGATAGTCAGTAGTTGACGTTGCCCTTGAGAAAGAGATTGACCCGCATCACTTAGATAAGTGTCATAGCCTTGAGGTAACTGATTAATAAAGAAGTCAGCATTTGCGGCTTTAGCTGCAGCTATAACTTCCTCTCGGCTAGCTTTGGGGTTGCCGTAGGCGATATTGTCATGGATAGTCCCAACTTCAAGCCAGGTCTCTTGTAACACCATACCAATCTGTTTACGAAGACTCTCTCGAGTGTAATCTGTAATCGATCTGCCATCCAGTCGCAATTGGCCCTTGTCTAAATCATAAAAGCGCATCAAAAGATTAATAAGGGTTGATTTACCTGCTCCTGTCGGACCAACGATTGCAACAGTACTTGCAGCAGGAATATCAATGCTCAAATCCTTGATAAGAGGTTTGTTTGGTATGTAACCAAATTGAATATGGTCAAATTGAAATTGTCCCTGCACGTCTTCCTCTTTCAAAACCAAATGACCCGTTTCTGGGATTTCATTTTCATCCAAAATCATATAGAGACGATCAGCACAGGCAAGAGCACTTTGAAGCTCTGAAAGAACTGATGAAATATCATTGAAAGGTTTTGTGTATTGCGTGACATAGTTGAGAAAGGTTGTTAATTGGCCGACTGTAAAAGCACCACCTGACATGATACGGTAAGCTCCGACACCTGCAATCAGCGCATAAATAAGGCTATTGACAAAGCGAGTGGCCGGATTGACCGCTGATGAATAAAAGATTGCCCCCCTTGAATAAGCAGCATACTTACCATTGACTTCTCTAAAGTTTCGGACCATCTGACTTTGGGCATTTAGACTTTGGACCAGAGCTTCTTGGGTAAGACTTTCCTCAATCAGCTGAGTCTGCATCCCTCGCCACTTGGTCTGATGTCGATAAAGTTGATAACTTTTTCTGGCAATGAAGCGAGCGACAAGGACAGACAAAGGGGTCATCACCAGAACCAGAAGCATCATGAACCAATCTAAGCGAGCCATGGTAATGATAATGACAAAAATGGTTAAGAGACCAACGAAAAATTGGTTAAAAACCATGAGAAGTCCGTTGTTCAGTTGGTCACTATCAGTCGTCACACGACTAACCATATCTCCAGTTCCTTGATGATCAAGGTAACTGAGAGGCAGGGCATGAATTTTCATCATAACCCTCTCACGCAAACTCTCGCTGTAAGAATATATCAAACGGTTATAAATCAAAGGATTTAGCCACTGGATAGCACTATTAGCTACGATAACCGCAAGCATTTGCCATATTAAACGTGATATTAGAAGGACAGCATTCTTTTTGAGAACAGCATCCACTGCATCACCAATCAAAATAGGTAAATAAACCGTTAAAGCAACCTGAATAATAGTACCAACTGTCGCTATGACTAAGAGAGAGCGCTGACTTAAGATGTCTCGACTGAGACGTCTAAGCGTTGACTTATTATTTCTAGCTTTCATCAGCAGCCTCCTTTTGATGTTGAGAATAATGAATATCTTGATAAAGTTTGTTAGTGGCAAGCAATTCTTCATGATTACCCAGACCAAGTTGATGGCCCTTATCAAGAACCAAAATCTGATCGACAGCTTTTAAACTATTGGTTCTTTGCGAAATAATGATCAAGCTGGTTGATGTAAGATTTTCTCTTATGGCTGCTAATAGTCGACTCTCAGTCAAATAATCCAATGCTGAGGTTGAATCATCCAAAATCAAAAAAGGTGCTGGTCTCATCAAAGCACGCGCAATAGTCAGACGCTGACGTTGACCACCAGAAAAATTACGGCCAAATGACTCGACTGGCTCATCTAAACCAAGTTCCTTATCTCGAACAAAGTCAGCAGCCTGAGCCATGTCAAGCGCATGCCATAGTTCCTGGTCGCTAGGTTCATGCTTAAGTCCCAGGGTCAGATTAGAACGAATGGTTCCTCTAAATAACTCAGCTTTTTGAGGGACATAGGCCACCCAAGAACGCCATTCCTTTAGATTTTTTGGTGATGCTTGATTATTAAAGATGGTTAAGCTACCAAGCTGAGGTTGATATAAGTTCATGATTAAGTTGACCAAGGTCGATTTACCCGAACCTGTACCTCCAATAATGCCTAGAGACTCTCCTTCGGTCAGTCTAAGGTTAATCCCCTGAAGAGATGGCTGACTAGCTGTCGGATAGGTAAAGGAAATCTGGTCTATAGCAAGCACCAACGCTTCTTGATCAGCCTTCTTAATTGTTAAAGGTGCCTTAATGTCCTCATCCTCAAGATTGAAAATAGTTTCTACACGTTTAGCAGATATAAAACTTTGATTGAGATTAGTTAACATCATGGCTAATTTAAGGAGCTCCGTCAAAATTTGCAAGAGGTAATTAACCAAGGCAATCAGCATTCCTTGCGTCAAGAGTCCACCTTGAATCTGGAAATTTCCTTGCCAAAGAATGGCAATTAAGGTCATATTAACAACCAAAAAAGTCAAAGGACTAATGAGACTTGCTATGACCCCAGTTTTGAGTTGCCAGGTCTTCAAGTCTTTATTTACAGTTGTAAAGTCATCTAACTCACGCTCACTCTGTCCGAAGGCTCGGATAACCCTCATTCCTTCAAGTTGCTGACGAGTACTAGTAACAATTGACTCATTAATCACCCGAATTTTAGCATATAGGGGATTGACGATACGGCTTGCCACCACAATAATAAGCGTCAACACTAGAACCATACCAAGGAACCAGAGGGTCAAGCGTGGGCTAATCCGAAATGCCATAATAATAGCACCTGTCACAATAATGGGAGCTCTCAAAAAGAGTCGTAAAAATTGATTAATCCCCGTTTGAATCTGAAAAGTGTCACCAGTTAGGCGTGTCACCAAACTCGAAGTTCCTATCTCATCACGCTTTTTCTTTGATAATCGCATGATTTTGGCATAAAGATTATTGGTCAAACCTTGCGCATAGCCAACTGCTGCTCGAGATGAAAAATACTGAGCTGAAACAGCAACAACAACGCCAACAAAGGCAAGCCCAAACAAGAGAAAAATCATCATAAACAGATGATTTTGGTCTTTATTCGGAATAGTTGTGTCGACAATTCCAGCAATCACTAGTGGAACGAGGAGTTCAAAACAGGCTTCGATTAATTTAAACACGGGTCCCAGGATACTGTCTTTGACGTATCCCCTAAAATAAACTAATAATGCTTTCATTGGTCTTTCCTTAAAAATGAAGTAGCCACTCTCAGAGACGTGAGAACATACGCATCAAAAAGAGATTAAACTGTACTTCCTTAGCGTAATAAATATTTCCGCCATTTGTATAAAGCTTACCACCACCATAGTACATGGCAACTGGTTGGTAATAGGTGTAGGTCTTTCCACTGGTATTTCCAAGACTTGGAGCAACGACATTTTTAGAATAGGCCTTTGCTAGTTCAACAGTGTTTACTCCACCATTATCAGCTACATAATCAATATAGGCCTTACCAAAATTATAGGCTTGCACTGCTGTCCAAGGATCCACCTTATGGTGGGCAGCCTCTTCCAGGTTCTCTGAAAGTACTGTCACCCCCTGACGAATACTTTCTTTTCGATTTTTGATGGAGTTAGTAACCCCTGAAGAACTTTCACTGGACTGCATCACGTCATCTGTCTTCCCCTTGGTTTCTGTGTAAATCATTGCTAGGACCAAATCTACATTGGTTGTATTATCAACATCATCCTCTGCCAACACTTCCTTAACCATGGATTCATAAGCTAAGACATGTTGTATATTGGCATGCAGACGATAGGCTTGAATTCCTAGAAAGAGGACTAGCACAAGAACCACCAGACGTCTTATCCATTTAAACATATTATTTATTGATGATATCCTCGATATTTTTGATGAGAATTGAATAGGTGCCATCAGGATTTTGAATAAACTCAACACTATTAGCATCCTGATAGACGTTATTAGGCACAATTAACTCAATTCCGTTTGATAACGATAGCTTTTGATTCTCTAATTTCTTAATTTGACGAGAATGGTCAATATCTGAAACCGAAATAGGCTCAGGAATAGCCTCTTTAAGCTCATCAACGAAGGTCAAACGAGCTGTCAAATTATTATCAAAAAGCTGGTCTGCCAATTTTTCAGGAGACAATTCCTGGTCTTCTTCCAAATTATTGAAAATAGCCGATTTCATTTTTCCTTGGAAATTAAAGTCATCCTGATTAAAATTCTCAGCAATTTTTTGAGCCGTGTCTTCAACCATCTTAATTGACTTCTTGACAGACTGTTCAGGTTGGACCTGCAAGAGATTTTCAGAGAAATAATTGGCAAAACTACCGTTGTGTTTGATACGCTTTTCAATCAGATAATACTGCTTACTGCTACGGTTAATTATCAAAGCTTCATCTGGTGTCTGAGCCGCAGAAGGCAGATTATTTTGTGACAATTGAATTGGATGCTGGCTATCTCCCAAAGAATGAATCAAACTGTCCTTTAGGGCAATGCGCAAGAATGCAAAATACTCTTGTCCTTCTTTGTCAAACTGAATAAAGACCAAATCATTGGTCTTTTGATCTTCAGAAATGACAAATTCTTCCTTCCAAAGTTGGGCAATTTTGACAGAACTTTCCATCAAATCATCCCCTAGATGACTGATGAAAACATTTTCTGCTTCGAAATACCCACGTTTAGCCTCATCCGAGAAAACTTTTGACAGTTTCTTCCGGAAATACTCATCCAAACGTGGTGTTATTTCAAGAGGCGCTTCTGCCAATACCAGCTCCGTATCATTTGGCGAAAACTGATGAATGATAATGCGTTTAATATATAAATCTAACATAATCCCTTAATAAAGTGGAAAGGCATCTGTAAGTGTTTTGACTTCACCACGAATGTGTTCCAAAACTTCTGGTTTGTCGTGATTTTCCAAAGCTTGGATCATCAACTCAGCAATCTTACGGCTCTCAGCTTCACCCATACCACGACTTGTAATAGCTGGGCTACCTACACGAATACCAGATGTTTTGAATGGTGACAATTGTTCATAAGGAATACCATTTTTGTTCAAGGTAATATTCACTTCTTCAAGAACATTTTGAGCAACCTTACCATTTTCAACAACCTTAGTCACATCGACCAAGAAGAGGTGATTATTGGTTCCGCCTGAAATGACACGGAAGTCTGGATGTTGATTGAAAACATCTGCCATAGCTGCGGCGTTCTTGATGACATTTTCACCGTATTCCTTAAAGGCAGGGTCAAGTGCTTCTTTAAGGGCAACAGCCTTAGCTGCAATAACGTGTTCCAAAGGACCACCTTGCAAACCAGGGAAGACGGCAGAATTGATTTTCTTAGCAATGTCTTCATCATTAGTCAAGATCAATCCACCACGAGGACCACGGAGAGTCTTGTGAGTTGTTGTGGTTGTCACATGTGCATAAGGTACTGGACTTGGATGATGGCCTGATGCCACAAGACCAGCAATATGAGCCATATCTACCATGAGATAAGCACCTACTGCATCAGCGATTTCACGGAATTTAGCAAAATCAATGATACGTGAGTAAGCTGAAGCCCCCGCAACGATGAGTTTTGGTTTTACTTCTTTTGCTTGAGCAAGGATAGCTTCATAATCAAGAAGTTCAGTTTCCTTATCAACATTGTAAGCAACGAAGTGATAAGTCTTACCAGAAAAACTAACTGGCGCACCATGTGTCAAGTGACCACCTGCTGACAAATCCATTCCCATCACAGTGTCACCTGGTTGAATCAAAGACATGTAAACAGCAGCATTGGCCTGACTACCTGAGTGAGGTTGTACATTGGCAAATTTTGCACCAAAAAGTTTCTTAGCACGTTCAATAGCAAGGGTTTCAACCACATCAATCACGTCTGTACCACCGTAGTAACGCTTACCAGGATAGCCTTCAGCGTATTTGTTGGTCAAAAGTGTTCCTTGAGCCGCCATAACAGCCTTAGAAACGACATTTTCAGAAGCAATCAATTCAATATTGTTCTGCTGGCGTTCTTCTTCTTTGGCAACGGCGTCCCAAAGTTCAGGGTCAAATGCTTTGTAATCTTCTTTGTCAAAAATCATTGAGATCTCCTATTTATTGGTCTAATGGGTTTTTCTCAACTCACCCATACACAACTGAAAGTTTTCTCACACTTTCCCGGGTCTCTGTTAGTCATTTATTCTATGGTCAACTCTGGTAGAGCTGCCAATAGGTCATCTTTTGTAATCTTTCCCTGTCTAAGTATTCTTGCTGGAGTAACAGACAGGTCCAAAATCGTCGAATCTAGGCCCAACAGGGCATCATCATCTTGATAGCCTGTCACCTGAAAATCAAACTGCGCTCTGATGTGGTCAAAATAACGGCCACTTGCCATCCCCGACTTGTTAGCGGATGGACCAATCAGAGGTCCTTCAGCTTGAATCAATTCTCTAGTTACAGGATGGTTTGGCAAGCGAAAGCCAACCGTCGTCAAACCCGAATTAATCCACTTAGGTACTTGGCTATTAGCTTTTAAAATGATGGTCAAAGGTCCAGGCAAAAAAGCATCGTAAAGTTTTTTGAGATAGTCGGGTTGCTCTTTTGAATAGGTCAAGATATCTTCATAAGAAGCGATATTCAAATTCATAGCCTTATCCCTAGGACGATTTTTTAGCTCATAGACATGATTGACCGCCTTCTCGTCCAAAGCTCTAGCAAAAAGACCATAAACCGTCTCTGTGGGAAGGACGACTGCCCCTCCATTTGCCAAGATTGCTTTTAAATCCGTGTTAGTTTCCATCATCCATCACAACCATTCTATCCTGCCCAAATTGGTCCTTAAGGACACGCACACACTTATCTGGAAAATGTAGAGACAAGAGTTTCTTCAAATCACTGCCCTGCTTATAGCCAATCTCAAAATAGAGTTTTCCTTGAGGACTTAGATGCTTAGCAGCCCCCTCAATAATCTGTCTATAAATGGCAAGGCCATCTTCATCAGCAAACAAAGCCATCTTGGGCTCACTAGCCAAGACATTTAAACCAACTTCGTTCTTATCATTTTCAGAAATATAGGGAGGATTTGACACAATGATATCAAAACTACCAGAAATATTTTCAAAAACATCCGATTGAATAAAACTGATGTCTACTCGGTTGAGCTTGGCATTTTCTCTAGCAAGTTCTAAAGCATCCACAGACAAGTCACTGGCTGTCACTTGCCAAAGAGGACAACTCTCTTTCAGAGACACTGCAATAGCACCACTCCCTGTTCCAATATCAAGAACCTTAAGCTCTGTCTTTGGGTTTTCCGCCAAAATTAGCTCCACTAATTCCTCAGTTTCAGGACGAGGAATCAAAACACGCTCATCAACTTGAAAACGTAAGCCATGAAAATCTTCAAAACCTAAAATATACTGAGCAGGTTTATGCGCTTTTAGTTGATGAAAGATATTAGAAAGAAGCTTTTCGTCTTCCTCTGAAACTTCTTGTCGTAGATGAAGAACAAATTGCGTCAAATCCCAATGTTTCAAACCACGATAGACAAAGGACAGAGCCTCTGGCTCTTCTCCAACAGCCCCAAGTTCCTTCTCATAGCCTGCTAAGGCATCTGCCAGAATCATTTGTTAAGTTCTTCCAATTTTTGTGTTTGATCGTAAAGAACCAAAGCATCAACAACTTCATCTAGTTTACCAGCTAAAATCGTATCTAGTTTTTGAAGGGTCAAACCAATACGGTGATCCGTCACACGGTTTTGTGGGAAGTTGTAAGTACGGATACGCTCTGAACGGTCCCCTGTACCAACAGTCGATTTACGTTCAGCATCTTGTTCATCTTGAGCAATCTGTGCAAAGTGGTCAGCCACGCGGGCACGAATAATCTTCATGGCTTTATCACGGTTTTTCTGTTGCGTACGTTCTTCTTGCATTTCAACCTTAATGCCAGTTGGAATATGGACCATACGAACGGCAGTCGCAACCTTATTGACGTTCTGACCACCAGCACCAGAAGCGTGATAGATATCAACACGAAGGTCTTTAGGATCAATTTCATAATCCACTTCTTCAACTTCTGGCATGACCAAGACAGTTGCCGTTGAAGTATGGACACGTCCTTGACTCTCAGTCACAGGGACACGTTGTACACGGTGCGCTCCCGATTCATATTTGAGTTTAGAGTAGACTGATTGTCCTGAAACCATGGCAACCACTTCTTTGATACCTCCGACACCATTGTATGATGCTTCCATGACCTCAAAGCGCCAACCTTGTGTTTCAGCGTATTTTTGGTACATATTTAAGAGGTCTCCCGCAAACAAAGCTGCTTCATCACCACCTGCAGCCCCACGGATTTCAAGGATGATATTCTTGTCATCATTAGGGTCTTTTGGCAAGAGAAGAATTTTCAAACGTTCTTCGTACTCCTCTTTAGCGGCTTTGGATTCTTTGAGTTCTTCCTTAGCCATTTCTTCCAAGTCAGGATCACCGCTTGCTTCCTTAATCATCTCCTCAGCATCTGTGATGTTTTGGATAACTTGCTTGTATTCACGGTAAACTGTTACAGTTTCACGGGTATTAGCCTCCTCACGAGACAATTCCATAAAACGCTTAGTATCCGAAACAACCTCAGGGTCACTAAGTAGCTCTCCTAATTCCTCGTAACGGTCTTCAACCGCCTGCAACTGATCATAAATGTTCATTTGTTACTGTTACTCCTTGTATAACTGATAATCGTTTTTAATCCTCTTTCAAAGGAACTATTTTCTTGCGAGGTGGGTTAAACCAGTGCTTTCGACAAACGGAAATATAACTCTCATGACCTCCAATTTGAACCTGTGCCCCTTCATAAACCGGCTCTCCATTTTCCATGCGTAGAACCATAGTCGCCTTCCTAGAGCAGTAATGACAGATGGTTTTTATTTCATCAATCTTGTCAGATAAAAGCAAGAGATACTTTGATCCCTCAAACAGGTTGTTTTGAAAATCATTTTTTAAGCCAAATGCCATTACGGGAATATCCAATTCGTCAACAATACGTGCCAAATCATAGACATTTGCCCGAGTCAGAAATTGAGCCTCATCAATCAAAACACAATAGGGACTAGGATTCATAGCAGCAATGTATCCAAAAATATCCGTGTCATTACCAATTGGATAAGCCTTACGTTTCATGCCTATTCGGCTAGAAATATAACCTACACCATCTCGATTATCCAGACGACTGGTCATAAGCACAACTGGTTTTCCCTGTTCTTCATAATTATGGGCCACCTTGAGAATTTCAATAGATTTTCCCGAATTCATGGTGCCGTAGCGAAAATAAAGCTGTGCCAAACCAGACTCCTCTAAAATATATTTTGTACTTATTTTATCATAATTCGAGACGCAAAAGGGCCTGATACTGAACAATTTTTGAAAAAAATCACATTGTCTTCTTATTCTTGACTCAAATAAGAAAATCAGTACTAACCTTTTTAACAGAGCACTTAGTCATTCTGTTTGAACTACACTCGTTTAGCTCTTACATCTGCTTTATCCTAACCTTATTTCTTATGAATAAGCCTGAGTCAATTTTTCAAGAAGTTCTTCTTTCTCTTCATCACTAGCAAAGGAAGCCTCTATCGCTGTCTTATTGTGAACAAAAAAATCTTGAACAGAAGTGTTAAAATACTTGTGATAGAGTTCGTATTCTTTGGTTAGGTTTGTATCAGAAACGGTACGATTGTCCGTATTAATCGTAATGTTTGCCCCCGCTGCTTTCATTTTTAGGTAAGGGAAATCAGCAACAGTAACAGCAGCCTTGGTCTGGAGATTACTTGTCAGACACAATTCACCTGTGACACCATTTTTTACAAATTCTTCCAAAAGTTCAGGCTCTTGAGCAAGGATAGTCGCATGTCCATTACGCTTGATTCCCATTGCAATAGACTGAGCTAGAAAGGCTGGGCAGCCACACTCACCTGCGTGGAAAGTCATAGGACGGTCGTAAGTCTGAACTTGTTCAATCAAAGATTCAATAGCCCTTGGTCCATAATGATGCTCATCACCAGCAAAATCAAAGCCAACAAAATCAGTCTCTTCAACCTTATTGGCTTCATCAAGGATACGAGAAGTCAAATCTTGGTCCGATTGACGCATTCCACAAACCAAGGCCTTAGCCACAATACCGAATTCGTCCTGAGCTTGACGTAACCCTTGACAAACAGCTTGGATAGTTTCAACGACAGTAAGCCCCTTATCCATAGACAATTCAGGTGCAAAACGCACTTCAATATAGATGACATTCTCAAGAGCAGCCTGCTTAGCCACATCATAGGCAGCAAGGGTTAAAGCTTCCTTAGTCTGTAACAGTGGGCGAATGTAATCGAAAGCCACCAAATAATCCAGAAGACTCTCACAGGTATGTGGAGCTGTCACATGGTGTTTGAGCTCTGCGTCATCTTCTGGTAGTGCAATCTGTGCTAATTTAGCAAGATGACGAATGGTCTCTATTGACAAAGAACCATCCAAATGGCAGTGCAATTCTGTTTTAGCCAAGTGATGAAAATCGATAGCTGTCAAATTTTTTACTCTCCCAATCTTTGTTTTTGTTAATCAAATAAAATTAATTTTTACTATATTATCATTCCATAGAAAAAAGTCAAGATGCTAAAGCCAATGAGACATAGCAGATTCTTGAAATGCCACTTGCATTTTGTTAGGATGTAACTATCAAGAATACAAGGAGAATTATCATGTCTGACTATATTTTACCCGAAGTTTGGGAAAATCCTGCTGCTATGGGAGGAGCCTGGGGTGGTATTAACCAACCGACTGCTGGTGCCCGTTTTGAACAAACCTTACCAAAAGGCAATCAACCTTTCCAACTCTATACTCTTCCGACGCCAAACGGTATCAAGGCAACTATCATGTTAGAAGAACTTAAAGAACTCGGTGTGACTCAAGCAGGATATGATGCTTATCGTATTAAGATTGGTAATGGTGATCAGTTTGGATCAGACTTTGTTGCTATCAATCCAAATTCAAAAATTCCTGCCATGATGGATTATTCCCAAGACCAACCCGTTCGTGTCTTTGAATCAGCTAACATCCTCCTTTACTTGGCTGAAAAGTTTGGAAAACTTATTCCAACTGATCACGCTAAACGTACTGAAGTTCTCAACTGGCTCTTTTGGCAAACAGGCGCTGCACCTTTCCTAGGCGGTGGTTTTGGTCACTTCTTCCATTACGCTCCTGAAAAAATCGAATACGCCATCAAACGTTTTGCTATGGAAGCCAAACGCCAACTTGACCTGGTGGATAAAGAACTTGCAACCAAACCTTATATCGCTGGGGATGAGTACACTATCACTGATATCGCAATCTGGTCTTGGTATGGCCGACTTGCTCAGGATAAGATTTGGGACAAGGCTGGTATCTTCCTTAACGTTAAAGAATACAAGCATCTTCAAGCTTGGGCTGATAAGATCAGCAACCGTCCAGCTGTTCAGCGTGGCCTTGATGTTGATTATAAAGAAATTTAATCTTTGCAACGGTTAGTTTAGGCTAATCGTTTTTGCTTCTATTCATGATATAATAGAAAAAAATCACAAGGAGATTTTCATGACTGTATTTCAAGCTATTTTAGAAAAAATAAAAGCTTATGACACTATTATTATTCATCGCCACCAACGACCAGACCCTGATGCCATCGGTAGTCAGGTAGGTTTGAAGGAAATTTTGAAAACAAACTTTCCAGATAAAAAGGTCCTTGCAACTGGTATCAATGAACCAACTCTATCTTGGATTGCTGAGATGGATGAAGTAGCTTATCAGGATTATGAAGGAGCTCTTGTTATCGTTACTGATACCGCCAATACTCCTCGTATTGATGATGACCGATATAGTAAGGGCGACTTTCTTATCAAAATTGACCACCATCCTAACGATGATGCTTACGGAGACCTGCTTTTAGTTGATACTACTGCTTCAAGTGCCAGCGAAATTGTGACAGACTGGGCCCTCACTGTCGGTTTAGCCCTTTCAGATGCAGCTGCACGTGTTCTATATAATGGCATAGTTGGCGATACGGGACGCTTCCTCTTCCCATCGACAACTGCAAAAACACTTCACATTGCAGCAAAACTACGTGAATACGACTTCGATTTTTCTGCTATGGCACGTCGTATGGACAGTTTTCCCTTCAAAATCGCTAAATTGCAAGGCTATGTTTTCGATAATCTTGAAGTCGATGAAAATGGGGCAGCTCGAGTCGTCCTAACACGAAAAGTACTTGATGACTTTAATGTCTCTGATGCTGAAAGTTCAGCCATTGTTGGCACTCCTGGTCGTATTGACACCGTTCAATCATGGGCTATTTTCGTAGAGCAGCCTGAAGGGCATTACCGTGTGCGCCTTCGTAGTAAGTCTATTGTCATCAACGAGATTGCTAAGCGTCATGACGGTGGTGGACACCCACTTGCCAGTGGTGCCAATTCCTACAGCTTAGAGGAAAATGACCAAATCTATCAAGAAATCAAGGATACTGTTGCCCATGCAACTCACTAATCGTCGTGTACATCTTATGGGAACTGTTATTGATGTTTCCATCTATCATAATCAACCAGAACCCGTACTAGACCAGGTTGAGGCATTGCTTCATCTTTATAATAAGCGATTCTCTGCTAATGACGACAGTTCTGAACTCATGCAAATTAATAAGGCTGCCGGTATACACCCTGTAAAGATTCATCCAGAACTGTTCGAACTGATTTCTCTTGGAAAATGGCATAGTTGCCAAGTTGGAAGCCACCTTAATATTGCCATTGGTCCTCTCATTCAGACCTGGCGGATTGGCTTTTCTGATGCCAGACTTCCTCAGCCCACAGAAATCAGCCCACTTTTAAACCTCATCAATCCAACTGCTATTAGCTTATCCGAAGAAGATCATAGTGTCTTCCTCAAAGAAAAGGGGATGAAAATTGATCTGGGTGCCTTAGCTAAGGGTTATATCGCAGATCGGATTGCAGACTTTCTCAAAGTTGAAAAAGTAACCAGTGCCTTGATAAATCTAGGAGGCAATGTTCTAACCTTCGGACCAGCTCTCCATAATCCTGACCATAAATGGCGAATTGGTATTCAAAATCCTAAGGAGACGAGGAACACCAATCTCATGGTGCTTGCTATCAGAGACCAATCTGTCGTCACTTCTGGAATCTATGAACGGACTTTTGAAATAGACGGTAAGACCTATCATCATATTTTTGATAGTCAAACTGGCTATCCTGTTACTAGCAATCTTGCAAGCCTTACTATCATTTCTCCACTTTCAGTTGATGGCGAAATTTGGACGACTCGATTATTTGGGTCAAGTCTTGAGCATATTTTCCAAGAAGTTAGTGCCCATGAAGACCTTGAAGCCATTATTATTGATAAAGACAACTACTGCTTTCAAACAAGCGGTGTATACAAGATACGACTTTCCTAAAAAATAGGGAAAAAGACTTGTCAAGAAGTTAAGGTTTTGATAAACTAGAATAGTTAAAAAAAACTATGGTGCGGAAAGTACCATGGCAGAAAGGAAACATTTTAACATGAAAAAAGATATCCATCCAGATTACCGTCCAGTAGTATTCATGGACACAACTACTGGTTACCAATTCCTTAGCGGTTCAACTAAGTACTCAAACGAAACAGTTGAATTCGAAGGTGAAACTTACCCACTTATCCGTGTAGAAATTTCATCAGATTCTCACCCATTCTACACTGGCCGTCAAAAATTCACACAAGCAGACGGACGCGTGGATCGTTTCAACAAAAAATACGGTCTCAAATAAGCAACATTTTGTTGTTGAACCATTCCATTTGGAATGGTTTTTTCTTTATCTTTAAATCTATTGCTATTACAGAAGCTTTATTGAAGACTTAAAAAACAGCATCCCAATGGATACTGTCTTAATAAACTATTAAACTCCGGCTTTACCGATAAGCATTGCCCAGATAAAGAAGATGGCAAATCCGAACAAGAAAATCAAACCTGCAATGGCAAGCACTTTCAACCAGGTTGGAAAATCTTTCTTAGCCTTAGTGACAAGCACATAGTTCAATAGCGCAAAGAAAGGTGTTGTCAAGAATGAACCAATCATGGCGAAACGAAGCATGGTACCAACTTGACCTTGGAAGAAGATAATGATGATAAGACCAATAATTGAAGTCAAAGTCATCCATACGTTCAAAGGTGTTGCACTGGATTCTTTCTTGTTAAACAAAAGTCGTAGAGATATCTCATTTACACGTGAATAACCATCAATAACTGTGATAACGGTACCAAAAATACACAAGAAAGCAATGAAAGTAATCAAGTAGCGAGACCAAGTACCAAGCACTGATTCATACATACCGACGAATTGTGCGATATAGGCCGCTGAGGCTGCTACCACAGGTTTACCAGTTGGATACTGAATAAGAGCACCAAGAGCTACAAAGAATACTGCCAAGATAGCCGTTCCGATATAGCCAACATTAAAATCAAAGAGTGCATCATCAGTGTTAAAATCAACCGATTTCTTTTTCTCGGCAGACCAAAGTGAGTTGATGGCTGAAATTTCGATTGGAGCTGGCATCCAACCAAGAAGCGACACGATAAATGGAAGAGCCGCTAGTTGCCATGGACTTTTCTCTACGAAATCCACGCTATACTCTGGGTGTTTGATAGCGGCAATAATAACCGCTCCTACGGTTGCAATGGTCAAGGCAGACATAATCCATTTGGCCATACCATCAAGAAGTTTGTACCCCCCAAAGAGCAACATTCCCCAGATAATAGCAACCAAGATGAACGACCAAACAGTAATGGTCAAACCTAGCATGGGAAAGGCACTCGCAATGATAGCCGCACAGAGGATAGCAACACCTGCTGTATTAACCAAAGCTGAGAAAACATTGAGGATGAAGAATACCCAAAGGTAGAACTTCCCTTTTTCAGCATATCCTTCAACCAGAGTTTTTCGGTTCTATAATTTTTAGGGTTGATGGAATTTTTCCACCAACCCTATTTTGTGTATACAAAAAGGCCAACATCCATTATATTAAAAGCGCTGAAACCTAAAACAAAAGGATGATGACCATATGAACAATATACTAGAAGCTACACTACAAATCAAAGATAAAAACATGATTTGGGATAATAAAGTTCAAGAGAAGGTATTTAAAAAGAGAAAATCTTTATTTTATTCAGCTACATATACGCATAAACCAGAATTTTGTACTGTTTGTGGATGTGTTAGCCAAAATAATAATATCGTTAAAAACGGCACGAAAACATCTCGTATCACTCTCTGTTCTGTTTCAGGCCTTCCGGCCTACTTAAATCTACGCAAGCAGAGATTTCTCTGTAGAGAATGCGGCTCTTCATTTACCGCAGACACTAGTCGAATCGTAGAAAAACACTGTCATATCTCTAAAAGATTAAAAAATGAAATCAAATCAAAAATTAGTGAAACAGTATCTGAAACATATATCGCAAAAGAAACAAATGTTTCAGTTCATACTGTAAGACGTATCATAGATGATACAGCACGATTATTGACCATTAAACCATTACACGATTTACCTGAGCATTTGTGTTTTGATGAATTTAAATCCGTTAAATCTTCCGATAGTAATATGAGCTTCATTATTTGTGATAGCACTACACACAAGCTGGTCGATGTTGTACGAGATAGAAAATCTTACAGTTTGAAACAATATTTTTATCGTTTTGAGCCTAAGACTAGATTAAAGGTAAAAACCATCTCTATCGACATGTACGTACCGTACATTCAATTAATAAAAGAAATGTTTCCTAACGCTAAAATTATCATTGATCCTTTTCACATCGTACAAGCCTTAAATAGAGAATTAAATCGAACTCGGGTACGTGTCATGAATCAGCATCGTTATAAAGACGCTAAATTATATCGAAAGTTAAAACATTATTGGAAGTTAATTTTAAAGAATCCTAATGAACTTCAGAACTATAAATATAATCGTTATAAGCTTTTTGAAAGCTTTATGACAACCCAAGGAATTGTGGATTATATCTTAGAAAACAATCCATCTCTTAAACATGATTATGAGGTTGTACATTCACTTCGTGAATGTATACAGGATAGAGATTATATAGAATTCAAGGAAACGATTGAAGCAGCTACGCAATTAGACCTATCTCCTGGGTTAAAAAGAGTATTAAAGACTCTTATGACTTACTTGCCATATATTCAAAATACTTGTGAGTATCCAACTAGAACAAATGGCCCTATCGAAGGAATAAACAATAAAATAAAAGTGCTTAAAAGAAATGCCTACGGTTTTAAAAACTATTACCATTTTAGAAACAGGATTATCTTAATAACAAAAATGTTTGGCCCAAAACAAAAAGGAATTAAGCAACAATTAGTTGCTTAATCCCTTCCTAAAATTCTTCATCAACACTATTTGACAAAGAGCCAGTTTTTCCAGTATCTGCTGTGTATTCCGCACCAAAACGGAAAAATGGATATTTAAAGAGGTTAGCTAGAATAACTAAACCTAACAAGGCCCAGCCATACATACCTCCGGCTTGTGTTGAAGAAACGATATGGGAACCACCTACGGCAGCAGATGCCATTAGGATACCTGGTCCCATTGCTTTTATTTTACTACGCCAGGTTGACTGACTCGTAACACTTGATTGTGACATAAAAAGCCTCCTAAAACAATTTTCAGAATAATCTGAATTGATGGTTACTATTTTACACAATTGTGTAAAAAATTTCAATAGTATTTCAAATATTTTCTGAAAAATCGAAAAAAGCCATCCAAACGGATAGCTCTTTCACTATTTAAACAATCCAGTAAAGAAATCTACGATAGCTTGCCAGATTTGTGCAAAAATATTTTTGCTATTTTCAAGTGTCTTGTTAGCATCAAATTTTAAGTTGATGCCAGAGAAGGTATTTCCAGCTTTAGAAACGATAGAATCTTTCAGAGAACTCAAGCTTGACTTGAAACTTGCACTATCAATGATTGAGGACTTAGATAAATTCAAAGCAAAATTAACCAAAAGATTGATTTGATTATCAGAAAGATTCAAGTTGTAGTTATTGATGGTTTGCTGAACAATTGTTTTAGCTTGATCTTCAGTCAACTTGTCGCCTTTATCTGCAACTGCAGATTTGATATCAGTCATGGCTACATTAAGCTTATCAGCATCATAGTTACTCTTACCTGAATTTTCCTCATTGATTTGAGAAAGGGTTTTAAGTTCCTCTTGGGCAAGCTCCTTGCTTTCATCTGAAACTTTGGCTCCATTTTGCTCAAGGGAATAATAAATACCAGCCAAGGCACTTTCACCAGTAACGGCAATCGGTGCTGCTACTGTAATCTTAGCATGTTCAATACCAAGTGTCGTTGCGGCATTACGATACATATCCGATGTAACTTTCGTGATATTTTGTGGCGTTACAATATCAACAGTCAAGGTTTCTTTAGCACCTAGCTTTGCGATTTTAACCGAGGAATATAACTGTAAACTAGAATCGTCTGCAACATTCATGATTTTTGCATATGCTGATGTCGTTAGCGTCTTAACATTGGTATCTTTATTGCTATCATAACCCAACAAATTCAAGGTCTGGTTGCGTTGATCTTCTGACAAAGAATACCCCATGACATAGTCAGGCTGAACATAAGATTCATCAATAACCTTTTGAACGTCTGACGATGTGGCTGCTTGAGCAGCTGAAGCAAAGGTAGTCACTGAAGCTAACAGAGCAGCCCCAGTAATAAAAAGTTTTTTCAATTTCATGTGTTTTTCCTTTCGAAAATAGATTAGTATCCATAATCTCCTAAAGGACGACTGACAAAAGGGTCAGACATGAATTAATTATACCATGACTTGAAAAAATAAGGTCAAAAAAACTACTCATGCAACTCCAAAGGAAGACCATCAGGATCGTCAAAAAAAGTCATCTTTTCGCCAGTAAACGTATCCCTTCGAATAGGTTGGCAAGAGATACCTTTTTCATCTAAGTCTTTTACAACTTCCTCTATATGAGAAACCTTGAATGCTAAATGACGCAAGCCACAAGCTTCAGGATAGGATGGACGTTGAGGTGGCTCCACATAGGCCGGATCATTCGTTTTAGTGCCAAAGATTTCAAGCTCTATGGCTCCACAACGTAAGTCTAACTTATAATCATGACGCTCGGGACGATGATTTTCCCTAATGATTTCAAAACCAAGTTTATTGACATAAAAATCTCGAGAGCGCTCATAATCAGAAACTATGATGGCAACATGGTGTACCGTATTTAAAAACATTTTTTCCTCCTTAGAAAAAGGCCTTACGGCCTTTTCTCAACTTTGAAATTGGTTATATGATTTGTTAAAGGCATCAATAATATCTGAATTAGCCTTATCATATTCTACTTGAGTTTTCAAAACTCCTTTGACAATTGTACGCTGAGTTGCTTCAGCATCTGTACAAGTCACAAGAGTAACTTCTGACTTACCAGGTGTATCATCAACCACCGCTACTTCAGTTGGTTGAACAACTGTAACCTCACTAATGACATAAGTGTAGACTTTATTTTTATCCGTAAGATAAATCTTCATGCCTTTCTTAGCCCTATCAAGAGGTGAAAAAAGCATATCAGAAGCCCCTGCAATACCAAAAACATGGTGACTAGCCAGGGCATAATTGTTTTCCCCACCCATGACTTGAGTTTCCTTCATGGTTCCTGCACCGTAAGTCAACTCTGTATTTCCAAGACCTTTGAAAATAGGGAGATTGATACCGACCTCAGGAATGGCAATACCACCAATAACCGGAAGCTTTTGAGCATCCATTTGCGCTTGCAAAACGAATCCAGTACTGATTGATTGAACATTTTCAAAGTCAAAGCTAGTCTTAGCTTCTTTGTTTTTCTCAATTGTCTTTTTAGAAACATTACTAACTTGATATTTATTGGTGTTCCAGGCAATCACAGTGTTGCGGATGGACTTATTGAAAAATAGCGCTAGACCAACAACCAAAAGAACAACAATCAAAACCCAACGAAGGATTTCAAGCCATTTATGACGGTTTTTAGTCGTCTTGTTTTTCTTATCTCTACTCATCAGTTATCACCACTTTCTTGGTCGGCCTCGGGAGCTTTTACAACTTCTTCTGGTTCAACCAAAGCAAAAGTTACAATTCGAGCAGAATTATCCAAACGCATGACCTTAACCCCTTGAGTGGCACGTCCAGTTTGGGAAATATTGGCAACTGCTGTACGAATGATAACACCTGTATCAGTCATGACCATGATGTCCTCGTTACCAGAAACGGTAGCAATACCAGCTAAATGACCGTTCTTATCAGTGATATTAGCCGTCTTGATACCTTTACCGCCACGGCCCTTAGTTGGGTATTCAGTGGCTGAAGTACGCTTACCATAACCTTTTTCAGAGATAATCAATACTTCTTGGTCGTCCGTAATGGCGGCAGCACCAACGACTTGGTCGCCATCACGAAGAGTCACTCCTTTAACACCAGCAGCCATACGACTCATGCTTCGAATCGTATTTTCCTTGAAGCGTACACTGTATCCAAACTTGGTACCAATGATAATTTCTTCATTTCCTGTAGTCAAGAAGACATTGATTAGCTCATCACCTTCTCTAAGTTTTAAGGCAATCAAACCATTTTGGCGAATGTTTTTGAACTCGGCTTCTTTAGTACGCTTAACCAAACCTTGACGAGTTACAAAGACTAGGTGATTATTTTCAGAAGCTTCATCACTCTTAGCATTAATCACCGTTTGAATGGTCTCACCCTCGTCTAACTTCAAGAGGTTGACAATTGGTAATCCCTTGGCTGTACGACCATATTCAGGGATTTCATAGCCCTTAAGACGGTATACACGCCCTTTGTTAGTCATAAAGTAAAGGTGATCATGAGTGCTAGTTGAAACAATATCACGAACAAAGTCATCGTCATTAACACCAGTACCTTGGACCCCACGTCCACCACGTTTTTGTGAGCGGAACTCATCTTGAGCCAAACGTTTAATATAGCCTTTGTTTGAAAGCGTAATAACCACATCTTCTTCTTCGATGAGGTCTTCATCTTCAAGTGAGACAACTTCACCGACCATAAGTTCGGTACGACGAGCATCTCCGAATTTTCGCTTGCTCTCATCCAATTCTTCTTTGATAATGGCAATAACACGTCCAGGTTTCGCCAAGATATCGGCCAAGTCTGCAATCAAGTCTAACAGATCATTATATTCGTTTTGAATCTTATCACGTTCCAAACCGGTCAAACGACGCAAACGCATATCAAGAATCGCTTGGCTTTGACGTTCGGTAAGTTCGAAACGAGCCATCAACTCAGCTTGTGCTTCCGAATCCGTTTGACTGTTACGAATAATTGCAATCACTTCATCCAAGTGATCAAGTGCAATTAACAAACCTTCTAAAATATGGGCACGTGCCTCAGCCTTATCCTTGTCAAACTGTGTGCGACGAACCACAACTTCTTTTTGGTGGGCAATATAATCCGCCAAGATTTGACGCAAAGAAAGGATTTTAGGAACACCCTTTTCAATGGCCAACATGTTAAAGCTGAAGTTAGTCTGAAGTTGCGTTAATTTGAACAGGTTATTCAAGATAACATTGGCAGAGGCATCACGACGCACTTCAATAACAAAGCGAACTCCTTCACGAGATGACTCATCACGGACTGCTGTAATTCCTTCAACACGTTTTTCTTGGGCCAAACGAACAATATGTTCATGGACCTTATTCTTATTAACCATGTAAGGAAATTCTGTAACGACAATGCGCTCACGACCAGATTTCGTGGTCTCAATTTCGGTACGAGAACGAAGTACGATAGAACCCTTACCAGTCTCATAGGCACGGTGAATACCGGTTTTCCCCATGACCAGACCACCCGTTGGAAAATCAGGGCCAGGAAGAACTTCCATCAACTCACGTGTTGTGACCTCAGGGTTGTCCATCATCAATTTGACAGCATCAATTGTCTCAGACAGATTGTGCGGTGGGATATTGGTCGCCATACCAACGGCAATCCCTGTTGCGCCATTAACAAGTAAATTAGGAATACGTGATGGCAGAACAATTGGCTCACGTTCCGAACCATCGTAGTTATCTTGAAAATCAACAGTATTTTTGTTGAGATCACGGAGCATTTCCAAGGCGAATTTTGACATACGCGCCTCAGTGTAACGCTGAGCGGCGGCTCCGTCACCATCCATAGAACCAAAGTTACCGTGACCATCAACCAACATGTAACGGTAGCTCCACCATTGGGCCATACGAACCATAGCCTCATAGATAGATGAATCACCATGTGGGTGATATTTACCCATGACATCCCCAGTGATACGAGCTGATTTTTTATGTGGTTTATCAGGTGTCACCCCAAGCTCATTCATTCCATAAAGGATACGACGTTGTACTGGTTTTAAACCATCACGAACATCTGGCAAAGCACGAGCAACGATTACACTCATGGCGTAATCAATAAAACTCGTTTTCATTTCAGATGTCAATTTAACGTCAATTAAATTATTATCTTGCACCTTTAAAATGCCTCTTTTCTTTCATTCAAATCATTCCAAACTCTAATAAAAGAGCATAGAAAATTTCTATATTATTATACCATAAAAACAACGAACCTTTTAACAATTTCAGATAACCCCTAAAAACCTTATACCCAAAGGCTTTTAAAATGCTATCACCTAATTAAATTCAAAATAATTAAACAACATTCCCTATATTACCCACTTAAATCTCTATATTTTCTTCTTTTTTGGTTATATTTTGGTTAAATCAAAACCCCGAATTACATCAATATAATCACTTTTCATAGCATTAGTAATATGAGTATAGATTCGAGTTGTCGTTTTTTCATCCGTATGACCGACACGTTGCATAATCACTTTTAATGGTAAACCCATCTCAACTAATAAACTAATATGAGAATGTCTAAACACATGACTTGTAGGCTTTAAATCAGGTCTTATCCCTGACTTCAAAGCATACTTCGCTAGATAATTATTAAAATTAGCATTACTAAATAGAGATTGTACATTATTCACAAAAACAAACGATTGATATTTCTCACTCTTATTATGCTTAAAAGCCTCAAGTAAAATTTCTTTACAACGGTCATTAAAATAAACTGTTCGATAAGCACTTGCTGTTTTAGGTGATGATAACCTAAACTGATTATCAATATTCAATCTACTAAGTGTACGATTCACAGTCAAACACATATTTTCAAAGTCAACATCCTCTTTTTGTAAGCCTGACGCTTCACCAAAACGCAAGCCAGTAAGATAAAGGAACTCAGCCAATAATGCTGAAATCTTATGTCTTTTTATAGTATTTAAATACTCAAACAATGCTTTTGCTTCTTCTTTTGAATAAAACTTCATATTCTTTCTATGAAGCTCATCAATACTACTATATAGTCTAGGTAATTTAACTTTTGACACAGGATTTTCAGATAACATATCCAAACGTTTACCGTAATCAAAAATCATATTTATAACCGAAAGCATAACTCTTAACGTTCCTATTTTTTTGTCTAACGATAAAATATATTCCTGTATTTCAATACTAGATATTTTGTCTATATTCTTTTCATAAAATCTTTGACTAAAATCCTTAATCACTTTCAATTGTGTATAAAACGTACTTTCTTTAACACTAACTTTTCTAAAAGCCAACCACGACTCATAAAGTGTCCCAAACGTAACTACAGATTTTTTTACCTCCAACTTTTTTTCAATCATTCCCTCTAAAATCCGCCTCGCCTCACCTTGTGCCTGACGTGTTTTAGATTTTAATGTACAAGAAACTTGTCTCCACTTTTCGCAATTCGTATCATAAAATTTTTCATAATAACGATACTTACCATTATCTAATGCTACAAAAAACATAACTACCTCTTTTCTAAAATTAAAAAGCAGGTATCTAGTTAATACCTACATTATATCATTATTTGTACTTATTATTCTCACACCATCGCAAATACTCATAAAATCCTCTAACATTGATTAAAGTCATTCTCGTTGACGGTCTCAACAATATCTCCCTAAATTCTTTATTCTTACCAATAGCAGTCATATATTTTTCCAACGTCTTCTTTGAAAAAGTCGGAAAATACTTACTTATCAATTCTTGTTTCCCAACCATAATATCAGGAAAATCATTAACATTCAAAACCATGTTTACCTCTTTCGTTCGTTATTTGCTCAAAAATCACGCCTTCCTGGAAAATCGATTATTCGGTTTTTGGCAAAATAAAAAGGCTATGAAAAAAATCATAACCTTAAATGCTTTTTAAAATTACAGTTGCCCAATCAGACCTTGCCGACAGCAAACGCAAAACATTTACTGTCTCAGCACCTACGACATCATAAAATAAAATATAGTCATTAACAACCTGATACCTAATTGACGTTTCAATATCAACTCGTGATGATAAACTAGCTCCTACCATCGGACTATCACACAAACGACTATAAATTAACTCATCTAACTCTCTAACAAAATTATCTATATTCCTAGCATATGTTCCCAACTGCTTTTTGTAAAAAACTGCATCTTGAATATCCTTTAACACCTGACGAGAAACATTAACTTTATAACTCATTCTTCAATGCCAAACACTTTCCTAAATTCATCTTGTGATACCGTTTTTTCACTTGCTAAAGAATGATAACCCTTTTGTAATTCCTCAAAAAGTCTTACTCTTGCTTGCATCATCCTATACTCATCAAAATCAATCACAGCATACTTAGCATTGCCATTTTTCGTCAAAATGACTGGAGACCCCACCGAAACATCTTGCAACGACTTATTATAAAATCTCATATCTGAAACAGGAATAATATTTTCCATAATAACACCTCTTAAGCAATATTTTAGTAATATTTTAATTAAAATTATTATATCATAAAACAAAAAAATAGGGTACAGCCCTACTAGACTGCACCCCACCTATTCTAATTACTCATCATCATCTTCATCCTCCTCAATATACTCATACTCAATTCCACGCAACTTATCAATCAACTCAGTAATCTTATCTTTTGCACCAAGATAAACAGCACCCAAGATAACAATGATTCCAACAATCCAAGACCACCAAGCCGTTTTCTCACCTGTATGAGGTAAAGTTTTCATCTCACCTGTAGAAGTTTTAAAACTAACTGTACCATCAGAATTAGTCTTACCTCCCAAATTCTCAGCACTTGTCTTAACCGTATTACCTGCAGTATCTACAGCAGTAACCACAGCATCTTGTGTATTGACTACTTGATACCCTGATTCAAGAACAACTGGTGCATCATAACTTACATTTTCAATAACCTGCTTAGTGACTTGTGACACTTGTCCTGCATTAGTTCCAACATTTTCAACTGGATTTACTCCAGGAGCAATATTCTCAGACTGTTTATCACTTGACTTAACCTTGTCTGCTTTTTCTGAAACTGGTTTTGAATCCTTACCTAGTGAACTACTTGAAGAACCCTGCTTATCAACTGGTTTTACTGGTGACGTGCTACCTGAAACCTCCACACCTGCACCATCTGTAACCGTTGCATCTTTACTAGATTTTGATTCCTTACCTAGTGAAGTGCTTGTAGAATCTTGCTTATCGACTGGTTTTACTGGTGACGTGCTACCTGAAACCTCCACACCTGCCCCATCAGTTGGCTGTCCCACAGTTGAATCCTTACTAGGTTTTGATTCTTGACCCAAAGACGTATCACTCGTAGAACCTTGATTATCAACTGGTTTAGCAGTTGACGTGCCATTTAAAGACCCTACGTCTGTCCCAGTTGTTGGTTGTCCTACAGTCGCCCCTGTATCGCTCGTAGAGCCTTGATTATCAACTGGTTTAGCGATTGACGTGCTGTTTGAAACCTCTACACCTGCCCCATCAGTTGGCTGTCCTACAGTTGCACCTGCATCACTCGGAGAAACCAAAGCAGAACTGTCTCCCAAAGTCGCAGACGAACTTACCCCATCAGCAAATACAGCACTTGCATTAGATAGTACCAAAGTTGATACTGCTACCATTGATAATAATTGTTTTTTTGTCATTTTAAAAATCTCCATTTTCTTTTTTTATTTTAACAACTATAAGTCCTTTGACAGACTCATAGTCTTATTCTTTAACAGCATAGCTATAGTAACTTGCAGGTTGACATACTCGATAATGCACCTTATCCTGAACATTACTATAATTACATTCAGACACAAGGAATGTTCCATCTTCATTTACATGCTCGACAAACCCAACATGTCCATACTGAGGAAATGTACCATCATTACCACCTGCAGTTGAAACAACAGCTCCCTCAACAGGTGTTGAAGATTCTTTCCATCCCTTAGAAACCAACGACCTGACCCAATCTTGACCGTTACCATTACCATTATAGATTCCTGCATCTTGACAGATACCTGTTTCTTGCAAACGATTAGCAACGTACCAAGTACATTGTCCAACAGGATATGAATTAGCACCCAACGTAGTCAATGAAGCTGACGTAGGCTGACCGTATTTCAACTTATCAGCATACTCGCTAGGGAAATCCCACGAACTAGCTAACGAACCACTCGCAAGATTTGAAGTTGGTACATCGCTACTTGTTGACGGTGGGTCAGGTGTTCCACCATGCTCATCTATATACTTGTCCATTTTTTCCATGAACTCAGCACGTCTTTTTCCTGAACCTGACGTATCAGTAAAATAAACCCCACCGTCACTAGGACTTAAAGACCCATTCGCATTTTTTTGAGCCTTCTCATCCTGAATCTTAAAGGTTTCATTATGATTCGCTATAATCGTTTGTTTCGTTAAAGCTACCACAGCAACTTCATCATTGAAGTTATTAGCATTTTCAGGGTTAGAGTCAAAAGCACCATAACCAAACATATTAGAACCTGCATTAGTCGCTACACCTGCAGTCCCAAGCGAACTTTCATTCATAGCGATTGCTAAAATAGCCCTAACATCCAAATTCGACTTTGATTCCCATTCAAGCAATTTAGCACCATTGATTCGGTTTTTATCATAATTAACCCCTAACGTACTCATAAAGCCATCAATCTGTTCTGCAGTAATTCCATACCTATGAACTAACAAATTATGAGTATAAGCATCACCATCCGACCAATGCTGACAATATTTAACTTGCCCATTCGTTCCTAATGAACTTGTACCACCTCCTGAACCGTCTCCAAGAACAGCAATAAATATAAAACCAATCAAGAAAATCGGTATGAGAGGTGGAATCAACATTAGCAAGACTAGCTTTATTTTTTTATGAGCAAGTCCTCTTATCAACACTACCTCCTATTTCTTCTTAATTGTTCTTTGATATTTTTTTCATTAACCTTATAACGTTTAAATCCTGTCTTAGGCTTTTTCAATTCTTCACGTTGTTTTCGTTGCTTCAACAAACGCTCTTTTGTCTGTTGATTTTGCACTTTTTGATTAGGAACTTTAGGCTTTTGCGTATTCAATTTAGGTTTTTGAGCTACACGATTACGATACTTATTAGCTCTACTCAAAACTTCATCACGAGCTTGTCCTTTCTTCATTCCTGCTCCTGCATAACCATAGACATTAGCCATTGCTCTATCACGAGTATTACGGATTTTATCTTTCGTATCAGCAAGACGTTTCATACCAACTTCTCTACGATGTTGTGCAACCTCTTGACCTCTTTCATCAGACCATCCATTCTTATGAGCTAGATATTTACCTTTTGCATTGAGATAAGTCTTATCTACTCCCTGAACACCCTTACGAAAAACACTACCTACACCATGTCTCATGGCACCTGTTGTCATTTGTCTCATCATAGATAGACGAGAAATATTCCTTTGAGTACCATTACCATAACGTCCTGAACGCCCTCTTCTAAACTGTCTCATAGAACGATTCAAACGTCTCATTCCAACATTGCCGAAATTATAACCCAAGCCACGCATAAATGATTCTGCACCATTAAATTGGAAATGAGAAAGAATCCAATCACGCTTACAATAAGCTACAATCAGGACAATAATTTTCATAGTCGTTGAAGCAAAATAATTAGGAAACATTGCCTCAGTAACTTTAGTCAGAACCATATAGAAATAGAGAATAAAAACAGTCAAGAAATTTACTGCAGAAGCCGAAACCTCAACTACAATAGCACTCTTAATAAAGCGATAAAACATATTCTCAAATGGGGGAAATATAGCTAATAAGAAAATAAAAGGTGATAAAATCAGCAACAAGAAAAATACCATTTTAAGAATGAATGATATTATCGCCATCAGTATTATGATGATTCCCATGCCGATTGCGTCAAACATAGAAATAAACCCATACAAAAACTTATCTCCCCAAGCATTTTGCATCCGAGGAACTTTAGGCTTTTTCTCATCACCTACAAACTTATCAATAGTTGTTTTATCATTGAATTTAAACTTATCATCACCTGACTTATAATCTAATAATTCTTTGAGCGTATCAGTCGTAACCTTATCATCATTAGACGTAAACGTCCCATCAGCATTCATTTCCTTAACATCCGTATTCATATAAACATAAGGTTTCCAAATGGCTTGTCTAAAGTAAAGGTCAAGAACCCCATCAGCACTATTATAAGGCTGAGTTGTTCCAACCATTGAAGCCGTTGACTCAGAGGTCAAAGAATTAGTATTGTTATAGACATTCTGAACCACATAAGCCCCATTAATATTTGAATAAAAGAGCAAAATAGCTAAATACACAAATACAGACCGTCCTAATGACGTAAAGAAATTACCACCTTGAATATGTCGAGAATAGGCATACATCACCATGATTAGCCCTGCTAACGATAGTAAGCCAGTCGTCAACAAACTACTAAATACACTCGCAGACGTTGAAACAATAGTTGTCAAATAACTATCAAGATTCGTATTATTCCCTGATTGAATAAACTCATAGACCATTGAAACTAACCAAAAAATTTGTTTTGTTAACCAAAACGGAATCGAAATAACCGTATTGATTAGATAGTTAGTCTGAGCATCCATATTTAGAAATTTCTTCGGAAAATAGACCTTACTATTAAAAGATGATAATTTCTTTTTTCCCATGTCCTGATAAGTAATCGCAATATTAGTATCATGCTTTGGGTCTGAATCCTTATTATCAGCAGGGCTAGTAGCACTTTGAACAACCGTAGGCTTATTACCATTTAGATTACTAGGTTTTGCTCCATCACGTTTAGGGTCAGGCCCCATTATAGGCTGTTTTTTATCATCACTACTTGAAGCATTACTACCACTCGTCGAAGAACTATCACTTCCTGAAGCCCCATTTTTTTTAGCCTCATTTTTCTTCTTAATATCTTCAGGTTCTTCAGGGCCATAAGTTTTAGAATCACTAGATTTTTTACTTGAATCAGAACCCTTATAATTTTCCTTTAAGAGTGCATCCTCATAGCCTATCTTATAAACATCCTTACCATAATTATTATTGAATGGTTGACTGTTCGACTTTGCTAAAACAGGAGAGGCAAGCCCTAAACTAACCAAGCTTAGAGCAACAAAAAGAGCCAGTTTAGTCTTTTTCATACACCCTCCTTTCTTAAACAGATTTCAACTTAGACTTAACTGTATCAAACAATTTATTAATCTCAGGGAACATCCCCTCAACCGTGATACGTTCTCTACGACCAAATGTATCAAAGTAAATACATTGAGCATGCCCTGTATTTCCTAACCATTTTCTAGTTGTATCAGTCTTTTCAACACGCAAATAATCAAGAACCTCATCAATTTCAGTTTCTTCAAGAAACGCAAAGACCGTACCAAAACCAGTGGTATCATCATTAGTCACTACATCAGCAACCGATTGTGTACCAAGGACAAGGAAGTTATTAAACGAACGCCCAACACGTTTCATCTGCTTTAGAACAGAACGACCTGCAGACGTTGACTTAAACTGCCAAGCCTCATCCACGACTACCACAGTTTCAACTTCCCTATCACGTTGCCCAAAGAGCTTACAGAAATAACCAATACCATACATGACAACCAAGCTATTTTTCTGAGCTTTTTCAATCTCATCCGTTTCCTCAGACGGTAAATCAAGACCTGCAATTTCAAGAACCGTTGTTTTAGCAGTTAAGTCAATAGCATGATTTTTTCCATCTGAAAAACAAAGCGAAAGAATAGAATCCTTAGATTTCTTATCCAACAGCATACCTGCAGAACGAACTTTTTCAACATCTGATTTCATCATTTCCTCGAAAACGTGTCTCATCCCAACAAGCTCCCCTGCTTGACGTCTTGCCATAACAGTCTCAATCGCAGTCATATAACCATATTCAACAATATCTGAATGATTCGTCAACACAGCCGAAATCATAGACTCAGCAAGCTCACTAGCATCCGTACCAGTAAGGAATACGATAGGGTCAAGCACACCATGATTTCTAGGATTGTTTGGGTCGAGCGTCACAAAATCAATAGACCTGATATAATCTTGCAACTCAGGAAACTCATCATTTTCCTCTAACTCAGCTAATACACTTTCATACTGTTTACGCATCTCAGACTTAGGGTCAATGTATAATGACTGAATTTTGAGCATGGAGTGATAAGTAAACAAAAGCTTAATCAAGAATGACTTACCACGACCAGTAGCACCAATAACAGCAACGTGAGGATTCGCAGTCAATTTCCCCTCAACATTATTCTTGTTTGCTTGAAGCAAATTGACATAGACAGGATTAGAGCTTGCCTCAATGGCAGACCTATAATCACCCTGCCAAGATTTCAACTCATTATCCACTCGCCCAATCGCAAATCCAACATCAGTACCAACCTTACGTGTTGTAAAAAAAAGATTCTCACAAAAAGCAGATAAGGACATCTTTTGAATGAAATTCTTATCATAGGTCGTTAGAACCTCACCTATACGTGTCTTATACAAGAGATACAGTTGGTCAGCAGAAGCTTTAGACACCTTAACCCCAATACTTGCCAAGGTCTTAGTCAAAATTTCATACTGTACTTTCAACTGTTCTATTGATTGAGCTGAGAAATCCAAGCAATGAAGATACTGAACAATAGGCTCACCCTCATCAATATTCTCTTTCAAATCATCCAATAATAGAATCGAAGAAACAACCTTAGCATTTTGAGTATCACCATTTTCGTCAGCATCTATCGCTGTTCTATTCAATCTACGTCTATTACGATTCGCTTTACCCTCAACACCTAATGCGCCTTTAACAGCCATAAAATTCCCTAATACGGTAGAACCAACAGGAAAATTTAAACCAACCAATTTATCCAAAACGTGCATAAATGAAACGTTTTGAGGAATTTCTACAATCGGAAGATACCAACGATAAGTCGCATCATCAAAATCCGACATTTTAATAACGCTAACATTTTCAAGTGTAATAGCTACATCATCAATATTCTCAACATTATCCTTAACAGCAATCAACTCAGACTCATTATCATAAAGGAATCCTTGAATGAAGTGTAAACGTTGTAAAAACCAATTCTCATCAGTCGTTAAACGAGTAACATCGAGACCTGACAAGTCTGAGTAAGCTGCCTCCTCTTGCTGAACATATTCTTCATACCAATTTTCAGGAACACCCTCGAAGAAACCTAGTAAATTCATAGTCATATCTCTAGTACGTCTAAAGGCTTGTTCCATTGTTTGCTTCAAATCGACAGACAAATGAATTGATTTCAATGGCACAATAATATGATGCCAATAGTCGAATGGCATACCAATGGAATCAACCAACGTTTCAACCATGCCATTAAGCACATATTCAGCCAAATCTGCTGTCGCTGAATCCCAATCAATATCATCAGCTAACAACTTAAAACGTGCTGACAAATCTTGATTGACAGGTGTTGTCTTAATCATAAAATCACGATAAGTCAAACAATTTGCTAATGCTGAATACTCAATATCCTTCAATTCTTCTTTACCCTTTTCATCAACAGAATTGACAATTTTTGACGGAATCCGATAAATAGCAAATACTGAACCATCCTTACGAAGTACAAGATTATCATGCACATCCCAAATCTGATTCAACATCACATCATCATCCATATTCACCATCTTACTTAGAAAACTACTCATTAGACCTCCTTTCTTCCACGCATTTTTTTAGCTTTCACACGTTTATAAATCAAACCCTTATTGATTATCAATGTTTTATCTTTGCGACCAAAACGAAAATAAAAGATAAGATAATCTTTCAAATACATAAACAAACTCTTACCCTGCACACGCAAATCTGAAAACAAACCTGCTAAATACCAACCAAAGAAACCTGCCGATACAATCTTAAAGCCAAATACAAAATTGAACGGTTTATATAATTGCCAAATCAAAAACGAAATAATGACAAAATAAATCACTCGACTTAACTTAATAGGCGTAGGTAAGCTATACTGTTCGTTTAATTTTTGAATCCATACAGGTTGAGATAGAGCCTCAGTATAAGAGTACAGCTCTTTATCTTCAACCGACTCCTGTTGCTCCTCTCGACTCATTAAGCACCACCACCTTTTACTTTATCTATAATTGTCTTAGCAGAATCCAAGAAACCAACAGGGTCTTTACCAAACCAGTAAGCAATCGCACCAATGACACAAGCCCAAATAGCACTACCTGTATCACCTGAAACAGCAGATTTTGCTATTTTCCACACAACAATTCCACCAATTATCCATACACCAAAATTTTGAAATAACCATTCATATAAACTTTGAAACGTCATTCAGTCTTATCCTCCTTTTTTACCTTCGCATAATCTGCAGGAATTTCATGTTTTAATTCCTTAACAAAATAAGAATCATTTTTCTTAGCTAATTTGAAACTAAAATTCTCACTATGCGTTATACCCTTAATTTCAAATGTAGCTTGCACATAAGCATCCACAGAACCATCTTTGTGAATCTTGTAGTAAGCCCAATCCGTTGACTTATAAATAGCACCATTGATAGTAGTCACACCATCAGCAATCAAATCCAAGTTTTTCTGACTCGTAGTATAGTTCTTGAAAAACAAATCCATGAAGTCATTCAACTTTTTCTTGTCTGAATTTGACAATTCTGTAGTTTGACTTGATAGAACCAATTCTTTATCATCAGAACTAGATTTTTTAAGATTCGTTACTGCTGAATACCAAGGCAGACCTGAAACATAATATTTTCCATCTTTACCACCAAACGGAACATTAAATCCGACCTTAATATTTTCTGCAGAGTCCCCTGAACCTGACTTATAAACCACTTCATAAACAGCAACGTTATCTTTAATTTCTTGAAGATAACTGCTTAACAAGGACGTTTCCTGTCTTAACTGCCCCTGATTCTGTTCTGACGGTACATAATCGTAATAACTATTCAATTCATCTAACTGTTTTTTCTGAGACTGATTATCCATTGAATAAGTGAAATAAGCATTGACATAACCATCTAAAAACTGCTCCAAACGATAATCAACCTTATCGGACGTAACCTTTTCAACTTTAGGCTTTTGATTACCAGTCAACTGCCCATAAACATTCAACCCAATAGCCGTCGTAGCTAACAAACCAAATCCAATCAACCCAGTCACAAATATTGTCGTCATCTTACGAGACGAAATCTGCCTCATCTGATGCTTTTGTTTCTTACCAACTTTTTTCAAGACCTTTGGTTTAGCCTTTTTCTTAACAATTTTTTTAGCCAATTAAACCTCCCTTTCAAGAAACATCAACGTAATATCTATCTTCAATCTGCAGTAAATATCCTGCTCTCAAATACTGACTAACAAAATTAACCCAAGAACCAGTCTTATAAAAGGTTACAAGCAATTTGTCAGAGTCAACTTGACCTATCACTTTAATCATTGCCTCGACCTCATCCTTAGATAAAAATTTGTAATAATGAGTCGCAATAAAATATATTGAACGACCTTGATTCAGCAAATAAGCAACTACCGTAGAATCACCATCATAAAGCTCCTCTACAGCTTGTTTAAGCACATACACCTCACGCAGACTAAAAATTCTATCAACATTCCAATCAGTTATTGAACATATAAAAAAGGCATCTTCTTCAATGCCTCGCTCATACATCCGTTGTCTAACTTGATTTTCTGTAAACTTCATCAAGTCCAAATCACACAGCTTTTTAGACTTACCATTTACTCTAGTCCTAATCACTGCAATCATTTATCTTATAATTCTTCCTCCAAACGACTAAGCAATTTTTTTGCTTCCTGCAAATGTTCTTGAATATTTGCAAGAGTCTCATTAGCTCGCTTAACATCATACTCAGTCTCCTCACTAGCAACTGACCTACGACTTTTAGCGTGAATCGAATCTACAATAGCAGACACAGACCTACCAAGACTTTCAATCTCATTGCTACGCTCTAACATCAACAAAATCCATTTTGTCATATCACTTACCTCTTAAATTTTTCCAAATCAGAAATAGACTCATCAGCATTGATTAACTCGTTAAAACCTCCCATCACCTTAAAACGTACCATGACTCAATACCATCTCGACCAAGAAATTCATAACCCAACTCACTAATCGCAGATTCTATCTGTTCAATGTTTTCATCAACCCACTCAGAAATCATAGACTCACCTTTAAGCTCTCTAAATTCCTGATTAGAAAGCAATTCAAGATTATCTACAAGTGTTTCCTCCAAAGTCCATTCATCAAAACCATTTACCCAAATATCATCAGGATTACATCCCTCACCATCAACACACTCACGACCATCATAAATCTCATTTAACCGTTCCTTAATATCGTCAGATAAATCCTTAAAGTTTTTCCCATAATAAAAATCTGAACAAGCTGAGACAAAATCTGAATAAGTCGTAACCACTTTAAAACCCATTACTTATTCCTCCACTTTTTTCAAAAAAATAAGTGATTAGCCTATGAAAACTAATCACTTTGTCTTATCGATTCTTTAAACCTAGTTTGCAAAATCTACAAACTTTTGACCTTTTTTACGCAAAGCACCAACAGCCTTACGCATTTCACCATTGAAATACCAATATTTTTTTAACTCAGTTTCAATATCAGGAATATGATACTGATTCAATTCTCGACCAGTTAAATCCTGCAATGCTTCATCCTTAACATAGTCTTTCAATAGCATAGCATTGTTAAAGGCTTCTTCCCAATCTTCTTTGGTTAAAGCCTCCCCTAATGCAGTCGTAGTAGTTTTGATTTTTTTCAAAACAGCATCTAATTGTTCATTGTTTTCTGCCATTTTCTAAATCCTCCAAATTTTCTATGACAGTTTTATGACTTGTCAAGGTCATTTAACTCACCTTAATTTTTCCCAAAAAGAAACGATAATGTTGTAAATACAAAACCACCAAGCCAACATAGAGGAACTATAGTAAATCCATGCTCACACATCTTAAAAACATAATCAGGAAAACTATCAGCAATCACAACATAATTTGAAAATATACCAAACATAAAGGCAAATAGACAATCAAAAAACAAACCTACAAGCAGATAAACGATAAGTCCAAAAACAAATCGAAAGAAACACACTATCTATATACCTCCTTGTATCTTAATAATGACTTTTCCAAATGATAATCAGTTGCTAACTTAATAATCATTTCCACCTGCCTATCTTCATCCTGCATCTGACAACCGAACAATAAGAGCTTTCGTTTGGTATTAGCCATATCTGATAGAGAATCAAAATAATCCCTTTGTACAAAACTCAAATCATCCTTTATCAATCTAGGACAATCAGAATTCCTAACCCTAACTAAAAGCTCATTCATATCCTCACGTTTTCGCTTGAATAAATCACTATCTATATCAGAACCATAGAAATATCGTTCAGGAATCATATCAACACATTTCTTTAAAATATCAGGTATTGAATCATTATCCTCTAACCAACGCATCAACTCCTCTTGCTTATAAGTTAAATCCAATCAAAACCTCCTATAATTCATAGTATCAACTTTCTCAAAAGAAAAGCATTAACCATATCAAAACAATAGCACGTTGATAGAAATTCAACTTAGAACCATCTCGTTTACAAAAATAAGTACCACTATCAGTTTTCTTTGAATAAATACCAAACAAATGCTCAGTTAATTTATCTTCCATAAAAAACTCACTCCACAATAAATTCTTGATAATATGCTTGACTATTACATCCTCGAATAGCTCCCTCAACCTCCTTATCACTTAAACCATGAAAAATCTCCTCATACCAATCAAGATTCTCTAATTCTTCTTGTGCCTTTAAAGAAACTGTTTCATACTCAGAATTAAGTCGCTTATCCAATTTATCAAGCCTATCTGATACATAACAAAGTTCACTATATAACTGCTCCCCCTGATACCTATAATCTGAAATATATCCTTTATCAATCAACATTTCCATCAAAGCTAAATATGATTCAGCCTCGACTTTACGAACCCACCTACCATCCGTACTTTTACCTACCCACTTAATCATAAATACTCCTTACCTTTTTAATTCTATTGACTAATAGTCTATATTTCAAAAAGTCACTTTCATCAAAATCAAGAACATCTTTTTTCCATGTAGAAACAACAAGACTATGAATAAAACTTTCAGAAACAAAATAATTCAATAGTTTATTAAACAATTCTAGCTGATAACTATTAAAATCAAACCCATCAACAATGACATAGAGTCTTTTTCGCCCCTCAGGAAAATCATTAGCTCTCATTTTTAAAAATTGCAAGTAAGAAATAAACTCATCAAAATCAAGAAACAAACCTCCAGCCCTAGCAAAATCTTTATCACGATTAAGTCGTTCTGATAGAACAACAACATTTACATTCTGATTTGCTTTTAAATAACTTACAAACCAATTAAGAAAATATGTTTTTCCTGCACCTGCAGAACCATTAACAACCATATAAGTTTTTTCATCCCCAATTAATCGACTGAATATATCAAACACACAATCACGAGATTCTAGTATAGATTCTAACTTTTTACCTTTAGAATCATAAAGATCATAAACTCTTTCCATAACGCCCTCACTTTAAACTATTTTTTCTTCTTCAATAACCATCAAAGTAATAATCAAAACAACAATATCCAAACAAAAAGCACCTAACAAAAACCAAAGATTAGTTGAAACAAAACCAAAACAACTTATAATATCCTCTTTACCAAAAATCAAAGTGTAATAGACAAAACCAAATAAAGCCAAAAAACACAGAAACCAAGCTATTAGATAGGCTAACAGAACCACCACATTTTTAAAAAAAGAATATAAGTTTTTTATCACAATAAGCCTCACTTTAAACTATTTTTTATATCATCAAGCATCTGTTGACCTCGTTCAGTTATCTCACCACTATTCAAAATCATAGCAAGATAATCTTCTTGCACAATCTTGTCATACTCACTTACCAGAGCGAGACTAGGTGCTACCTGCTGAGACAACCACTTAATCGTCTTCTCAATGCTATAAGGTTCAGGCTTCGTACTTAACACTAAGGGAAGACTGCCACCAAATAGCTTTTGCCACTTTTTATCAGCAAGATAAGCCCCCCACTCATTCAAACCATCATAGACATCAAAATTTGCATTGATAAGACCTCTTGCAACCTCACCTAAATCTATACCTTGTAAATATTCTTGCACAACTGCATTAGCCTTTTTCTGTGCTAAACGAATCTCATATCTGTTCCACTCATCATAGACGCATAACGCATCCTCAACACTAATACCATCTTCTTTCGCACGTTCATAACGCTTCTCATAAAAATTAAAGTAAATCTCAGATTGACGAGAACCAAAATAAAGCGAGATACCCTGTCTGTTATCTTCTCTATCTTGCTCATCCTCATAATTAAGAGAACCACCCCCAATATAATTCCACCGTCTCAACTTTTCAAAATATAGCTCTTGATTGTAATACTTAGTAATCATATCAGACAGCTCAAATTGTTCACTTTCATTACCCTTACCCAAATACAACTCATCAATCGCAATATCAAGACGTGTCACATTCATACTTGCTCGATACGAGAAATCAAGATTCTTGAAAAAATCAAACCACGTCAAATCATACTTAGCTAGAAGACATTCAAATTCCCTGCATCCCTGACCTGACATCTGCAAGGTTATCTGATAATTACCAGTATCAAATTTATCTGCAAAATCAAAAATCCAAATATTACCACGTTGCCAAACGTGATTATAATTCATCAAGCCTGACGTAACAGACCTAAAATCCTTAAACTTGCAATGCAAAAACATCTTACAAAAGAAATCCAAATCACGAACATCCTTAAATGTGATTCTCACATAGTCTATCAGAACCCTCAACCTCTCAGATTCTGCCTCATCATAGCCGAACGCCTTTTTCATGGCTACAAACGTACCAAGAGATAATTTTCGCATTCCTCGCTCATACTGACTAATCATAGACTGACTCATACCGACTACTTTCGCAAAATCAGCTTGATTAAGCCCTGTTTTCCTGCGAAACTGCTTCAAATACCTTGCATCCATCCAGTTTTCTTCCTTTTCTAGCTAAAATATAAGCACTTTTTGCCGATTTTATAAGCAAACCTTGAATCTCGCAATCGCAAGCTACACAAGGCTTTAGGGAGGTTTGATACCCCAATTTTCCAAATTGTTACCCCCCTATTAGAAATAGGGGGTTGAAATCAAAACCCCTCCCTCTGTCAAGACCATAGCGTGTCCGTAAAGAGGACGTGTACGAGCCAAGCGTAGCTTGGCTCTAGTCCCCTTTACTAGCTATGGTCTTGACAGAAAGAGTGGCACTTATACCCTTTCTAATTGTCGGCATCACGGTCAAAATGGATAGAAACCATCTCTTTCCATGTACCATCAAACGATTCAAATGAGTCAAAAAGCCCCTCTAAAAGCAGACAATCCTCCTCAGTCAAAACAACCTTACCATTATCTCGTTTAAATTTCTTAAAACCTCCTTTTTCAATAACATCAATAAGTTTCTTAATCTGTCCAAAGGACTTACCTATAGACTTAGACAATTCCCCAATAGTCTTAAAATCAGTAGAATCAGATAAAGTTTGTATAGGCAAATCAATAGGCTCATCTAAATCAATAAGATCCTGAGTCTCTACATCATCCTCCTTATCAACATCACCCTGATAATTAGGTTCATGTGGATTTTCAATCCTAGAATAAGTCTCAAATATATCAAAGAAAGAAAAACCTGCAGTCAGATTCGGAGCGTAAAATTCTTGAGCAGGCAAGCCGAAAATAGCACTATAACCTCGACCATACACCTTTTTACCATTCAAACGCTCAATAAACCTAAATTTTTTATTAGCATTTTCATCACCAAAGGTCATTTGATAACCACTATCTGACAAACGTCCCATCGAAATATGGTGCATCATATTATCACGCAACTTAGTAGGTAAATCATCATAAGTAGGTTTTTGCATAGCCAAAATAACATAAGAACCAACCTGACGACCTTTAAGAATGATTTCAAGTAAATCGTCAATCATTTGTCCTCCAACTTTAGCATTTCTATTGAGTGAAGCCATCAAAGCGTTCCACTCATCAATCATCAAAATAGTAGGCTTCAAACCATACGTATCAAAACGCCCTAATTCACGCTCACTACGTTCCTTAGCAATTTTACGCATATAATCATAACGATTATTCATAGTCTGCTTAAAATCACCAACCATTTTAGCAATATCTTCTTTTTCAAAGAAAACACGTCCTTTTAAAACATCCAAATCCTCCATAGGAACAAAATCAGCACGTTTTGGGTCACCAATATAAACAATACATTTCTTTAAGAGACCAACTAAAATCTCACGCAAAAGAACTGTCTTACCACCACCAGTACCACCAACAATAAGTAAATGTGGATTCTCGGTCATCGACCACTTGACAACCTTAGATAAAACAAGCTCATAATTATCATTTAAGACAACATCTTTAGCCTCAATACGATTAAGAAACGCTGAATAAGCAAGCTCATAAACAACAAATTTTTCTTCATCAATCTTATTCATAAAATCCATGAAATAAGTTGTTTCAAGCTCAGAACCAATACGAGAGAATCGGTCTTGAAATTTACTACCTTGAGTCCCCAAATAAAGCCTTAAATCATATTTACCCTGTTTGAGATACACTTTAGGAAATTTCTTCTTAGACCTACCACCCTGCTTACCACTCGCCTTTTCATAATAAAAACCCTGCTCATTAAGAAAATTCGCAGTAAGCCACAAACGATAAATCCTTTTATACAATGGGATTCTATCCTCAGCAAGTACATGCAAAAAAGACACCAATGGATAAATCAATACCAAAAAGACCACTACAGGAATCATACTCAAATAATTCATAGCAACAAACTGCTCATAATTTAAGTAAGAATAATACCCAATAGCCAAAACAAAGGGCAACGCCCAAAACAGTTTAAGCATCCAAATAAGATTCAAATGCCAAGGTCTTATCCTAGTCCCACGATAAACAAAAATAATACCACCCCATTTCAAAAAATTTTAAATAAAAAGATAATAGCTATATCATTCCAAACTACTATCACGAATAAAAATTAAAAAGTATTACTTAAAAAGTCTTATTTTTGTTCGTTGTGTTGTTCAGGTTTAGGCTTAGGAGCTTGTGGTTGACCTCCAACCTTAGAAATAGAACTAGCAAACAACTTAGCCTCACCACTTCCAACTTGCGAATAAGTTACAACTATATCATTAAGGCTTACCTTATCACCAAACTTAATACCCAAATCATTAAACGCAGACAAAGGCATATCTGTAATAGTAACAAATACTTGCTTATGCACCTTAGAACGTAAGGCAACATCAAAACCAAGCATTTCACCAGTAGCAACTTGACGATAAGTACCATCACCATTAGGTTGACTCAAATCATCTTCATAAACAAGATTATCACGGACTTTTTCAATAAAAGTCAATTCGCCAAGCTGTTCAGCAGGATTCTCAATAACATCATTCAAAATACGATACTGTTTGCCAACAATATCCATCTTATCCCCAAGATTCAATCCATAACGTGCCATAATTTTAGTACCTCACTTCCTTATTTAACAACATTAATTTTCTTAGCAAAAACTGAAACGTAAGGAGCTACCTGACGACCCTCAGCATAATCTTCAAAAAACATAGGCTCACAACCATCAAGATTAACTCTAGCATCCTCCTCAATCACACCATCAATCACAGGAGTAATCACATAAAATAACCCGTGACGCTCATTCATCAACAAATGACGAACATAAGAACCACGCTGACCATTTACCTGACGTGGTGCTTGTGCCTCTTGACCCAAATAAATAGCATCACCAATAGCATTTACATCCAATTTAATATCATCTAATTTCATTACTCACTACCTCACTAACTTAATTTTCTTTCTTTGACTTAAAACCAAACACACCCAAAACAAACAACACAATCCCTGAAATCATAGCCAAAACAGTCGATTTTTCACCAGTATGAGGAAGAACTGATTCTTTCTCAACAACAGGTGCTTTATAGCTTACAGGTTCAGCAGGAACCGAAGGCTTATCCTTAACAGGAATCACAGGTTTTGGATTCTCAGGTGTTTTAGTCTCTACAATACCAAAATAAATCACATCATCATTCACATAATGAAAAACATCATTCTTAATAGAATCCCCTGCTTTAACACGCAAAGCCGAAATAACAGCTTTAACTTGAATCTTAGATGATGAACTCAACTTAGAAAGAAAATCCTTATTAACATCAAAATTCCATTTACCAGTCTTACCATCATAAGAAACAGTAACATTTTGACGTAACATTTCATCAGTTACTTTTTCACCAGTTTTAAGCACAGCATTTGTTTTATCCGTCAATTCAGCCATGTAACCTTGATACTCGTCATGAACCGTATCAAGATAATCTGTAAAACCATAACGATACAACGGTTTAGCAGAAACATCAACCAAAGAACCAGTCAACGGATATTTAACTACATCACCAAGTTTGACTGTCTCATGATTCACGTCCTTACCATCCTTATCAGTAACCTCTTTCTTAACTGTCAAAGGTTCCTCATAAGTATCTTTATGCCAAGAAACAGCAGGAACAGCAGGCTTTTCATTAGTATTTTTCAACTTGAAGTACAACTGACCTGCAGTATTATAAATCCATGTATCATCAATATTAAGGAAATGAACCCAATCTGTTGACTGTCCATCCTTAACATTAAAAGACTTATTCAAAGCAAATGACTTGCCAATAACATCATTAAAGGACTGACTACCATCATGACCTTTAGAATAAAGAACATTACCATCCAAATCTTTAACAATATAATTAATGTTCTTATTAACAGCCAAATTTTGACCCGTTACATTCAAATCATACTTGTCTAAATCAACACTAGAAATAGTAATCTTTTCAGACCCATCACCATTATTTGAAACAGTATAATTCAATTTACCATTCAAAGTACCAGTCGCAAATGATGAAACACCATCGTTTAAATCGTGTGTACTTGAAAAAGTGCCATCATTATTAACTGTTACCTTTTGCCAAGTATTATACTGACCTGCATCCGTCACAGACTGAGACTCACCTTTTCCCTCAGTAGCAACGTTAGTAGCCTTATTATAATCAGCAACTTGCTTATTATAATCAGCTACAGTCTTATCAATAGCTTCAGCCTGCTTCGCATAATCTTCTTGACCTTTTTTCTCAGATTCTACAGACTTTGTTTCAGTCTCATTAACAGTAAGACCACTGTTTTTAGCCTCAGAAACAGAATCAGTCAAATCTTTAGAAACAGGTACAGCAGTTGTATAAGTTGGATTCTTAGAGACCTCAACAGCCTCAGTACCATTCACAGGTGTTACTTTTGTTGTTGTATTATCTACAGAACTTGTCGAATTAGCAACCTCATCTGCAGATACAACACCACCAAACAAAACAACTGCCCCTGCCAAAGCAATCCCTGAAACCAACTTTTTACCATACTTACGGAAAAATCCGTGACCTTTTACATCATTTTTAAATTCCATTTAATACATTTTCCTTTCCTAAAACAAAAATCAACAACAATATTTTTTATATTCACGATGGAGAACGTGAACTTATCATAATAAATCTCCTTTTTCCAATTAAAAAAAAGCCATGTAAAACATGACTAATAAATAGAAACTCCCTTTTCATGCCATCGAAGCCTGAAACGCATTTTAACATCCGTATCAAACCCATATAACAAATTAGCAAAAGTTGGATAAATACCTTTTTCAGTACAATTATAAGCTATAATCTCATCCTCATAATCATCAACAAACTCTTTAAGAGCCTTAATATCTGTCTGATTATAGGCGTAAGGATAATGAGGTCGATACTCAACACCCTCAGAATCAGTTATTAAAAGCGAATACGTTTTCTTTTCCTCTACAGCTCTGTCTCCTACAACAAACGGTCTAGGAACAATAGAGATAGTATAACCAAGAATATTAAACACCTCCTATCTAAAACAACTCCCATTTAACACACTTACGCCACTTTTTATAAGAATGAAGAAGCAATTCACAAACACCATCATTCACAACTATACCATGATGGACAATCACTTCACCATCAGAATAATAACCGTCTAACAAATCAAAATCAAGACCAGTTAATACTAATGAATAACAAAAAGACCTCTTAGCCCCATTTTCAACAATAAGAAGACCATTAGCAACATCATCATCAACATAAACTTTAACAACTGACTTCTTTTTAGAACCCTTTAATAGAGCTATTAACTGAGACTTTACAAATAAACTGGTAATCACATTCACATATACACCCCACAAATCAAACTAACCATACCAAAGAAAAAACAAAATCTATGAATGAGCAATGCCCCATCAGCCCACAAAATAACTCCCTTATAAAAAAGAAAAAGAGCAAACAAAATAAGAACAACACCCATAATAAAATCCTCAACTTACTTTATCTAACAAATCATTAAATAACTGAGCGACCTCAGACTTATAAACAAGTTTAACTTTAGAATCAACTAACATAACAGGAATATCTTCAACTTTTTTAGTCGAATTAATTTGCTTTATAATACCATGAGCCATACTTCCGTTAAGACCCATTTCAGTCAAATCCTTATAAGACAAACAATCTTCTCTATCAAACTCCGAATTTGCCAAAGACTTATAAGAAATCAGATCATCAAGACTACAATCAAATATAAAAGCCATCTTAACCAAAGCCTCAGTATCAGGAAAAGCATCTCCTGACACCCAACGTTGAATAGAACGAAGACTAACACCTAACTCCTCAGCTAAACGCTTATTATCATAACCCTTATGATGAATTAAATGTTTAATATTACTTTCTACTTTTAACTCCATAACAATCACCTAAAAAACAAATACTTCTGCTTCAGCACATGACTTAATAAAATCACTTTGTGCATCACCATTAAAACCACAAACATAAAAAGCTAAACCATAATTATGTTCAACATCTTCAATTTTACGAATAATATCATCTAAATAACCTTCAACAAACTCCTTTAAACTATCAAGACTAGATGAATAAGGACTAATCTTCTCACCAGTTTCCTTATCAGTAATCACAAGTCTATAAAAACCATCATCAAAAACAAAATCAATCTTATAAAATTCATCTTCCATCATAGAACACCTCACAAGTAATTCTTCAAACAAACTAGCTTACAAGAATTTACCAACCTGATAAACTCTTATAAACTAACAAAAACTTACTTATTATTAGGACGAAACCTCATCTAAATAAGTTTTGTCAGTCTTTCTAATTATTATATTCTATTAAAAAAACTCTACAGAAAAAATCCATAGAGTATGAGTACACTAAAGAAAAAATACGCATGCTCTTATCTTCGCACACTAAATCATGTTTCGAAAATCTTCACGACTTTCACCACTTAGAACAAGTCACAGCACAAAAAGCGTCTTACTCACCTTGCCCATTAGCAGATTCAAAAAGAATCCACACACCGCCCACAGTCTTGTTAGCCGTGATTTCTGACATAACCACCAACTAACGCTGTCTCCACCCCGTTAAGGGTAGCAGTTCTAGTTTTTCGCTCTACACGGGAAAACATATCAGCTAAAACCCTAATACCTTTTTAATCTATAATTAGCTCACTAGCTTTTTCCTGCTGATATTCACTCCTCAAAGTATTATTGCTATTGATGTATTGCTTACTTCTATTGAGCTAATACTTTATATAAGTTCATCTATCACCCCTAGTAGGCTAATTATAGATTAAAATGTCAAAACAACAAAAACTATTAAACACTAAACAAAAATTTTGTACAATAAAACCTTGTCTTTTTAACCAAAACATACTACAATAAAATTACCACATTTTATGACGTTGTTTTGATAAAGATGTTATAGATTTATCATTATGACGTATTTTTTATACAATTTTCAAAGAACTGGAATACTCTCTTTACTAAAAAAGAGTATTATTTTAGCATAAACAAAATACATAATTCAAAGCACGAAAACTCATTTTAATTACAGTAATTGTTATGCCACAACCTGTAGGTTGTTTATGTATATATAATAACACCCTGTAGGTTGTATGTCAACAGTTTTCTTGAATTTTTTTATATTTTTTTTAAAAGGATAAAAATATGTTCAAAGAAAGACTTAAAGAACTCAGAAACCAAGCAGGACTAACACAAAAAGAAATTGCCAACAAATTTAACACTAGCCAACAAAGCTATGCAAAATGGGAAAATGGAAAAACAAACCCATCACAAAAAAGCCTAGAAAAACTTGCAGAATTTTTCAATGTCTCTATAGACTATCTTATAGGTAAATCAAACATAAAACACCCTGAATCAGACATAGATAAAGCTATAGATAAATCAGTTGCTTACAACGGAAAACCCATAACAAACAACGATAGAGAAGCTATAAAAGCCTTTCTAAACACCTATTTCTCAAACAAGGACTAAATACCCTATGAACCTGCTAAAACTCATTAGACAGGCTGAAAATCAGGGATGCAACATCATCTTTCTCAAAGACTACACAGAACAAGGCAGATACCTTGAATACAACAGCCAAAACTTTATTTTCATAAACGATAACCTATCAGAACTCATGAAAATAAACGTAATCTTACACGAACTAGCACATTTTAAAAATCAAGATACTAAAAACAGTCTATCCAATATAAAAAGTTTTACACATCATATCGAAAATAATGCTGAAAAAGAAAGAATCATAAATCTTATGACTCTAACTAACTCAACATATCCTATTGACGAATCATTCAATTATCTTGACTACATGAAAACAACAGCAATTCCCGAAAAATACGAAAATATCGTCAAAGAAATTGCTAAAACACTCTATCAATCAAATAAAAAACAAAAATAGACTAGGATAAAACCTAGTCTTTATTCATCTGAACTACTAAAATCATACTCCTCACCTTTAGATTCCTTTGCCTTTATCTCATCATAAGTTTTAGAACCCACTTTTACAAAAGTATCATCATCAACAGTTAGAATATCATTATCCAAACGATAAGGCATCGTAGCATCATTTCCAATAAACACATTTTTATCCTTATCTATAGAAAAAATAACATCCTCATCTACCTTTTTACCTTTATTACCCTGAATCTTTATCACTGATTCATCATCAATAGTAGCTCCCATATTGTTCGAAGCATTATAGGTCTTATAATAAGTACCATCCAAATTTTGCCCACCACACGCAGTTAAAATTACTGCAAATACAACCAACAAACAAATACCAAAAATCCTTTTTCTCATTGTAATCACCATTTTCTTTCATCTTTCTTATATTTTACAAAATTAACTACCTGAAATCAATATCAAGCCAAAATAAAACGTACCAATCAACCTGACTGATACGCTTTATTTTGTACTCATAACTAGATACTTGCATGGTTAAATTTTGGTTAACTTCCAAAATAACTAAAAGAATTTATCCTCAAAAAACATACATCACAGCCCTCTATAAAACAACTAAATTTTATACCATAAAACGCTTTATTTTTCAGTCTCATAAAACGCTTTCACTCAATATTTACTTAATATCTCGTGACATCTGTCACTTAAAGTGGTAGAATAAGCATTGTACGGGGTAACCCAATAAAAAATTAAGGAGATGTTTAGACCATGACTGCAACTAAACAACACAAAAAAGTCATCCTTGTTGGTGACGGTGCCGTAGGTTCATCTTACGCTTTCGCACTTGTAAACCAAGGTATCGCTCAAGAACTTGGTATCATTGAAATTCCACAATTGTTCGAAAAAGCTGTTGGTGATGCACTTGACCTTAGTCACGCCCTTGCATTCACTTCACCTAAAAAAATCTATGCAGCTAAATACGAAGACTGTGCGGATGCTGACCTTGTAGTTATCACTGCTGGTGCTCCTCAAAAACCAGGTGAAACTCGTCTTGATCTTGTTGGTAAAAACCTTGCCATCAACAAATCAATCGTTACACAAGTTGTTGAATCAGGATTCAAAGGAATTTTCCTTGTAGCCGCTAACCCAGTTGACGTATTGACTTACGCAACATGGAAATTCTCAGGATTCCCTAAAGAACGCGTTGTAGGTTCAGGTACTTCACTTGACTCAGCTCGTTTCCGTCAAGCACTTGCTGAAAAACTTGACGTTGACGCTCGTTCAGTTCACGCCTACATCATGGGTGAACACGGTGACTCAGAATTTGCCGTTTGGTCACACGCTAACATCGCTGGTGTAAACCTTGAAGAATTCCTTAAAGACAAAGAAAACGTTCAAGAAGCTGAATTGGTTGAATTGTTCGAAGGTGTTCGTGATGCCGCTTACACAATCATCAACAAAAAAGGTGCTACTTACTATGGTATCGCCGTTGCCCTTGCTCGTATCACTAAAGCTATTCTTGACGATGAAAATGCAGTACTTCCATTGTCTGTATTCCAAGAAGGTCAATATGGTGTAAGCAACGTTTATATCGGTCAACCTGCTATCGTTGGTGCACACGGTATTGTACGTCCAGTTAACATCCCATTGAACGATGCTGAACAACAAAAGATGAAAGCTTCAGCTGATGAATTGCAAGCTATCATTGATGAAGCATGGAAAAACCCAGACTTCCAAGAAGCTTCAAAAAACTAATGTGACATTAGTTAACTAGAAAAAGTCTCCGGAAGGAGGCTTTTTTAGTAGATTAAAGAGACAAAAACAGCCAATTCAAATGAATTAGCTGTTTCATATTATTTAGCTGAGATAGCTGCTTTAGCAATATAGCTAAGTGGTTGGTTAAAGTGTGGCAAGAAGAACAAATCAAGTAATTGGAGACGATCAATAGTGACACCTTCTTGAATTGCCAATGAGAACATGTGGATTCCCATTGAGATATCCATACGTGATACCATTTGAGCACCAAGAACTTTACGTGTATCTTTGTCATAAACAATCTTGATTGTGACTTCTTCATTTCCATCTTCCATAAAGGCAGCTTTTTGAAGATCCGTTGAAGCTACTACTGCAGGATTGAAGCCAAAGCGTTTTGCTTTTTCTTCAGTCAAACCAGTAGATACCATGTTCAAACCATAGATTGAAATACCATTTGATCCTTGAACACCATTTGATTCGACATCGCCACCACCGGCATTATGACCACCAACGATACCTGAACGAACAGCATTTGAAGCCAAGGCAATGTAGTTGACATCATCAAGGGCATTGTCATAAACGGTAGCACAGTCACCAACGGCGTAAACGTCCTTAACTGATGTTTCTTGTTTCTTATTAACAAGGTAAGCGCCATTACGGAATGTTTCCAACTTACCAGCACCAAGAGCTGTGTTAGGACGGAAACCAACAGCAAGAACAACCATATCGACATCGTAAGCATTTTTATCTGTAACGATGCGTTCTACCTTAGTTTCACCTTCTACTGCTTTAACAGTTTCACCAAATGCCAATTTAATACCGTGGCTTTCCATATTTTTAGCCATAAGGTCAGTCAAGTCATGGTCGTAATAACCTGCCAAACATGTATCAACAACGTCGATAAGGATAACTTCTTTTCCATGACGTTGGAAAGCTTCAGCCAATTCAACACCAATGTAACCAGCACCTACAACCGCTACACGTTTGATATCTTGAGATTTGTCGTTCAATTTATCAATAACTTCTTGAGCGTTTTGGAAAAGTTTAACGAATTGAAGGTTTTCAAGCGTAGCTTCGAAAGTACGGCTACCTTCTTTAATTTCGGCACCTTCGATTGGAGGCAAGATTGGTTGAGAACCTGTAGCCAAAATCAATTTGTCATATGATTCAACATGCTCTTTACCATCTACGAGGGCTGTAACAGTTTTACCATCAAAGTCAATAGACTCAACTGGTGAGTTCATATAAACTTTAGCGCCCTTGCTTTCAAGTCCTTCTTTGTTGGCATAGAAAAGACCATCAGAACCTGAGATTTGATTACCGATCCAAAGGGCCATACCACAACCCAAGAATGAAATGTTAGAGTTTTGGTCGAAAACAACTACTTCATTTTGGTCTCCGTAATTATCGAGAATAGTATTAATACTAAAAGTACCAGCGTGGTTAGCACCAACAACTACGATTTTTGACATAAGTTTATCCAACTTTCTTTTGATAATAGTTTACTAATTTATTCTACCATAATCGGAAAACGGTTACACCTTTTATGCTCAGACTTTGTTACTTTTTGAACAAATTAAGTATTTTTGCTCTATATTCCTAATTGATTGTGTCAAATCATGCTAAAAACCGCATTGTGATAACAGATAGTATCCCTAATATGACCTCGGTAATACTTACAGTTAGCAATCAGTACTTTGCTCTTAAAAATGCAAAAAAAGAGTGAGTGACACTTACCTCCCTAGAAGAAGATGTCACCACTCTATTTTAATTAGACTAATTCATTGAAATCCCAAACATCTGTCCAACCTTCATAAAAATCAGGTTCGTGACAAACCATAAGAATACTACCTTTGAAAGCTTGAAGAGCGCGTTTTAGTTCTTCCTTAGCATCAACATCCAAGTGGTTGGTTGGTTCGTCCAGAATAAGGACATTATTTTCACGATTCATCAGGAGACAGAAGCGAACTTTAGCCTGCTCTCCCCCTGAAAGCACTTGAATTTGGCTTTCGATATGCTTAGACGTTAACCCACATTTGGCTAGAGCCGCACGAACCTCAGCTTGATTTAAGGCTGGGAAAGCGTCCCAAACAGCTTCAAGGGGCGTCTGACGTGACCCTTCTGCTTCTTGCTCGAAATAACCTAGGTCAATGAAGTCACCTGTCTCAACTTCCCCTTCAAGTGGTTGGATGATACCAAGCAAACTCTTAAGCAAGGTAGTCTTACCAATACCATTGGCACCAACAATAGCTACCTTTTGATTACGTTCAAAAGTAAGGTTCAAAGGTGCCTTTGTCAAAGGACGGTCGTAACCAATAACGAGATCTTTGGTTTGGAAAATAAAGCGACCAGGTGTACGACTTTCCTTGAAATGAAATTCAGGTTTGGGTTTCTCTGCCTGCAACTCGATAATATCCATCTTATCCAATTTCTTCTGACGAGACATGGCCATGTTTCGAGTTGCAACACGCGCCTTGTTCCGGTTAACAAAATCTTGCAGGTCTGCAATTTCCTTTTGCTGACGTTCGTAGGCGGCCTCTAATTGAGCTTTTTTCATAGCATAAACGGATTGGAAATTGTCATAATCGCCTGCATAACGAACCAAGTCCTGATTTTCAACATGGTAGACAATGTTAATCACGTCGTTCAAGAATGGAATATCGTGAGAAATGAGGACAAAGGCATTTTCATATTCTTGAAGATAGCGTTTAAGCCAGGCAATATGTTCTGCATCCAAATAGTTGGTTGGCTCATCAAGAAGCAAGATATCTGGTTTTTCAAGCAATAACTTAGCCAAGAGAATCTTGGTACGTTGACCACCTGAAAGGTCCGTTACATCTGTATCCATACCAAAATCCATGACACCAAGGGCACGAGCAACCTCATCTATCTTAGCATCTAGAGTATAGAAATCACGAGTTTCCAAGCGATCTTGGAGCTCACCTACTTCTTCCATTAGAGCATCAACGTCAGCTCCTTCTTCAGCCATAGACATGTAAATTTCATTGATGCGTTCCTCGGTTTTAAAGAGCTCATCAAAAGCCGTCCGAAGAACATTACGAACGGTCATTCCCTTCTCAAGGACAGCATGCTGATCCAAATAACCCGCTGTCACATACTTAGACCATTCCACCTTACCTTCATCAGGTTGCAATTTCCCAGTAACGATAGACATGAAGGTTGATTTTCCTTCACCATTAGCACCAACTAAACCAATATGTTCTCCTTTAAGCAAACGAAAAGAGACATTTTCAAAAATAGCACGGTCACCAAATCCGTGACTAAGATTTTTGACTTCTAAAATAGACATATGACCTATGGACTAAACCAAGATTTAGTCCCTTCCTTTCTTGACATTAACTTAACCATTTTACCATTTTTAAGGTAAATTTGGACCATAAATCCTCCAAAAAGCAAAGAAAAAGCAGGACGAGCCTGCTAAATCTTTAGTCTTTTTTCAAAATGCGTTTGAAGACAGGATATAAAAGAGGAACCGCAATGATTGTAACAACTGATGTCCCAAAAGTACCACCAATCTTAACCACTGAAGCCAACATTGCAGCCTTTAAAGGTAGAGATGCGACGACAGTGTTTATAATTGTATATTTGACAAAATTAAGAATGATTTTCGTCACCGCAGCTATCACCCCAATGAGAATAATATAACTCGTTTTATCATTTGACTTGAGAGCCTTTTCAAAAACGAGATGAAGGACATAACAGACAATCAGAGATTCTAAAATCGTAATCCAAACTTCAGCAGCATAACCATTGAGAATATCAAACAGCCCTAATCCTACTGTTGCTACAAGGGCACCTTTTTTTGATCCAAAAATCAAAACAGCAATCACAACTAAGGCATTTCCTAGATGAACAAACTGAGCACCCAAGGGAATACGTAAAAATTGTATAGATACAATAATCAAGGCAGCAAACAAACTGAGTTCAACCAATTCACGAATTTTATTATTTACCATTTTTTTCCTCCAATAATTTTTCAAAGCCCTTAAATAAATAGCCTATGTGGGACTCAAAGCAGAGTCCATATTTTACAGGACGACCACTGGACATGGTCGATAAAAGAACCCTATCCATGAAATTCAAGGCAAAGTCACAGACTTCAAGCAAATCCAAGTGGTGAAAATACCCTGACGATAAGATAGCAGTTAGGATGTCACCACTCCCATAAAAATGTGTTGAATAACTAGGGCGCATGAGGTAGGTCGTTTGCTCATTTTCTTTATCAAAATAAGCTAATCCAATTTTTCCTTCCTCTAGTGAGACTCCGGTCAAAAAGACTTTCTTGGGGCCAAGTTTGCCTAAACCTCTTAAAAGCTTTTCGATAGTAGCTTTATCATAGTTGTCTCTTTCCAAATATGGGGACCCATTCAAAAGGGAGGCTTCTGTCATATTAGGGATAATCACATCCGCCTGCTGACAAAAGTTTCTCATAGCTTCCACATAAGTCTTGTCAAATCCCTGATAGAGCTGGCCATTATCTCCCATTATGGGATCGACAAATAAAGGAATTTGCTTCTCTTCAGCCAATTGAGCAACTAATTCTAGCTCCTCTCTTGACTTGAAATAACCACTAACCAAGCCATCCACTTTAAAGTCCAACTGCTCCCACTGTTGGCAAAAACCTTTCATGTCTTCTTTAAGATCTCGTAGATAGATATGCTCAAACTCGCCGGTATGTGAGGACAAAAGAACCGTAGGCAAAGGAAGGACTTCTATCTGACAGGACGACATGATGGGGAGACTACTGGTTAAGGCGACCTTGCCCAAACCAACCAAATCATTAGCAACTATAAGAGTCGTCATCTAGTTTCCTTCCCAAACTTTTTTAAATTGTTTAACAAAGCCCGTATGGAAATAAATGTAATAGGCTAGTCCAAGACCGATTATGGCTGCCACAATATCAAAAGGAAGTTTCATGATTGCAACTGCTGGCGTACCATAGACAAAGGCACGGCCCAGTCCGTAACCCACCAAATCAATGAGAGCTCCAAGCAAAAGACCTAAAATGGCTCTTGATTTAGACAATTTGCCTAAACGTCTGCCAACTATAAGTGCAATAGCAAGGACTTGTAGGCTATGTGTCACTAAGGTCACCCACATTGGAAGAGGGTAAAAGAGAAAGTCACCAATAAAGGAACCCACCCCTGCTATAATGACAGCTTCCGTCGGAGGAAAAATCAAACCAACCAAGAAAATAACGATACCGTTAAAATAGAAATGACCTCCTGGGACGGGAATAGATAAGAGACTCGAGCTCAAAATAATGACAAGTGCCATAAAAAAGGCCGAAAGGGTTAAGCGTTTTGTTGACATACCTAAAACTCCTTGATTAATAAATATAATTCAAGTTTATGAAAATTCTGACGATTTTACAAGAGGGCTTTTTAGGAACTGTATGGGTACAGAATTCCATTCATCAAAAAATCACCACACAAGCGTGTAGTGACTCATTTTATTTATCTTTTTTATCAAAGTATTTAACTGGTGCTTTTTCTAGATTTCGTAGCGATACCTTAGCAGTGGCATTTGCCTCCGTACCATAGTCTGAGAAATCAATGATTAAGTCATGATCAAAGTCAGCAACGGTATAGTCAACCACAATCTCTTTGACTTCCTTAGGAGCAATCTTGGTCTTATTAGCAATCTTATCTCTGTCATCATCTTGAGAAAAGACCATTGTAGCGACCTTGACTTCCTTATCTTCTTGTTTAACATCAAGAACTACCTTCATCAATAGAGTGTAGGCATTCATGGTTTCTTTACTTGTGTTGCTAAGTTTATAGTGTACACGGACAGCCTTTTGTCCTTCAGGTGATTCGATTTTCTTGGCAGAAAGAACTTGTACACTAGCATCTTGGCCAGTAAATAACAATTTGTTTTTATCGTAAGTCCATGTAGGCTCCTTTTCTGTCGTACAAGCCGACAAGCCAATGATGATCAAACAGGCCAAAGCGACAAGGCCTAAAATTTTCTTAAAAGTCATTTTTATAATCTCCTTAAACTTGTTTTGAAGGGGAGTTAATATTTCCTTACAGCCTTTTTATTATGTCAAAATCTAATAATCTTGTCAAATTTCCCCAGTAACCTTGCCTAAAGCCTATATCTAAGGTACAATAAGGAAAAATCTGTAAGGGGTCAGTTATGAGTATTTATCAAGATATTTTAGAAAGCATTAAGAACGATATCCAAAATGGTAGTTTGGAAAAAGGAAGCAAGTTACCTTCCATTCGTCAACTTAGCCAGACTTACTCCTGTAGTAAGGATACTGCCCAAAGAGCCCTCTTGGAGCTTAGATATCAAAACTATATCTACGCTGTCCCCAAAAGTGGCTACTATGTTCTTGAGGGACGCTCCGATTCAAGTGACAAAGTCCTTCTCAATCTTAATGACTACAATCAGTTAGCCTACGAAGACTTTCACCTTTGCCTAGATGAAAGTTTGGCTGGTCATCAAGACTATCTCTTCAATTACTACCATGAACAGGCTGGACTTTCAGAACTGGTTGAAGCGTTAAAAAATCGACTAGCAGCTGATGATATTTATGTGAATGCGGATCAGATTGTCATCACTTCAGGAAGTCAGCAAGCCCTTTACATCCTCTCACAGATGGATTTTGGCAATGGTGGTCATAAAATTCTCTTGGAACAGCCTACCTACCACCGTATGAACCAACTGGTTAACCGTCAAAAATTGACCTATGAAACCATAAACCGTGGATTTGATGGATTAGATCTTGACCTCCTTGAAAAGTACTTTAAATCTGGCCAAATTAAGTTCTTCTATACCATTAGCCGTTATTCCAATCCTCTAGGTTTGAGCTATACCGCCAAAGAAAAGGAAAAGCTAGCTCAACTAGCCAGTCAGTATAATGTTTATATCGTTGAGGATGACTATATGGGGGACTTTAGTGACAGTAAAAATCTTCCGATTCACTACTATGATACCCATGACCGCATTATTTATATCAAATCATTTTCCATGGCACTTTTCCCCGGGTTACGTTTGGGGAGTGTTGTCCTACCACAAAATCTCAGAGCTACCTTTTTGGCTCACAAAGGACTTATTGACTATGATACCAATCTTATTATGCAAAAGGCCCTCTCAGTCTACCTAGATAATGGCATGTTCCAAAAAAATATAAAAAAACTGCGTGATCTTTTTCAAGAAACCATGGCTAGAAGTCAAGAAACTATTGAACGAGCTAATGTGACTTTACCCTACCAAATTTCTCCTAGACATATCACTTGGCAGCTTCCTAAAGGGCTTTCTTTAGAAAAATTTAAAGCTCAAACACAGATGCGTTTCTTAGAGTCTTCCTTTATTAGCCCTACATCTGATACCTATCTGCAAATAGGTCACGAAGAAGAATTGAAAACTTTTTTAAGACTTTTGCAAACCATAGACTGAAAACTCGTACACACAAAAAGCCATCAAACGATGGCTTTTATTTATTTAGTCTGTTCAAAGCGAAGGTGGACAATCACCTTGTCTCCATAACCGTTACGCTCCAAATCACGTTGTAAGCGATATGAAATGTAATGTTCAGCAATATTGATAAAACCAGCTTCCATAAGACGATTTTCAACCAATGACTGAATCATGTTAATGGTTGGGCGTTCCACTTGGGCGTCTTGAAGATCAAGCACTACTTTACGAGTTACTTGAGCTAGGTTTTGGCGCCAAGCATCATCAATAACATACACAGTCTGGGCTGCTTTTAAGATGGCTTGGTAGATTTTATCAGGATCAAATTCAGCAACTTGACCATTACGTTTAATAATTTGCATGGCTACCCTCTTTTCAAGTTTTTTTCTTTTATTATGCAGAGAATTTACATATTTGTCAAGTGCAAATCACTGAAAGACCTTTTCTAACTGCCTACTCCCAGAATTTAGAAATATAGAGTGGCTTGCCATGTCTATCAAAGGAAAGTGTTGCAGTATAGGAATCTGACTCATGGTGCCGCATATAATTAGCGATTCTTTTATCACCGTTTATCAGGTGAATGTCATAAGTCTGCCCGTCAGAGCTCACAAAGTGAGCATTAATTCTAGCACTACTCGTTTTTGAGCCAACATGACTAATATTTATTTGTTCAACTTTGCCATCAATGGTTTTAGCTATGGGTCCTCCATAATCTTTGTAAATAGTGACGGTAGCTAAAACATCCTCAACCAAAACATAGGTCATTCCGAAAATAAACAAATAAACTATCGGGATGACAATGAAAGATAATTTACTTTGACAAAATTTTTCTTTATGCCAAGCCCAGATATCTTGAGGTGACATGATTAAAAACTTCTTAACATACTGATGAACAAGTAACCCATAGACTAACACTAAAAATGTTAATTGCCCCAAGGGATAAGCAAAACTGGGTAAGCCATCAATAAGTATATTGACTTTATCAGATTCAAAGGTGTAATGTCCCCATACCCCATCAAAAAACTCTAAATACAAGTTAACTCCTTTTTGAAATATCGTCTAATCACTTAAAAATCCATCTTCTCAGATGGATTTTCTAACTATTAACGTACTTCTGCTTTAACTTTTTCAGTGAGAGCTTTAGTAATTTTTTCCATGTATTTGGCAACTTCTTCGTCTGTGAGGTTGTCATTTGGATTTTGGAAGGTGAGGCTATAAGCCATTGATTTCATTCCTGAACCAAGTTTTTCACCTGCATAAACGTCAAAGAGTTTAACGGCAACCAAGCGTTTCACTCCAGCAGAGTTAATAGCATCAAGAACTTCTTGATGGGTGATGTCAGCCTTAAGAAGAAGGGCGATATCACGTGATACTGCAGGGAATTTTGTGATTTCAACAAATGGTTGATCTGGTTGCAAGGCAACTTCTACAGCGTTGAGATTAATTTCAGCTACATAAGTTTCTGGAATACCGTAGTTTTTAGCGGTTTGCGGGTGGACTTGACCAAGGAAACCAATGGTTTGACCATCAAGTACAATAGTCGCAGTGCGACCTGGGTGCATACTTGCTAGGTCTTTTGTCGCTACATAGTCAACAGTAAGGTCAAGCTTATCAAAGAGAGCTTCCACGATACCTTTGGCATAGAAGAAATCAACTGGAGTTGCTTGGGTTTGGAAATCTTTTTCCGCAACAAGACCAGAAATGGCAAAGGCGAAGGTATTGATTTCGTTTGGCAAATCTTCTTTTGGATTACCTTTTTGCTCAAAGACTTTACCGATTTCGTAGATAGCTACGTTGCTATTCTTACGGTTAACATTGTAAGCAACGGTATCAAGCATACCAGAAACCATGTTTTGACGGAGAGCTGAGCGATCAACAGTCATTGGCCACATCAACTCAGTCAGGTTACTTGGTGTCACTGCAAATTCAACAGCTTTTTCAGGTGTTGTCAAAGCATATGAGATAATCTCAGTCAGACCGGCTCCTTCAGCAATGGTACGAATCTTACGGCGTAGAGCTTGTGTTTTCGTTAATTCACCAGCTGTACCTGCTGCTTCTGGGAGTGTTGTAGGTAATTTTTCATAACCATAGATACGGGCAATTTCTTCGACCAAGTCAGCTTGGATTGCAATGTCCCAACGGCGACGTGGTACAGATACTGTGAATTTTTCAGCATCACCTGAAAGACCAAAGCCAAGTTTGGCAAAGACATCTTCAATGTCTTCGAACGTCAATTCAGTTCCAAGACGAACATTTACATAGTCAAGACTTGTAGAAACTTGAACTGGTTCTGTGTCCACTGAACCTGCTTGAACACGGCCTGCAAGAACAGTACCATTTGCCAATTCTTGCAACATTGCTGCAGCAAAATCAAGGGCTTCAAGTACAGTATCGTTATTGACACCTTTTTCAAAGCGTGATGACGATTCTGAACGAAGGTTAAGACGGCTGCTTGTCTTACGAACAGATTTGCCATCAAAAACAGCAGCTTCGAGAACAACGTTTTTAGAATTGTTGTCAATTTCAGTTGAAGCGCCACCCATAACACCTGCAAGAGCTACCGGTTTGTCAGCTACTGTGATAACAATATCTTCAGCAGTCAATTCACGTTCTTCACCATCAAGAGTGACCAATTTTTCACCATCACGAGCATCACGGGCAACGATACGTGAGTCTTCAAATTTGTCCAAATCGAAGGCATGCATTGGTTGTCCAAAGTAGAGAAGAACATAGTTTGTCACGTCCACCACGTTGTTGATTGGACGGATACCAGCATTCATGAGAAGATTTTGCAACCATTGTGGACTTGGTTGGACAGTGACATTTTCAACCACACGGCTAGCATAAGTAGCCACTTTATCGCTTTCGATAGCTACTGAAATCTTATCAGAAGCTGGCTTGCTGTCTTCAGTGACCGCTTTTTCTGGGAAGTGAACAGATTTACCATAGATTGCAGCGACTTCATGAGCAACACCACGCATAGAAAGGGCATCAGCACGGTTAGGTGTGATTGACAATTCGATGATTTCATCATCAAGGTCGAGATATGGGAAAATGCTATCTCCAGGTACAGCATCTTCAGGCAAAATTTGGATACCATCCGCAAATTCTTTAGGAATAATGCTATCTGGAAGTCCAAGTTCAGCCAAAGAACAAATCATCCCGAGAGATTCCATGCCTCGAATTTTCCCTTTTTTGATTTTGTAGTTGTCTGCGATACGAGCACCAGGAATGGCAACAATGACCTTGATTCCAGCAGTGACGTTTGGAGCGCCACAAACAATTTGACGTGGACCTTCAGCATCTCCTGTATCTACTTGACACAAGTGCAAGTGGGTTTCAGGCACATCTTCACATGATAAGACATGACCAACAACCAATTTTGACAAGCCTTCAGCAGGTGTTTCAACACCTTCCACTTCAATACCTGTCGTCGACATTTTTTCAGCGAGTTCAGCAGTGATAACATCCACATCAACCAACTCTTTTAACCATTTATAACTAACTAGCATAATAATGATACCAAGCCCGTTAAGAGCTCTCAGCAAAAATAGGAAAGGCAACGCTGGTGCATCAGCACCTAGGCGCCTTTATCTTTTTTGCCCAGAGCTTAGGGCGGGTTCAAATCCTTTCTCTATAATTAGGAACAAAACATTTGGATTTAGAAACAACTAATCTCGAACTTTGAGGTCGTATTCAAATCCTTTCTATCATTTAGGAATATCTACATTTGACATAAGAGGAAGACGAACTGACACGTTTAATCGCCTTATAAACTCCTCTCTATCAACTTAATAATCGGTTTATAGTTTTAATTTAAGCAACCAGTCACGGTCTACTTTACCGTCACCAACTGGTAAATCGTGTTCTGCGAATTTTTCGAAGCCATATTTATCGTAAAATATCTGTGTTTTAAAATTCCTTTCCCAAACACCCAACCAGGCCCAATCACAACCTAAATCACGAGCTTCCTGTAATGCAAATTCAAAGAGTTGCTTACCCAAGCCCATGCCTTGGAAGGCCTGACTGATATAAATTCGTTGAATTTGAAAGGCATTGTCCAAATGCTGCTCTGTTTGTGCAGACCCTACATTGGTTTTTAGAAAACCTGCCTTTTCACCATCAACCAGAATGAAAAAATAACGTGATTCTTCGTGAGTGATTTCATCGAGGAGAACTTCCTCAGACAGCGCAGTATCAAAGTAAGCTTGCAACTGGGACTCTGTATTATCATGAGCAAATGTCTCCCTAAAAGTATCTTCCGAGATAACTTTTAATTCTTCTACTTCTTCTGGAAGAACCTTACGAATGGCAACTGTCATGACAACCTCCTAAACCTTATTTAAACTGTTCTGAGAAACGAACGTCTCCTTGGTAGAAACCACGAATATCGTTAATTCCATAACGGAGCATGGCAATACGTTCTTGACCAAGACCGAAAGCGAAACCTGAGTATTCTTCAGAATCAACACCTGACATCTCAAGCACTTGTGGGTGAACCATACCAGCACCAAGGATCTCAATCCAACCTGTCTTCTTACATACGTTACATCCTTTACCACCACACTTGAAGCATGACACGTCAACCTCAACTGAAGGTTCAGTGAATGGGAAATAAGAAGGACGCAGACGGATTTGACGCTCTGCACCAAACATTTTTTGGATAATCATTTCAAGTGTTCCCTTAAGGTCACCCATTGAAATATTTTTACCAACGACTAATCCTTCGATTTGGTGGAACTGGTGACTGTGAGTCGCATCATCTGTATCACGACGGAAAACACGTCCTGGTGAAATCATTTTAAGCGGACCCTTAGAAAAATCATGTTTATCAAGCGTACGAGCTTGTACAGGACTTGTGTGAGTTCTCATCAAAATTTCTTCCGTAATATAGAAGGTATCTTGCATATCACGCGCTGGGTGATCTTTAGGCAAGTTCATGCGTTCAAAGTTGTAGTAATCTGTTTCCACTTCAAAACCGTCAACGACTTGGAAGCCCATACCCAAGAAAATGTCTTCAATTTCTTCAGCTGTTTGACTAAGAATATGACGGTTACCAAGTTTGACTTGGCGTCCTGGAAGGGTAACATCAAGACTTTCAGAGTCAAGCTGTGCTTGAATTTTAGCGGCTTCAACAATTTTAGCGGCTTCGTCAAAAGCTTCAGTCAAAACGTCACGTACTTCGTTGACCATCTTACCAACTTTAGGACGTTCTTCATTTGGAAGGTCTTTAAGGCCCTTCAAGAGATCCGTCAAAGACCCTTTTTTACCTAAAACTGCCACACGCAATTCTTGTAATTCTTTAGAGTGTTCTCCACGCATTTTAGCCAATTTAGCTTGCGTTGAGGTTTTCAACTCTTGCAATTGTGTTTGTAAATCCATGAGATTCCTTTCTTAAATAACAATTTCGAATCGCAAACAAAAAACCACGTGCCAAACTCCAACCCGGAGCGTTGACACGCGGTACCATCCGTTTTTTATCCGGTTACCCAGACCTTGATTCGTCAGTCGTTGTTTTCATGAGTGAATTCACCAAACTTCCCTTGAGGGGGCTTCCAGTCCGTGGCCCCCAATCCCTGACAATTTCCATAAGGTTACTAGTCTCTACGACTTCTATTCAATTACCATTTATTTTACCAAAAAAGCAAAAAGCTTTCAAGAGCTGACAAAGAATCCTTTAGTTAATACCAAATTAAAATTATGTCTAAGATAATTGACATATCCATAGGAACTTGCTACAATTATGTCAGATAAAGTTGACATATTTAACTGCTACTTACAGTAACACATTAGCTCGTCTTTCAGAAGGAGGCCCATTATGAATCATGTCAGGAAATTTAGAAAGAATATGGGGCTTTCGCAATTAGAACTCGCAAAATCTATTGGTGTTTCCCGACAGACCATTAATATGATTGAAAATAACAAATATAACCCAACACTAGAGCTCTGTCTTAATCTAGCTAAAGCACTAGATACGGATCTTAACAGTCTCTTTTGGGATGGAAATTGCGAATAGAGATATAAGATAGAAAGAGGTAAATCATGGTTAAAGAAACTTTCACTGACAAACTTATCAAACGTTTTTACGGTATCACAGGTCCTTTAGATGAACAAAAGCGCCAACAGGTCGATCGAATGGGGAACAAGGCTTTCATAGTTCTTTTTTTCACTCTATTGTTTGGTAATTGTATTGCCTTTCTTCTAAGCTTTAAGTACCCTGAACTTGTGGCCCGTGTTTATCCTATCCTACTTCTGATTATCATTTGGGTAGTTGGTAGCATCCTTACTTATAAGTTTAAGATGAGTGCTGTAAACGCCATTGACGAGGAAGAACTGACTGAAAAAGAACAAAAGCAACTTAAACATGTGGGTCTGAAGTCAGGTTTATACTTTGGGATTAGCATGTTCTTAGGCATGCCCCTAGTTCAATTTTTAGTCGATCATAAAGACTATTTTACAGAATTATTCTCAATCCGTAATATGCTATCAGGCATTTTTGATGCTATCCTTTTTGGGGCTATCATGCAGGGCTGGGTAAATGCTCGTATCAAACAAGCCAAATCTCAAACTGATAAAGATGACCAATAAACTCAAAAGGACAAAGAAAAAATCCAGGTTTCCCAGCCTGGATTTTTTGCTCGAAAGAAGACTTCTTAGACTTGTTTACTCGAAGCCTAAAATGTGTCCAGAAAACTCAAATCTTAACACATACACTATAACTAACTTTGAAAAACACCATATCCCCATATGACATTCCCGTTATTATTGTAACATGGCCCAGAAAAAAGACAAGTCGACCTTTTTCTCATAAATCCTGTAATCCTAATCATAGGCTAAGAGATGCTATTTTGCGCAATCGATTGCGTTATTTTGAAAGCGCCAACCTAATTTTTTTATGATAGTCTAAGCAAATTTTTTGAGACTGTAAAAAAAGATAGTGATAAAACTATCAACTACCTTTCATGAAAATATAATCTATTTTTAGTCTAAATCAAGATCTTTCAATTTGACGGAAACGATTTTTGAAACCCCAGATTCCTGCATAGTCACCCCATAAATTGAATCAGCCGCAGACATAGTCCCCTTACGGTGAGTAACCACGATAAACTGACTGGATTTATCAAAGCGATTGAGATAGTCACCGAAACGTTTTACATTGGCTTCATCAAGGGCTGCTTCTACTTCATCCAAGATAACAAATGGAATCGTCTTAACACGAATGATGGCAAAGAGTAATGCTAGAGCGGACAAGGCCTTCTCCCCCCCTGACATAAGGTTAAGCGATTGAATTTTCTTACCTGGAGGTTGAACAGAAATCTCTACACCAGCTTCCAGAAGGTTGTCAGAAGTCAAAATCAAATCGGCCGAACCGCCTCCAAACATCTGAGTAAAAGTCTGTTTATAGCTCTCACGGATAGCCTCAAAGGTCGCTTTAAAGCGTGATTTCACTTCTCCATCCATGTCATTAATGGTACTAAGCAGGAGACTCTTGGCTTCAAGCAAATCATCTTTCTGACCGTTCAAGAAGTCCAAACGTTGCTTGACTTCTTCAAACTGGTCAATAGCATCTAGATTGACTGGCCCCAAAGCCTTAATAGAACGTTCAAGCCCTTGTAAGTTCTGACGAACCTGTTCCACATTTTCAAGAGCTTGCGTTTGCCCCTTAGCCACTTCAAGCGTCATCTGATAATCTTCAGCCAACTGAGTCGCAAATTTACGAAGTGATTGACTAATCTGACGCTCTCCTTCCTCCAAGCGAGTCTGTTGACGAATCAAATCCTCATTGCGATTACCCGCTTTAGCCAAGCGTTCCTCCAAGTCTTCCAACTGACCTTCATAGTCTTGCACTTGAATCTTGGCACGCACAAGGGCCTGCTCCAAATCAGCCTTACGTTGGACAGCTTCATCACGCTGAGCTTTCAGATGTGGTATGCGGTCAGATTGATCCTGGTCAACCTGGTTATCGAGGAGAGCTAAGAGACTATCTGATTCCTTAACTAACTCAGACAAATCGGCTTGAAGACGATTTGTTTCCGTCTTGGCAAAGCGCAATTCTGCTTGTAAGTCCCGTTCCTTTAGCTGAAGTTCAGATTGCTTGTCTAAGAGACCTTGTTTTTGTTGGCCAAGCGCATCCTTATCTTCCTTGATAGCCTCAATTCGGTCGTTGATTGCCTCACGTTTTGATTGCATTTGAGTTAACTCTGCTTTCAGACGCTCGGCCTTATCTTGAAGATTCAAGTCTTCAGAGCCCTGAGCAGCCTGTTTGAAACTGTCCACTAATGCTTGACTTTTCTCAACTTCTGTCAAAGCTTGTTGATGCTCCAAATCCAGTTTTTGCTCCTCTAGACGAGCGTTTTCTCCATCTGACTTGAGATTCTCTAACTCTTTTTGGAGCCCCTTACGTTTGGTCTTAAGGTCTTCAACTTTGGCTTCACTGTCGCTTAATTGAGCCTTAATCTGACTGATTTCAGCAGTCAATGCATCCAGTTCTGGCTTGATAAAGAGATTGTTATTTTGTTTATTGGCACCACCAGCAAAAGCACCACCAGGCCGGATTTCAGAGCCGTCAAGTGTCACCATGCGCACTTGGAAACGTACAACTCGAGCAGCCTTGTTGGCATTGTCAATGGTATCAAAGATGGCCGTTACTCCCAAGAGATTTTGGAAAATATTGGACAAGCGTTCTTCATAAGTTACCAAATCGGAAGCCATTCCAATAAAGCCAGGTGCACTCGCAAGACTTTGAACAAACTGTCCATTAAGTTGACGTGGTTTAATGGTCGTTAAAGGCAAGAAGGTTGCACGCCCCTGACGATTGCGTTTTAAATAGTCAATTGAACGCTTAGCAGCAGCTTCATCCTCGACAATAATATTTTGGCCACTCGCACCTAGGGCTATTTCAAGCGCCGTTTGATAGTTAGTATCAAAGGTCAGGTGTTCACTAACAGCTCCAATAATCCCTTGAATCGATTGGGCATTCTGAAGGACAGCCTTAACCCCCGCATAGAAATGACTGTGATTCTTCTGGATTGACTCCAAACTTTGACGACGAGCATCTTTGCTTTTAAGATAATCCATGAGGTCAAACATTTTCTTTTGGGCCTCTTGGTAATCCTTATCGATAGCTTGATAAGACTGAGCCTTTTCTTTGTAGGTAGCTAAGAGGCCTTGAAGACTTGCTTGAGCTGCTTGATAAGCTTTTTGGGCCTCGCTGGCAACTTCCTGAGCGGAAAGCAAATCAGCTTGAGACTGCTTATATTCTTCAGCTTGAGCCTCCAGTGCTTGGGACTGGCTGTCCATGTCATGATTCACCTGAGTCAAACTATTGGAAACTTTGGCCTCCTCCTGCATAAGACTAACATAGTCCTCACGCAAACGTTCAATAAGCGTATCTGGATCTTCCGAAAATTGCTCTAACTCCGTTTGAATAGTAGTCAAATCTTGGGCAATGGTTTCCAGCTCACGAGTTAATTCAATTTGACGTTTGTTGACGCTATCAAGAGAAGTTTCTGCCTCTTCTTTTAAACTTTCTAACTCACTAAGGCGAGCTTCAGTCTCTTCCTTCTTCTCAGAACGCTGCTGACTTTCCATAGTATAAAGATCAATTTGACGCTCAAAGTCGCTAATGAGACGTGTGACATCCACTAAGGTTTGTTGGTCAGAGGAAATTTGATCTGAAATTTGATGGCGTTTTTGCTTAAGCTCTTGGTTCTCAGTCTCTAAACGATGCCGTTCTTCATAATAGCTGGCTAATTTTTCTTTGACTTCTGCCAAGTCTTTTTGCGCTTTGGTTAAGTCTGATTTGCCAACTTCAATATCGTGTACCAAAAGATTAAGTTGAGTCTGTTTACGCTCTTTATCTAATTCCAAGTAACGTTTAGCTGTCGCTGCTTGTTTTTCAAGTGGCTTAACCTGACCAACCAGCTCAAAGATAATGTCTTCCAAACGATCAAGATTACCCTGAGTTTGATTGAGCTTACTTTCAGTCTCTTTCTTACGTGTCTTATATTTGAGAACACCAGCGGCCTCTTCGAAAATAGCACGGCGTTCCTCTGGCTTGGCATTGAAAATAGCCTCAACCCGACCTTGAGAAATAATGGAAAAAGAATCACGTCCAAGACCAGTATCCATGAAAAGGTCATGAATATCACGCAGACGAACCTTACGACCGTCAATCAAGTAATCATTGTCACCATTTCGATAAATATGACGCTCCACACGAATAGATTCACCAGCATCAGCGATAAAGCCATCACTGTTATCAAGTGTAACTGCTACCTCGGCATAGTTGAGGGCCTTACGAACTTCTGTACCAGCAAAAATAACGTCAGGCATCTTGCCACCACGCAAACTCTTGGCAGAGGATTCTCCCAAAGCCCAACGCAAGCTCTCTGTAATATTTGATTTTCCTGATCCATTTGGACCTACAACGGCTGTTACTCCCTTGTCAAAGACGACCTGCGTCTTGTCAGCAAAGGATTTAAAGCCCTGCATTTCAATTGATTTCAAATACATGCTTAATTTCCTAGTTGTTCAAGGGCAGCCTTGGCAGCCGCCTGTTCAGCTAATTTCTTCGATTTTCCGAGACCTGTACTGAGTTCTTTACCATCAACAGCTACCTGCATGGTAAATTCCTTAGCATGAGCAGGCCCAGATTCTTCAATAACGGTATAGGTAATATCAACCGTACCATTGACTTGAAGACGTTCCTGGAGTTCCGTCTTGTAATCCGTTACTCGGTCAAAGTTGCCTTCTTCGACTTTAGGAATCATCACTTTATTCAAGAATTTTTCAACAGCAGATAATCCTTGGTCCAAATAAAGGGCACCGAGGAAGGCCTCCCAAAGGTCACCGAGAATAGTGGCACGTTCACGACCACCAGATTTTTCCTCACCCTTACCGAGACGAATAAACTGCTCAAAGCCACAAGCTTTCGTAAAGCCAGCCAGACTCTCTTCACGAACAATGGTACTACGCATCTTAGACATCTCCCCTTCTGGCTTATTAGGGTAGCGATTGTAAAGGTAAACGGAAATGACTAATTGCAGAGCCGCGTCTCCTAAAAATTCCAAACGTTCATTATGTGAAATGTTTAGGAGGCGGTGCTCATTGGCATATGAGGTGTGGGTAAATGCCGTTTCTAAGAGGTCTTTTTGGCTAAAAACAATACCAAAATCCTGCTCAAGTTTTTGTTCAAGTTGATTCATAGGACATCCTTTCTTTTTAAAGCATACTAATTATGATTATATCAAAAAAAAGCAGATTTTCACGATGGAAAACTGCTTTTAGGAGACATATCTACTGATTTTGTTTGCTTGGTCCCACTAAACTAAAAGAGCTGAGCACGATACTCAACTCCACTTTCTTAATAGTCTGGACGAACAACACCTGTAACCGTTTTACGTGTTGTTTCAATATCTTCCTCAAGGACAACCTTGATAATACGCTTAGTTTCTTCAGGAGTACATGCTACCAATGGTAAACGAAGTGGACCAACTTCGAAACCAAGATGGTTGAGAACTGCTTTGACAGGAGCAGGACTTGATACTGAGAAGAGAGCATTAACTTTCGGAATGAATTTGCGTTGGATGGCTGCAGCAGTCTTGATATCGTTATTTTCAATAGCCTCGAGCATGGCATGCATTTCATCACCATTTGTATGAGAAGCTACTGAGATAACTCCATTAGCACCAAGGTTCATCGCATGGAAGGCATCACCATCTTCACCGGTATAAACCAAGAAGTCTTTCGGTTTATGTTCGATAAGGTAGGCCATATTGGCAAGGCTAGTACATTCTTTGACACCGATAATATTTGGATGTTCAGCTAAACGAAGCATAGTATCTGGAGCCATTTCGACAACAACACGACCAGGGATGTTGTAGATGATAATTGGCAATTCAGAAGCATCCGCAATCGCTTTGAAATGTTGGTACATTCCCTCTTGTGATGGCTTGTTGTAGTAAGGCACGATAGCCAAACCTGCTGCGAAACCACCAAATTTAGCAACTTCTTTAGCAAACTCAATGGAGTCACGTGTATCATTGGTCCCGACACCAGCAATTAGTGGTACACGACCATTGACAATTTTTTGAACCTCTGCAAAGAGTTCCAACTCTTCGTCGTGAGTGAGTGTTGGACTTTCAGCCGTTGTTCCTGCCAATAGAAGGGCTTCCGTATGGTGAGCCAAAAGGTGCTCAATCAAGCCTGGAAGAGCATCGTAATTGATAGAGCCATCTTCGTGGAAAGGTGTAATGAGTGCTGTGATCAGTCTAACATCTCTTAATTGATCAATTGACATAATATTCTCCTTCAACCGTTTTCTAATCCATTCCATTTTACCATAATTTTGACCAGACAGACAGCTAAGTTAACAATTTTCTGAAAACATGATGTGGCATTGTTTCCAATTTATGGCAATTCACAAAAAAACAGAGAGACAGGGCTCTCTGTTTGATTGAAATTGATTCAAAAATAGTATTTAAATACAACACGAAATCCTTACTGATTTCTGAATCATGGCGCAGTGGTTGATTGCTCAAAGCAATGCTTTGAGGTGGCAGATAAGACTTACTAAGTAAGTTCTTCCTTTCATGTTTGCAACAGTCGTACTTCCTAATCAACTGTGCGGGGGGAGTATAAAAGTCCTGTGGACTTTTATAGCCTGAGCCTTAAATCATAAAAGCGAAGGAGAAATCAAACTCTTCGAGTTACTGATTTCTGAATCATAACGCAGTGGTTGATTGGAACTACTCATGTTTGCAACATTCCTACTTCCTAATCAACTGTGCGGGGGTAAAACTACGAAATCAAACTCTTCGAGTTACTGATTTCTGTTTTACTCCCTATTTCAATTCAAATTTCAATTCTGATGTTGGGTGAACCAAACCACGTTCGTGAAGGGTTTCTGCGATTTGGACTGAGTTCCAAGCAGCACCTTTAAGGAGGTTATCTGAAACAACCCACATGTGGATACCTTTTTCAGCATCCAAATCTTTACGGATACGTCCAACAAAAGTATCGCGTGAACCTACAGCGTTAACGGCTTGTGGGTAGACTTGGTTAGCAACGTCATCTTCAAGGACTGCACCTGGGAAAGCTGCAATTGCAGCTTTCACTTCGTCAATTGGTGCCACTTCTTTTGTTTCAATATAGACTGACTCTGAGTGAGCTGACAAGACTGGAATACGCACACATGTTGCTGATACAGCAATGCTGTCGTCTTCCATGATTTTCTTAGTTTCGTTTGTCATCTTCATTTCTTCATAAGTATAGTCATTTTCAGTGAAGACGTCAATTTGAGCCAAGGCGTTGAAGGCGATTGGGTAGTGTTTCTTATCGCCACCACATGGCAAGATGTTGGCTTTAACATCACGTGGATTAACACCATCATTCAATACTTCTTTCAACTCACGTTGGGTTTCAAGAATAGCTCCCATACCTGCACCTGAAACAGCTTGATAAGTTGACACGATGACACGGTCCAAGCCCCATTTTTGACGAACTGGTTCAAGGGCAACCATCATTTGAATGGTTGAACAGTTAGGGCAGGCGATAATACCGTTGTGGGCATCAAGCGCATGTGCATTGACTTCAGGCACAACCAATGGTACGTCTGGATTTTGACGGAAGTAAGATGTGTTATCAACAACTACTGCACCTGCTTTAACAGCGTAAGGTGCATATTTGGCAGAGGTTGACCCACCAGCTGAGAAGAGGGCAATATCAACGCCTTCAAACACGTCTTCAGTCGTTTCCTCAATAGTCACATCTTGACCTTTAAACTGCAAAACTTTTCCTGCAGAACGTGCAGACGCAAGGTAGCGAACCTTATCAATTGGAAGTGTTGATTCTTCCAACATTTTGATCATTTGAGCACCTACGGCACCTGTAGCACCGACAACAGCAACTGTGTATCCCATAGTTAAACCTCTTTCGGAATTTTCTATCAATTTAGTTTAGTGAATCTATTATACTACGTTTAAGTCCAGTTGAAAAGGGTAAAAAATCCAAGAATAAAGAAAAATCCCCTACCAAACGGCAAGGGATAAGAGGCATCTTTCGATGAGAGTAGCAGGTTCACACAACTACTCAAGGTCCGCTCCTGCGTTACAATCTAATGTAGACCTCCTCAGCGCAAAAGGCTCCTAAGAGCCAATCGACTCATCGCATGTTTTTATTTTAACATAATAGGCGACAGAGTCAAGCCATGAATTCCATTAAGGTATCGTATCTTAACCATCTGCCTTATTTGCCATCATCATGACCATCTTTGTAGCCACGGAGGTATGCTGTTTTCTCTGAAGTTGTTGTGAACTTACCAAGAAGAGTTGATTCCTTTGAATATGAATCATAATTATCGATGCCTTTTTCAGCATCCGCAAAGCCATCCTGATAGCCCTTGGTATAAGCGTTATTATTGACTTTTGAATGGTATGAATTTCCATAGCGATGATAAGAGCGTCGACTCATATACATCCAGAACCAAGGATTACGGATGACATCTTGTCGGTAATAACGGTCACGGGTTTGATAGTCGTCATTATTGTCAAAAATACTTTTGGCCTGTTCATCCGAAAAATCATCGTTTTGCTTTGAATACTTTTTGAGTGTCTCATCATCACTTACTTTCGCACCCGATTGAAAGTTAGAGCGTTCAGAGTCATTTAGCTCAGGAGATGACATCTGAGGCTTTTTGTAGCCTGAAGTTGTATCCGATTTTGACTTGCTAGAACTGTTACCAGAAGAAGACTGGCTTTCTGAATGGCTCTGACTGCTATCTGATTTAGAGCTAGTATTACTGTCCGCACCCGAACTATGCGATCTACTAGAACTAGCGTAATTATCATGGCCACTACTTGACTTGTAGCTCTTACTGGCCCCACTATCAGACTTAAAGCCTTTTCCTGAATCACTATCAGAATGATGTCCTTTGCTAGAACCAAAGCCTGATTTGGATCCGCTTCTGCTACCCCTGTTTGAAGAACGAGAGCCACCTCGTCTGCTTCGTAGAGAAACGATATTCCCGGACGTTTCTTGAGCTTTAACTTCTTGTGCTGTTGTCAAAATTAGGCCTGACACCAAGGTCACACCTAAGAAAACCATTACTTTTTTCATTAAAAAATCCCCTTATTCATCTTATGGCCTTATTATACCACAGAAGAAAAATCGGGGAAATCCGTAAAATTACATTAAAGGTCCTATCAGAGAAAAGAGGTAGCCTCCCAGACGATGAGACACAGGCATTTTAGACAAACTTTCCAAAGTTACTTCATCTGAGAGTGCCTGGGTTACTTCAAAATATTGTTCAATCTTAAGCACTTCTAGATTTTTATAGAGATAAACCCCATTTTCAAAATTTTGATAGAGGCTACGGTAGTCTGTGTTAATGGTCCCAACCACAGCCTGTTTGGCATCCGAAACATAAATTTTAGCGTGAACAAAGCCTGGTGTATATCGGAAAATGCGAACGCCAGCATCTAACAAGGGTTTAAAGTAAGTCGTCGCAATATCAAAGGCATACTGCTTATCAGGAATCCCCGGCATAATGATACGTACATCTACACCTCGTCTAGCCGCAAAGGTCATGGCTCTGACGAGTTCGTCATCCAAAATCAGGTAAGGTGTCATAATATAAACGTAATCAGTGGATGTATTGAGAAGATGGAGGTAAACATTTTCTGCAACCTTGTGGTAGGTCAAAGGTGAATTGGCATAAGGGAGAACCAAACCCTGACTCTTGCTTTTTTGAGGTTTTTCTTGTAGATAGTGCTCCATATCTGTCTTGTCTTCTACTCCAGTCACCGTCCACATGGTCAAAAAGAGAACTTTTAGCGTTTGAACAGCTGAACCATCTAGGCGAAGGGCTGTGTCCTTCCAATGTCCAAAACGTTGACGTTTATTGACATATTCATCAGCAATATTAACGCCACCAGTATAAGCGACCTGACCATCAATCACTGTGATTTTTCGGTGGTCTCGGTAATTGTAATAGGTTGATAGGATGGGCTTGACTGGTGAGAAGGTCTGAGCTTTAATGCCAACCTTGTGCAGTCGCTTGATATAATCGTAGGACAAGGTGGTCATCTCATTCATCCCATCAAACATGACACGAACGTCCAGGCCTTCCTTAGCCTTTTCCTCCAAGATGGCTAAAATCTCTCCCCACATGACTCCTTCATCAATGATGAAATATTCCATAAAGATATAACGCTCTGCCTTTTTCAGATCCTCCAACAAGGCTGGAAGCATATCATCTCCAAGTGGGAAATAAGTCACTTCAGTATCTCTATAAATTGGAAAATGAGCAGGACTATGCTCCAGAAAATAAGCCAGTCTTTGCAGCTGCCTATCGCTATGAGAAAGATAGTCCTCAACCTCTAGCTCAGTAGCCAAATAGTCTGAAGCCTGAACTGTTGCTTCCACAAGACGCTTTTTCAAACGTCTAACACCAAAATCAGCGAGCGAAAAATAGAGCAAAGCTGTCCCAAAAATGGGAAAGAGGGCAATGATGATCAACCAAGAAAGTTTGGAACGGGAGTCCATGGAACGATTGAGCAAATAAAAAAAGGTAAAAACACTCAATAAGTGTTCCCATAAGATAATAGATGGAAAATGCTCTTGTAGGCTAATATATGAAAAGACAAGAAAGGCCAATTCCAGTAAGAAAAACAGGAAAATGGGTACCTTACGATTAAGTAGAATTTTAGCCCATTTAGACGGCTTCTGAGGCAATAGCCGGGCACTTATTTCTTGGGACATACAGGCTCCTTTAGAATGAAAAAAATCGGCTTTGTATTCCGACCTCTTTCAGCAATTTATTTAGTCTTAGTGACATTCTAACATAGGTAAAAGGCATGAGCAATTAACCAGTATTATTGATAGCTAATAGCTCATTTTTCTATTTTCCTAACAGGACCATCTAAGGTCTTTTGCATCCAGACAATATCATGCCATTGCTCAAACTTGTAGCCCACTTTTGGAAAATGAGCAACTTGGACATAACCACGTTTTTCATGCATGGCAATACTAGCCTCATTTGGAACAGCTATACAGGCTAAGAAACGCAGAAAACCACGCTTTTTCAACTCTTTTTCAAGGGCATCGTAAAGTTGGCTTCCCAAACCTCGACCACGGGCATCTTCGTGCAAATAGATGGACAATTCAGTTGTCCAATTATAAGCTGTCCGGGCATAGTAGGTTGAAGCATAGGCATATCCCAGAACTTGCCCATTCTCTTCAGCGACCAGATAAGGGTAAGTTTCAAGGGTTTTATTGATACGATTCTCAAATTCTTGAACACTGGGAACCTCATATTCAAAGGTAATCGCTGTCTTTTCAACATAGGGGGCATAGATAGACTGAATTGCCTTCGCATCTGACAGCTTGACTGGACGAATGGTTAACATCATTTTCTCCTCTGACTTGATTACCTTTATTGTAACCTATCAAAAAAAGGGGTTCAACCCTCTTTTAACAAGCTATGTCACTACATCAATGGTGCGACCAATTTTGCCAGTAAGCCCAATGCCTTCTGATAGAAAGGAAGATTTTCGACATCAGCGACAGTCACTTGGTGACACTTGGCTTTTGTTGCTTGGAAATCTTCTTCAATCGCTAGAACTGAATCAGTCCTATAGAGATAGGTCGCACACTCAAAGTGGTGATAAAGGCTACGATAATCCAAATTAATGGTTCCAACGGTTGCCCTACTATTGTCACTGACAAAGACCTTGGCATGAACAAATCCTGGGGTGTACTCATAAATTTTAACACCAGATTCCAAAAGTGTTGGGTAGTAGGTCTTAGCCAAGTAGTAGACTGTACTTTTATCAGGAATACCAGGCATGATGATACTGACATCTACGCCCCGCTCTGCCGCAAACTTCAAAGCATGGAGTAATTCACCATCCAAAATGAGATAAGGTGTCATGATATGAACAAAATCACGCGCATGGTTAAGAATGTCAATATAGACATTCTCACCAACCTTATCCTTGTCCAATGGAATATCTCCATAAGGAACAACAAAGCCAGGGGTATCAAAGGCCTCATGTTCAACCATATAGGGCGTCACATCTAACCTTTCGTTAGAATAGGTCCACATCTGCAGAAAGAGGACTAAGAAAGTATCAACTGCTGGACCCTCCACCATAAGTGCAGTGTCTTTCCAATAACCAAAACGCTTAATCTTGTTAATGTACTCGTCAGCAAGATTAACGCCACCTGTGAAGGCGACCTTACCATCAATCAGCAAGATTTTCCTGTGGTCACGGTAATTGTAATAGGTTGACAGAAAAGGGGTAACCGACGCAAAAACACGAGATTGAATCCCAATTTTTTCCAAACGTTTCTTATAGTCGAAACTCAAGGTTGAAAATTCAATCATGCCGTCATACATGACACGCACTTCCACCCCTTCTTGAACCTTTTGTTTCAAGATAGCTAGGATTTCGCCCCACATATCACCCTCGTCAATGATGAAATATTCTAAGAAAATGTACTTCTCAGCTTTTAAGAGCTGCTTTTTCATTTCCTCGAACTTGGCTTCACCACTTGGAAAATAGGTGGTCTTCGTGTGACGATAGACCGGAAAATGCCCATTCACATTTTCAAGATATTGAACCAGATTATAGTTGCTGGTGTGACGCTGTTTAAGTTCTTCAAGAGCCTGCTCATCCTGTTTTAAAATACCAGAACTACGGTCAATATTGCTCTGAATAGCCCCCTTCATCCCTCTATAGCCCAAATCAAGTTTCGTATAGGCCAAAAGAAGGGTTCCGATAATAGGAAAAGGCAAGACTATCAGGAGCCATGTATTAACAGCCGTCGACTCCATATCACTTTGAAAGAGATAGATAATGGCTAGGATACGAAGGATCACCTCTGTTACCTGAAGATGGACCCTGTATTGGTGCAACCACAAGTAAGACATGGTTACAACAACAAGCTGTAGCAAGATGATTAAGAGGATAATCGTGGCACGACTAAAGATACCACGAAGAAGGCCTCGGCGTCCTTTATCTAGAAGACGTTCAATTTTAGCTTCGTTCTTGATAGCATGACTCCTTTCTTTTTTAATTATTCTTATTATAACAAAAAATGAGCTTAATTCATTAAGTTTCTTTAATTGTTATCATCATTCAATTTATCTAACAGTGCCTGTGCTACTTTTTCTGGAATGCCAAGGGCATGGATATCCTCGACAGTAGCTTTTTGGATAGATGTCATAGACTTGAAGTGTTTGAGAAGTTTTTGTTTACGTTTAGGCCCAAGACCGTCAACCCCATCGAGTTTAGAGCTAAAGCTATTCTTACTACGAACTTGGCGGTGGAAGGTGATGGCAAATCGGTGGACTTCATCCTGAATGCGGTGAAGGAGGAAAAATTCCTCGGATTGACGTGGCAAATCAATAACTTGTAAGGGATCTCCAAAGAGCAATTCGTTGGTTTGGTGCTTGTCATTTTTCTGAAGACCCGCAACTGGAATAGAGAGATTGAGTTCCTTACGAAGCACATCCTTGGCGACATTGACCTGACCTTGGCCACCATCCATGATAATGAGGTCTGGTGGCGTTAAACCGTCACGTTTGACACGACTATAGCGACGACGAATAACCTCACGCATACTAGCATAATCATCAGGCCCTTCAACCGTCTTAATCTTGTATTTGCGATACTCTTTTTTATTGGGTTTGCCATTTTCAAAGACAACCATGGCAGATACCGGGCTTGTTCCCATGATGTTAGAGTTATCAAAGGACTCGATACGGACCGGTGTCGGAATGCCCATGAGTTTGCCTAGATTTTCAATGGCTCCTTGAGTCTTAGCCAAGTCTTTTTCGAGGAGATCAAATTTTTGAGTCAGACTGACACGAGCATTTTTAGTCGCCAGATTAACCAACTGCTTCTTTTCTCCACGTTGAGGCTTGAAGACCTTAACTCCATCTCCAACCAGAGCTTCGACAGACTCCTGATCAATGTCCCCTGGAATGAAAATCTCCTTAGGCTTGAGATGACGACTATCCAGATAAAACTGCCCCATATAGGTCAGAAAATCCTCTTCGGCTTCATTATAATAGGGGAACATATTGACATCACGCTGAATGAGTTTTCCCTGACGGACAAAGAAAACCTGAACACACATCCACCCCTTGTCCACGTAGTAACCGAAGATATCACGATCCTGCATATCCTGACGAATAACCCTTTGCTTGGTCCTAAGCGTCGATACTGCCTCAATCAAATCCCGATACTCGGCTGCCCGTTCAAACTCCATCTGGTCAGACATGTCCTTCATCTTGACCTTGAGCTGGTTAACGATTTTGTTGTCGTGCCCATTTAGGAAATTCTTGACATCCTCAACCAAACCTTGCCAATAGTCCCTGGTAGTGTGACAGATGGTGTGGGCATTACATTGTCCAATATGGTAATAGAAACAGACCTTATTGGCAGGATTTTTACATTTCTTAAAGGGGAAAATACGATCCAAAAGTTTCTTGATTTCATTGGCAGCACCAGCATCTGGGTAGGGACCAAAGTAGAGACCACCATCTTTCTTAACCTGACGGGTGATCAAAAGCCTTGGATAGAGCTCCTTGGTAATCTTGATAAATGGGTAAGATTTGTCATCCTTGAGGCGAATGTTAAATTTAGGCATATTCTCTTGGATGAGGTTAATTTCCAAAAGCAGGGCTTCAATATTAGACTCGGTAACGATAAATTCAAAGTCTGCAATCTCAGATACCAATAGCTCCGTCTTGGTATCATGGCTTCCTCGAAAATAACTACGGACACGATTTTTTAGATTTTTAGCCTTACCGACATAGATAATATTGCCGAATTTGTCCTTGTGGAGATAGCAACCTGGGTTGTCAGGGAGCAATTCCAACTTATGTTTAATCAGATCATTCATGCTCTCATTGTAGCAAAAAAAGAGCTGAAAAGCTCTCTAAAATTAAAGACAAATTTCTCTTTTGAGACTTTCCTAAGGTGATGACGGACGTCAGCAAACTCCTTTGAAGTTCCATGACTAAGTTTCGAGTCTAAGGTCTTCAAACTTCCGCACGCCTGAAAAAATTGTCATAGGCGTTTATATCACGGCGGAAAGTCTCGGTTTACAATCACTTCGTTCGCAAAAAATTTATTATTCAAAGTCATTTGCAAACTAACTTTGTATATTACACAATCAAAAATGGTCTAACTACATTTTATGAAGATTTTTGAATCCATTAATCCCATAAATAGCAATAATATTGAAACAAAATTAATTGCTCAAAATGTTCAAAATGTCTTGGTAGTTTTTGACTTGATAGGTTGGAACAGCGGGTGTTTCATTTGCCAAACCTTTGGGATTAAACCAAATGCTATCAATTCTTGCATTATTAGCACCTTGAATATCAGCTGTCAAACTATCTCCAATCATAAGGGCTGCCTTTGGGTCAAAATTAGGGATATGGGCAGCTATTTTATCAAAAAAGTCTTTTGACGGTTTGTGTTCACCGACTTCATCTGAGATGAAAACTGCATCAAAGAATGGTAATAGGGTTGAAGCCTGCAAACGACCACGTTGAATATAAGAAACACCATTGGTTGCGGCATAAATCTTGTAGCCACGTGACTTAACTTCAGCTATAAAGGCATGAGCCTGAGGCAACTCCTGCCCCTGTTGACTCAGAAACTCTTGATAACACTCAGCCAAATAAGCACCATCAACTTCTCGGCCAAAATGCGCAAAGAGACGTGAAAAACGGGTACGAAGCAATTCAGCTTTTGTAATCAAGCCATGATTCAAATCTTCCCACATGGCACGATTCATCGGAATATAGTAATCCTTGTAAGTCTTAATATCTTTTGGAGCTACTCCAGCCTCCTCAAGAAAAGAGGTTAAAGCAGTATCTTCAGCACCATTAAAATCAAGAAGGGTATGATCAAGGTCGAAAAATAGAAATTTGTATAACAAGGCTAATATCCTTTCAGAATTCATTCTGACTTGATTATACCACAATCCCACAATCGTTGATATTCAGCTGATCAACCATTGAGACAACAAGGTGAATACCTGCCTACCACCACATTATCGATGAAAATATTGACATCAGAGGTGACTTTTTATAGAATAGTTAACGTAAAATATCTAGGAGGTTAACATAAATGAACAAAACTTATTCCATAACCTTGATTGCACTAGGTGCTGCCTTAATCGTAGCTCTATCGCCATTTCAGATTGCTTTAGGACCTATTCCTATCACACTACAAACATTAGTAATCGGCTTAATTGCTACACTGTATCGCCCTAAAGAAGCAACTCTTTCCGTTTTACTTTACCTTTTATTAGGAGCAATTGGTCTGCCAGTTTTCTCTGGTGGAAATGGTGGTCTTCACGCCTTTATTGGACCAACTGGTGGATTTTTACTTTTCTTCCCACTAAGAGCATTAGTCACATCACTTATTGCAAATCGTAAGAAAAACCTAATACAAATTTTCATCGCAAACTTTTTAGGTGAAGTGGTCCTTTTCATCGGAGGTGCCATTGGCTTTATAATTTTCACTCACTCTCCTATCCCAACTACTCTAAAATTGGTAGTCCTACCATTTGTACTACCAGACCTCATCAAAATTACCCTAACAACACTATTTAGTCTCTTGTTACTAAAAGCACTTCAATCTCAGTCTTACTTTAAAATTGAAAAATAGCTAAAAATACCACTCAGTCTGAAGGTATTTCGTAAAGAAATGATTCAGATTGGGTGGGTTTAATTTTAGGCATTATTACTTTATTTACGATAGAACCTATCCTACTCTATATTTTTGAATTGCTCTAGACTAAGGATAAACAAGTCTGCTTCTGTGACGATATCTTTATATCTCTAAAAAAGTGCTTCCTAACAAACTGTCTATTCATAACCTAGTCATTCTAGCTCTTGAAAATATCAGAATTTTCTGTTATAATGAAAGCCAAGTAAAATAATAAAGACATTTGGGGTGCTTTAGGCTGAGATGATACCCATTGAACCTGCTACAGTTAATACTGGCGAAGGGAAATGTGAAAAGGTTTTTTTCGTGTGTCGAAAAAAACTGTCTAATCTTATAAGCAAAACTCTAATTCTTGATTATAATTGGAGTTTTTTAATTTTTACCAGATAGACTAGATGTAGAGTATTGTGGTAAATCTTTCTTAAATGCCCAACTGTCTTAAAAAGGAATTTTTATGTTTAAAAAATGGCGTTTAAAAGATGTTATCTTACTTGCTTTCTTGTCTATCTTTTTTGGTGGTGTTTTTATAGGTTCAGGATATCTATTTGATGTTCTCACTATCATTTTGACACCTTTAGGATTGCAGGCTTTTGCCAACGAAATATTATTTGGTCTTTGGTGTATGGCTGCACCTATTACTGCTATTTTCATCCCACGAATCGGTAGTGCAACTATTGGAGAAGTTTTAGCTGCCCTTGCTGAAGTCCTTTATGGTAGTCAATTCGGTTTAGGAGCTCTATTATCCGGTTTGGTTCAAGGCTTAGGAAGTGAATTCGGCTTTCTTATCACCAAGAATCGTTATGAAAGTTGGCTTTCACTGACCGCTAATAGTATTGGAATTACACTCTTTAGCTTTGTCTATGAATACATTAAGTTAGGTTACTATGCCTTTTCTCTTCCCTTCGTATTATCCTTGCTTTTGGTACGATTTGCATCAGTATTTTTCTTCTGTGCGATTCTAGTTCGTACTACGGTCAAACTTTACCATCGGTTTTCCTCTAGGAGTAAAGCATAGATGGGAGTAGAATTAAAGGGGATTGTCTATCCCTCTTTCACAAAGCCGATTGACTTTACATTTCAGTCCCAAGCTTTTACTTTGTTGGTTGGGAAAAGTGGTTCGGGTAAATCAACCCTTTTTCAAATTATTGCCCAACTCAGTCCAGTGCCATATAGTGGTCAGATTCTTATCGATGGAATTGATATGAGACAACTTTCTGTAGCAGAACGTGTCCAATTAGTCGGTATCCTATTTCAAAACCCCCATCATCAATTTACCATGGAGACCTTGTTTGAGGAATTGGTCTTTTCCTTAGAAAATATTGCTTATCCAATTCAAGAGATTGATTCTAAAATAGAGGAAGTTGTGGAAAAATGTAGCAGCCAAAAAATTCTCCACCGTCCGATTCACCAATTGTCAGGGGGAGAAAAACAGAAAGCGGCCCTAGCAGTACTCTTTGCCATGAATCCTAGTGTCTATCTTTTAGACGAACCCTTTGCATCTATTGATCGTAAAAGTCGGCTTGAGATACTTGGGATTTTGAAGGAACTGGTTGAAGCAGGTAAAACGATTATTCTCTGTGATCATGATTTATCCGACTATGAAGCCTATATCGACCATATGGTTGAACTAAGAGACGACGAAATCAAAAAAATATTCAAAATCCCTTCCTCTGAAACTAGAGAAGTTTTTTCAAAGAAAGTCGGCTATAGTCAGGATCTTTTTCATATGGATCAAATGACCTGTAGCCTAAATAATTCTCCTCTCTTTTCCATTGCTGATTTTACATTCTATGAAGGGATTTCCTGTATCCTAGGGGATAATAGTGTTGGGAAATCAACCCTCTTTCGTTCCATTCTCCAATTTCAGAAGTATAAAGGGAAGATTCGTTGGAAGAATAGGCTATTAAAAAAGAAAAAAAGTCTATATGATGAGATAACGTATGTGGTACAAGAGGCGGATAAGCAGTTTATCAGAGCCAGTCTCAAAAAAGAGCTCCAGTTAGATGACCTAGATAGTGAGAACGATAAAAGAGTCAAGGAAATACTGCAATTGTTTGATTTGGAGAATTCCTTAGATAAGAGTCCCTATCAGTTAAGTGGAGGACAACAAAAGATGGTTCAATTATTGATGATCATGACAAGTCAAGCTACTGTTGTCTTATTAGATGAACCGTTTGCAGGTTTAGATGATAGGGCTTGCGATTATGTTTGTAGGTGGATAAGGGAGGATAGTCAAAAAGGACGTAGCTTTTTAATTATTTCCCATCGTTTAGATCCGCTTGTGTCACTGGTTGATTACTGGATTGAAATGACATCTACAGGGTTAAAATATCTTAAAGAAGTTTCTATCACAAGGCCACTAAGATCTCTTGGTATAGAAGATAAAACGGAGGTGAGATAGAATGGTTAAAGTCCCCACTCAAACTCCGGTAACAAGCCTCTTTTTACTACTTCTATCCTTAGAAACCTCCTTTGTTCCATCCGTTATTCTCAATCTATCGGTTGTCTTCTTTTGCATCGTCTATATGAGCTTTTATCGCAAGTTTCGTATGATGATTTGGATGGTTTTCTTGGCTATCCTGCCAGCCTTTGCCAACTACTGGGCAGTTCATTTACATGGAGATGTTTCCCAAGAAGTTTTACTTGGAACTAGGGGTTTTGTGACAGTTTGTATAGGGATTGTATTTATCACAAGCATCTCACTAAAAGAGTTACTCTTGTATTTGACACAAAAGGGATTGTCACGGTCTTGGGCCTATGCCTTATTAGTGGTTTTCAATGCTTTTCCGCTAATTCAAAAAGAAATTAAATCCATAAAGGAGGCCTGTTTGTTACGAGGGCAAAAATTGCATTTTTGGTCTCCTTTGATTTATAGCAAGGTCTTGATTACCGTCTTTAGATGGCAACATCTATACTTAAGAGCCTTATCAGCACATGGATATAATGAAGATGCCATGATAGATAAGTCCTATCGGAACTTTTATATTCCCAGACAGACAAAAGTCATCTACCTACTTATCTTTTTAACCCTTCAAATCAGTCTGTTTTTATAAAGGAGTTATTATGGAATTTACAGATATTGCTATGGAATTATCTAGGGAGGCCTGGCAGGCTTCCTTTCAGCACCCTTTTATTTTAGAGTTACAAAAGGGAAATTTAGACCCATCCATTTTTCGCTATTACTTGATTCAGGATGCTTACTATTTAAATACCTTTTCAAAAGCCTATGATCACTTAGCTAAAAAAACTTCAAAACAAGAAATGAGGAGACTTTTGAAACAAAATGCTCAGAGTTTAGTCGAAGGTGAGTTATTTATCCGTCAACAGTTTTTCAAGGAGTTGGGGATTAATGACAAGGAAATGGCAGAGCAGCCGATTTCTCCAACCTGCTACCATTATATTTCGCATATTTATCGTCAATTTGAGGAAGAGAACGTAGCCATTGCTTTTGCGAGCTTGCTCCCGTGCCCGTGGTTGTACCATGATATAGGTAAGGCACTTAATCTTAATCCTTCACCCGAAGCCCTTTACCAGAAGTGGATTGAAACTTATATTACAGATGAACTTGAACAGCAAATAAAAGAAGAGACTGAACTAGTCAATCAACTCTACAGGGAAAGTGATGAGCTAGATAAGAAAAAAATGCTCGAAGCCTTCCGAATTAGTGTTCATATGGAAGCACAGTTTTGGGAAATGGCCTACCAGCATCAAACATGGAAAAGCACTTTACAGGCTTTAGAAAAAGGAGAATAAGGAAAAATGAAAACCAACCAATTACAAATTCATAAATTAACCGTTTTATCCATGATGATTGCACTTGATGTGGTCCTAACACCTATCTTCCGCATCGAAGGCATGGCACCTATGTCTAGTGTTGTGAATATTTTAGCAGGGACCATAATGGGACCCGTCTATGCTTTAGTCATGGCAACTGTGACAGCCTTGATCCGTATGACAACACAGGGAATTCCTCCTTTGGCCCTAACAGGAGCTACCTTTGGAGCTCTGCTAGCCGGACTCTTTTACAAATATGGTAGAAAATTCTACTTTTCTGCCTTAGGAGAAATCATCGGTACAGGAATCATCGGCTCTATTGTCTCTTATCCTGTTATGGTATTGTTCACAGGGTCAGCTGCAAAACTTAGCTGGTTTATCTACACACCACGATTTATCGGAGCCACCTTGATCGGGACAGCCATAGCTTTTGTATCATTTCGATTTTTAATTACCCAGAAATTCTTTAAAAAGGTACAAAGCTATTTCTTTGAAGAAAGGATTGACTGATGCATACCTTCCAAAATCCCTTCCCTCTATCTGAAAGTCATTTAATCCATTGTATCACTAACGAAATTTCCTGTGAGATGGTCGCTAATGCAATTTTGGCTCTGGGATCTAAGCCAGTAATGGCAGATGACTCCAGAGAGGTCCTTGATTTTACCAAGCAAAGTGCAGCTATCTTATTGAATTTAGGGCATTTGTCAGTTGACAAGGAGCGAGCGATTCTTAAGGTAGCATCCTTTGCCTCTAAATCCTCGCTACCTATGGTTTTAGATGTGGTTGGCGTCTCTGCCTCTCCTATCCGCAAAACCTTAGCAATGGATATTTTGAAATATTCTCCAACCATTATTAAGGGAAATATGTCTGAAATTCGAAGTCTAGTGGGTTTGAAGCACCATGGAGTTGGAGTGGATGCCAGCCAGAAAGATCAAGAAACAGCAGATTTAGTGGGGGTCCTGAAAGACTGGTGTCAAGGCTATCCAACAAGTACATTCTTAGTTACTGGTCCTAAAGATCTCATCGTTTCAGCTAGTCAAGTTGCAATTTTGACCAATGGTTGTCTAGAACTGGACTGGATCACAGGGACAGGGGATCTTGTTGGCGCTCTAGCTACTGTCTTTCTAAGTGATGGGACCACAGCCTTCGAAGCATCTTGTCTCGCAGTGTCTTATCTGAATATAGCTGCAGAGAAAATTATAGACCAAGAAATGGGACTAGAAGACTTTCGTTTTCAAATTCTTAATCAATTGTCCCTCTTAAAAAAGGAGGCCAACTGGTTAGATGCAATCAAAGGAGACTATTATGCTTAAAGAAACGCTTAGATTGTATCTGGTTACGAATCGCTACCAAGATTCACTTGAAACCTTCCTTAAAAAAGTTGAGCAAGCTTGTCAGTCAGGGGTTACCATGGTCCAGCTACGAGAAAAACATCTCACAACCAATCAGTATTATGAACTTGCAAAAAAAGTGAAACAAACTACCGATACCTACCAAGTTCCCTTGATTATCGATGATCGTTTGGATGTGTGCCTAGCTGTCGATGCTGCAGGACTGCATATCGGAGATGACGAACTCCCAGTTTCAGTAGCCAGACAAGTATTGGGTACAGAAAAAATACTAGGTGTAACTGCAAAAACAGTGAAAAGAGCACTCGAAGCAGAAGAATCTGGGGCGGATTACTTAGGAACAGGAGCAATTTTTCCCACAACAACCAAGGAAAATGCCCCTATTACCCTCATTTCTACCTTAAAGGACATCTGCCAAACAGTTAATATTCCAGTAGTAGCGATTGGAGGTTTAACTTGTGAAAATATCCATCAACTTTCTGGAACAGATATTGCTGGTATCGCAGTAGTTCGTGATTTGATGCAGGCAAGAGATATTGAAAAGAGAACCCAAGAATTTTTAACAAAATTAGATCAAATCATCCCCTAAGTAAGAGAGGCTGGGACAAAAGTCCTAGCCTCTCAATTGTTTTTGGATTGTCAAGCAAGACGCAGTGGTTGAGTGGGCTCTACTACGCTGATTTCATCAGCTTTTACAGCCCTACTCAACTGTGCGGAGGTGGGACGACGAAATCGAATTCTAACGAATTACCGATTTCTGTCCCACTCTCTTTTTTAACCTTTATAAGTTGTATGGTTAACAGGACCTGAACCATGCCCAAGTTCAGGGGCATCTTGGATAGCTCTTGTGATAAAAGCCTTGGCCTTATCTACTGCTTGATAAAGGCTTTTCCCTTTTGCGAGTTCAGCAGTGATAACTGCAGCAAAGGTGCAACCAGTACCATGGGTATGGCAAGTTTGAATTCGTGGACTTTCCCAGACAAATTCTTCATCCTTTGTGAAGAGGAAATCTTTGGCAGCACCTTCGAGGTGTCCTCCTTTGATAACAACTGATTGAGGCCCAAATTCTTTTAGGATCAAACGCCCAGCCTTTTGCATATCTTCTTGGTTTTTGATAGAAAAGCCGACAATTTCTTCTGCTTCAGGAAGATTGGGTGTAATAATCGTTGCAAGAGGTAGCAAATTTGTTTTGAGATAGTCTCTTGCGCTTGTATCAATTAAAGTATCCCCACTAGTAGCTACCATCACAGGATCAAGCACATAGGGACAATCAAGTCTCTTTAAGTAGGGTTGGACAATCTCCATGATTTCCGTAGTCGCAAGCATGCCAGTTTTTACAGCTTGAGGTAAAATATCAGAAAAAACACTTTCCAACTGTGCTTTAAGCATCTCACTAGAGACATGCTCAATTAACTGAACTCCTCTTGTATTTTGAGCAACTAGGCTAGTAATTACAGCCATTCCATAAACATCTCTAGCTTGGAAAGATTTTAAATCAGCCATAATTCCGGCTCCTCCACTTGGATCGGTACCAGCAATGGTTAAAGCAACGGGTAAACTAGTCATTTTGTACCTCCCAATATACATTTTACGGCTAAGAAAGATTACAAATTAAAAATTTTGATTAAAGACTTTCTATGTTCGACTAAAATAGTCTAACAGAGATAGTTCTCTGCTTTCTAATCCTCAGCGATATTCCTTTCTCTTCAATTATAGCATATTTTATAGGTATGCTTAATAGTGTTTGAAACCTGACTTCGGTAATGACGGAAGTGGGATAATTTCAGTTATGTAGCATAATTAATTTTTACCTATTTTTTTAAGATTTCTGTATTACTCCACCCAAAAAAGACGACCATATGGCCGCCCTCTCAGCTTTATGAAAATAAGTTTGCTTACTTAACAGTTTTTCATTATACAGAACAAACCTTAAAGAAAGCTTAAAATACGCTTTTTATTTCCATTGAAGAGTATTTTAGTGAATGAACTAATCTTGCCAATTCGTGGTATACTGGGAATACAAGATTTATCAAACGAGGCGTACTATGAAAAATTTAAAATTTCAATCGGTTTTTGACATCATTGGTCCTGTCATGGTAGGTCCATCCTCTAGCCATACTGCTGGAGCGGTTCGAATTGGCAAAATTGTTTCAGCCATTTTTGGTGAAACTCCCACAGAAGTTGAATTTCAACTTTTTAATTCTTTTGCTAAAACCTATCGGGGTCATGGGACAGATGTGGCCCTTGTAGCTGGTATTTTGGGTATGGATACGGATGACCCTAACATTCCACACGCCTTAGACATTGCCTACGAGAAGGGCATTAAGATTTATTGGAAAATCAATAAACACAGTAATGCGCCACATCCTAACACCACTCGTATTACTCTAAAAAATGCTAGAAAAACTATTACGGCTACAGGTGTTTCCATAGGTGGAGGTAATATCCAAGTCACTGAGCTCAATGGTTTTGCGGTCAATCTGAAGATGAATACTCCTACACTCATCATTGTTCACCAAGATGTGCCAGGAATGATTGCTCTTGTAACTGATATTCTGTCTCGCTACGGTATCAATATCGCTCATATGACTGTTACTCGGGAAAATGCAGGTGAGAAAGCCATCATGATTATCGAAATTGACTCGCACCAGTGTGATGAGGCTGTCTCTGAGATTGCAAAAATTCCTCATTTACACAATGTTAACTTTTTCAGTTAAGAGGAGGCTTCCATGTTTTACACTATTGAAGAATTAGTTCAACAAGCTGACCATGATTACCAAGGTAATATCGCTGAACTCATGATTGCCACTGAAATCGAACTATCTGGACGTGACCGTTCTGAAATCTTAAAGCTCATGACCCGAAACCTTGAAGTGATGAAGCAATCCGTCCAGGCTGGTTTATCTCCAGAAAAATCACCGACAGGCTTAACCGGTGGTGATGCTGCCAAATTAGACGCCTACATCAAAAAAGGAAAGACCTTGGCTGATTCAGCAGTTCTTGGAGCTGCCCGCAATGCCATGGCAGTCAACGAATCTAATGCCAAGATGGGGTTGGTTTGTGCGACACCAACGGCTGGTTCAGCAGGTTGTTTGCCAGCTGTACTCACGGTTGCTATCGAAAAACTTGGATTGAGCGAGTCGCAACAACTGGATTTCCTCTTCACTGCTGGAGCATTCGGGCTTGTTATCGCTAATAACGCCTCTATCTCTGGTGCAGAAGGGGGCTGCCAAGCCGAAGTTGGCTCTGCCTCTGCTATGGCTGCGGCGGCTATTACAATGGCTGCTGGTGGCACACCCTTCCAAGCCAGTCAAGCCATTTGCTTTGTACTAAAAAATATGTTGGGACTTATTTGTGACCCTGTAGCCGGCTTGGTCGAGGTACCTTGTGTTAAACGTAATGCCATGGGTGCAAGCTTTGCCCTAGTCGCTGCAGATATGGCTCTAGCAGGTATCACATCGGCTATTCCCGTTGATCAAGTCGTTGATGCTATGTATCAGGTGGGATCAGCCATGCCAACAGCCTTTCGTGAAACGGCTGAAGGTGGCTTAGCCGCAACTCCAAAAGGTAAGGCACTGGCAAAAGAAATCTTCGGATAATTATTACCATAACCCCAAAAGCTTAGAAGCGTTCTCAAAGAATAACTTCTAAGCTTTTTCTTGTGAGATTGTACTTTCAAAATACGGACAGTTCATCTGAACGGGGTGATACCATTAGTTCAAACTTAATCTGAGCCTGTTAACAGGCTATTTCCAATAATACCAATAGTTACAATAGCAATCCCTAAGAATCCCAAAAGGCTAGGCAGACTATCTCCGAGAAATTTGAGAATAACATAGAAAAAACAACCAATCTCTATCATACAGCCACCGTACTAGCCGAAGCCTTCGGCGACCAAGTTTTCATCAAAAATCTTAAAATGGAAATGGAAAAAGATTTAAACATCAAATAGAAAATATATCAGCAACATCGTTAATATGATTCATTCTAAATGTAATAACTACCAAAGAAGCATCTGAAGTTAAACTCAGATGCCTCTTTTATTATTTCGATTTTTTACTTTCAGCTGATATTATGCTTCTTCAAATACTTCTTCCCATACCATTCTTCCACTGACTTGCCTTCCCAGTCACGGTATTCCTCAGGATATTTCCATTTGTAGTAGCCTTGCAACATGTAGGGGAATATGAGATAGATTTCGAAGGCAACAATTACGAGAGTGACAAGATACCACATCCCTAAAATTTGTAAGAAAATAAATCCCTCAGATTTAAACTCTCCAAATCGTGGCATAAAAAGTTTCATAAGCATATAAAGTGCAACTAGTGCCCCACCATATTTCATAACAGCTTTTACAATTTTACCAATAAAGTCATTTTTAACAGCGTCATTATTATTATCTCCATACATTAATTGTCTTAATGAGAAGAGACGATTTCGAAGCATGAGAAAGATAAATAAGAAAATAGAACCAATAAAAATTGTCATTCCCCAAAACTCTAAACTTTCATATGTAAGTGTCATGAAAAACAAATTAACTTCGACTAACATCCAGAGTAAGTATGTAACTAATAGATGAAATTGTCCTCTATAAATTAATATAAATTGTTTGTTAAAACCTTTTCCAATTATAATTAGAAAAAACCACATGAACAAACAAAGCCAAAATACCCAAGGGGGAAAGAAATTTATTTTTGAAATAGGAAATGTGAATTCCGATTTATCTGGTTCATAAAAGAAATAACTATTTACAGCTAAGAACCACCAATTAAGCCCTATCACAAAAATGAGTGTTAAGATGATTTGCCAAACATACGACTTCAAGGTCCCTCTGTATTCTTCTTTTTTTAAAGCATCTTGATAAAGATCCTCAGCATACTTTCCCGAGATTTCATCTTCTAATAGATTTAAACTCTCTTCAAAACTGGCTTTAAAGATTGATTTCTTTTTCATTTTTAGCCTCCAACAACTCCTTGTGTTTCTTCAGATACTTCTTACCATACCAGTCTTCTACTGACTTGCCTTCCCAGTCTCGGTATTCTTCAGGGTATTTCCATTTGTAGTAACCTTCTAAAAATAAGGGCAACTCCATGAAGATAACCATTGCCAAGAATCCAACATCTATGACTAGCCATGTCAAAAACAAGCCTAATAGAGTCAAACTTTGTGAGACTACTACTCCCAAATGCGATAAGATTATTTTGAGGATTACAGCAAGCCCTAGCACTCCTGAACCATAGGTGGCGATTAAACTTACTATTCTATCAACAAGAGTTTCTCCCGCCTCTTCACCGAAAAAACAAGTACTTAAACTTCTTTTCTCCATACGAAGGAATATTAGGGCAATGATAAACAAGAGAATATAAATAAACCAGATTCCAACTGAGGTTAGGGTCGGGAGGGCTACAGTTATGGCCAAGAGATTGAACTCAAGGCAGAACCAAAATAAAAAGGTCTCCATATGAAAGCGATATCTGTATGGACGAATAAACGGTTTTCGAACAAATTTTCCAATAAGTACAAGTAACAGCCATATAAAACAACAAATCAGAAATAATTCAGGGGTCAAGAGTGACGGCTTGTGAACTGGCAGAGTTAAATCCTTAGACTCTGCAACATCCAAAGAAGAGGCAAATAAGGCAAGAAGAAAGTTACATCCGAACACAAACAAAATACTGTAGAGAATACTTTTTATTCTAAAACCAATACTTGGCTTTCCATTGTTTAAGCCTATGCCAAGTTTTTCGTAATAGTCTTTCTTTATATACTGAAGAGAAGCATCGTCTTCGAGATTGAGACTCTCTTCAAAACTGGCCTTAAAGATTGATTTCTTTTTCATTTTTAGCTTTCAACAACTCCTTGTGTTTCTTCAAATACTTCTTACCATACCAGTCTTCCAATGACTTTCCTTCCCAGTCACGGTATTCTTCAGGATATTTCCATTTGTAGTAAGCATGGAGATAGCATGGAAATTCCATAAAAATCAGAAAAGCCATCAATATCAGATTGAAAGCAATCCACATCCCTAAGAGTCCTACTCCCTCTACCAAGGTTGAAAACGTTATAGATAAACGTTTTAGCAGGATACTCAAAATGACTGCTAGACCTAGAAGCCCTGATCCAAAAGTCGTCAGTTTTTTGACAATTCGATTAGGTAGAAAGGTTGTGGAATTGATGTCATACATCACATTCTTGAGGATACCAATTTCAAGTCTTAACATCAGTAATCCTGATAACACAAGCAAAACAAAGATAAGGACCAGGAACCAAATTGTTAAGGTCGGCAGAGACACATCAATCGCTAGTAGATTAAATTCAAGAATTAACCAAACGAGGTATGTTAGGACATGAAAATGATAACAATAAGGCAATAAATAGGCTCGTTTAATACACTTGCCAATCAGTATGATAGTAACCCAAATTAAGAAAGAAACCACATAAACATCAGCTGTTAAAAGCGGATATTTAGAAACAGGCAAGGTTAAATCTTTAGGATCAGAGTCATGAATGGATAGTGAGAAAACTAGAATCATGAAATTGATAAAGATAGGACCAACCAAAGTCAGAAGAATGCTTTGAAGACGTAATTTTATAGTGGGTTTTCCTTGTTTATAGTAGGCTTCCACCCTAGAGAAAACATCTTTGTTTTGATACTGCACAAGCCCGTCATCCTCAAGGTTGAGACTCTCCTCAAAACTAGCTTTAAAGATTGATTTTTTCATTTTTACCTTTCAATAATTCCTTGTGTTTTTTCAGGCACTTCCAATTAATCTCTATTTCGATTGGTTAAATCATAAAGATCTAGACAGACCTTTTTAGTTTTCTCAGCTAGTGTAGAGTCTGTGTTTAACTGAGCCTCTAGCTATTCTCTGGACAAATCAGGATCTATCAGCACGATTGAACGAATAAAATAACTCTCAATTTTTTGTCAGCAAGTTTTAAACGATTTTCTTTATCAAAATCTGGCAAGGATTTTGGGAATCCCATAGTTGAGGAAAAATCTCTAATTTTTTAAAACCAACACTTCGATAAAAGACATTTGTTCGGTCATAATCTTTATTTGAACCTTCTGCCACTGTTTTTACCTGTAGGTAGTCTACTTGTTTGCCTGCTTCTCTTTCTAAAGTCGCAAGCAATTGACTCCCAATTCCTCTACCTTGATAAGCCTTTTTTACGCCGAGACAATCAATCTCTGCACACTCTTCACTAGAATAGGACAAGCTTACAAATCCAGTCAACTCACTCTCCTGATAGGCTGCCCAAACTTGCAATTCCTTGGCTCCTTCGATGTATGCTTGCGTGCTTTCAGGTATTCCAAACCATTCTGGCAAATCCTTTAAAACCTCAGCGACAACTGCCATTTTTTGATCTTCATCCTTGACTTCTTCGATTGTAAACATCATAAGTTCCTTTCTTGATTTTAGTTTTACTTTCCCTCTTACGATCCAGCACTTTCATAGGCATCCAATCCCCTGTCCCATAGTTTCAAGGAAATGAAAAAGAAGACAAGAGAAATCAAAATCAAACCACCGATGTTAAAGAGCCCATCCTTGCCCTGCAAGAAATAACTGGCAGGATAGTAAGCCGTAAAAGCAACTGGTACGATAAAGCCTAGAAGCTGCTCCTAAACATTCAAACACGATTTCTCATCTCCTAAAATCTGTCTTCTTTATCACAGCAGAAGGCATCAGTATGACTCTATTATAAAGCAGTTAAAAAAGGAAACCAAGTGTTATTCTCGCAAAAGAGAAAATAGTGTTGATACTTAAAGAAAACAAAAAAATCTGTCTAAAAAGACAGAATCAGAATGTATAATATAAAGCATTTATCAGATTGCTATAGTCAAACAAATAATCGTGATGAAAACAAGCGTCAAAACCAATGTCCAATAAGTAAATTTATAAACTTTCACAGCTCCACAAAAACGTTCGACATAGGATTCTTTGGGATTATCTGGATTGTACCAAACCGTCAGGGTTGATCCTAATGGAAAAAAATCCTTGGCGGTATATGGCACTGACGAATTGGTGTATAGAACAAGTCTTTTAGCCAACAAGTCTGGATTTGAGGTGGCTTTGGAACTCTTCCAAGGAAGTGAAACTGTCGTGACCCACTCATACTCCAGACTTCTTCTAAAAGCTTTACCATTGACGACATACTCTACAATCGGAGCAATGGCATCAGTATAGTATCTATAGCCAACTACGCTACCTTTTATGCTCTCTGTAGACCTCTTTTTACGATTAAGTTCTTTGAGATACAAATAGCGAAAAAGAAATATTGTAAATGACAAAACGGCGAAGCTTATGGGCCAAGCTAAAAATATAATCTGTAACTTAGACATGATTTTCCACCTCAAAGATAATTTTTACCATTTGATTCTCCCACATTAGTCTTTGTATTTTGCTCACTGGAATAAGCACAACTCACTCCATTTTACCATGTCTGGGCTTGGCTTGCTTGTGAATGTTTAGATAGATTATAAGCCACAAAAAAGCCACCATATGGTGACTTAAAGATAGAAACTCTAAAAATATTGAAAATAATTCCTTTTTTGAGTGCGGTGAGTATAAGTCATAACTTTACACCATGGTAAAAATTCCTTTGAACAATTGCTTCAAGTAGTTGTAAGTTTTAATACTTAGCTTTACTACCAAGCTATGGAAAAGATGAACGTCTTCATCTAAAAATCGAAAAATTAAAAAAATTCATTTATCACATCTAACAATAACTCTTTGTCATTCTTCATAATGTCTAACAATGCATCTTCGTCATCCTCCAGAATGGCCATGTATATCTTTCTTCGAGCTTTTAACATTTCGATTTCTTTTTCAAGTCGCTTATTTTTTAATTTCATACAAAAAAGAATTCCATACGCCATGAAGGTTAACACATTAATTGTGGTAAAAAATATGATAAGGTTCATAATAATTTCTCTCCCTTTAAAATAAAATTTCTTAGTTCTCAACTATTGAATGAATTTCAACACTTCACACTGAAAAGATGTGTTTTCCTTGTTTATGTTAATTATTAGTGTTAACCATTAACAAACATATGCTCTCGCAAACATATACAAATCATCTAATTCATCATGTTCAGGTCTTGAGGTTGTATGAAATCCTGCACAATAATGACAATAATAAGTACGAATGGTTTGATCCTCACACAACATTACTGCACGAAGCGCTTTGGCATTAGTTTCATAAACTATTTTATTTTTTTTAGCTCCATGACAGTAAACACCTTTTGTTGAGTGTCTGTTCTCCATTAGTTTCATTTTGTTTCTATAAATAATCTTTCTAATTTTAGACATTTTGCTTTCCTCCTTTTGGTAATAAATGCTGTACTTTTGTTTTGCATTATTTCTTTATAACTATATTTTATCACCAGAAACACACAATACAAGTACCTTAAACACATCATTGTCCATCTGTTTTATACTTTCAAACAATACAACAAAAAAAGTACGTATAAAACGTACTTCTGTTTTTTTGCGAAATGCTATTAAAAAAAAGTGTCAGTTTTACTTATTTATTTTTTCAAGTTCAAGTATAGTAAACACCCCATTAAATCGATCAATATAACGTTGAAAACTATCTCTGCCATAGGTTTCAATTTCATATATTACCCTAGGAACTGTACTCCTTGTATCTTTCTCGATAACTTTAAGTGCAGGGATATCATCTTCAAGTACTTCCCAAAACTGACCAACATATCTGAATCTAATCCGAAATTTTTCCGTATCTGAAAACATCAAGAAAGTATGATAACGAACATCACTATCTGACAAAATTTGAGTTAATTCCTCAGAACTTAATATTAGTTCTGTATTATGCTTCGAACGATGAACAGTTTTAAAACGATCCAGTCTGAAATTACGAAGACTCCTTGTATCTATTCTTAATCTTCCATATTTTTCTTCAACTTTATATGCCATACAATAAAAATAATGATCATTAAACATAATCGAGACCGGTAACACATCATAATCGGCATCCTTACCTTGGTATTTCGTATACTTAAAAGAAAGAGGTTTCTGATTTTCAATTGCATCAAAAATAGCGGATAGATGAGGTAAGATAGATTTACTCTTATTGTCTCTGTAAATCGATAATTCCTTATACTCCTCTAGTTCCCGTTCCGTAAAGTTTCTAATACGCTGACGTTCCCTATCATCAACAGCTCGCTCTACAAAGGTGTCAATGATTTCTCTAACTTCCTCAACACGTAGTGCTCTACTTTCTAAAAGAATCTTAGACAAGATAACGGCCTGGTTGTACTTTAAGTTACCATAACCATGGTTATATTCTGCCTCATAGGTTCCTGCAAGTCGAGAATACTTTATTTTCATGTCATCTCTAAGTACTTTTAGATTTTCCTTTATTTCCCTTAAATCATCTTTAAAGGTTCGCTCGGCGATATTAAAACGTTTAAGGTAATCAGTTTTATTAACCTTATGCCCCTTTTCCAATTCAGACATAAAATATAAGAGACGACAGGTTTTCCCTTGCAAATTATTTTCTTCTTTCATTATTCGACCTCATGCTTGATTATAACTTATAGAATATAATATCATTAGCCTCTACTTTAGTATGCTTTTACTTTCAATACTTGTCTAAAAAACTCAAAGTCCCTTTGAAAATTGAAAAATTATCCTAATTCTGTTCGTAATAATATCTAGTCTTTTTTGTACTAGCTTACAATAAAAATTGAGATTTAATACACAAAGGCCAGTGTGAATTTCACTAGCCCTCTTGATATTAATAGTGTATTTTATTTTTCAATAATTGTGCTATATCCAAAAATGATAGCCTAGGATCAAGATGCTCTTCCTCTGCTTCTTCACCACCTACTTTATTTATGCTAAAATGATTTCCTCGAAATCTGACTTCATATACTTCATTTACATAAAGTATCCTATTGGTACTTTCAATACCTTTTTCTCTTTCATAATAAGATTGTATTCCAAATTCCTTTAGTTTTTCTTCTAGGGCTATCAAATGAATATCAAAATTTCTGGCACTAGAGCTCTTATTGGGAATTAACAACATCTCTTCTGCTCTATTAAGCCAGAACGGAGATTTCATTCTATATTGTGAAAAATTCATTTTACTAAACATGGTTTCATAATAAGAAATGAAAGCATAACGCCATTCCTGAGGGGGGAGATGACTTATATTGTCTTGGATAATACGACGATATTCAACCTCTAGTGGCTTGGTAATATCAAGTTCATCAAGTAGTTTTTTGACATACTCATTTCGAGATGAAAATAAACTTTTGAGACTTGGTGCAGACCCATCATTTGGATTATCCTGACACAGCGTTTTATAATTATTAGCTGTAGTCATTGTATAGTCTCCTAGAGACAGCAAAGCTGCCCGCATTAATAGACCTTCTTTAGGGTTTGTTTCACTAAACATTTTTGCTATTTTATTCCAATAGATTGAAATAACATCAATCTTTCTGCTTGGCAAATCAGTCGCTTCGAAGTAAAAGCAACTTCGGATCTGACCATCAAAATAGCGATGATTTTCAGCAACTTCAATAATCTCTCTATAGGAATCATCTGCTGTTATCAATTTAGCTTTTTCAATCTCTTCGTCAACTTGGTCAATACTGAAACCATTAATTCTATTTCCCTCGGCTAGATATTCTAGCAGGTCTGAAGTATGTTCGATTTGTTCATTAATCCCCTTGATTGCCCGTTCATATGAATCTTGAGAATCTATAACTGAGTTATTAATCAAGTTCCTAAAGATACGATACCAGTTTTTATAGCTAGTATCTAATGTATCACCCTGATGTTCAAGGAATGTTGAAATAACGTGAAAATAAACCCTATCCTTCAGAGTTTTTTTGACTATTGAACGTTCTAAGATAGATGAAGCATCAGTCATTTTATTCTTGGAGAGGAAATCAAGAACAGATACAATTATTTTTATATGACTCATTTCTATAGTTTCAAAGTCGATTTCAAGAGTCCAATTATCACGTTTAGAATAATCAAGGCTATCTAAATTATTGATAAGTGCAATTTCAAATAAATTTAAAAAGTTGGTGTCAAAGGCATTTTTATCAATATTCCAAATAACATCAGTCCATTTCGTATCAATATTTTGAGAAAATTCCCTTTCTAAATGACCATCTATTTTCTTTATTCTATCAATAAATCTTGCTTTGAACTTTTCAAAGTCAGTTAACGGACGCCCCCTAGAATTCAGTTTGATATAGAGCTCATCTTCTGAACCAAGTTTATCTATATCAAGGAAATTGAACACAAGTTTTTGGTTATTAGCATCTGATAAAACTGAAACATAATCAAACTCATAATCAAAAGAATCAGAAATGTCATCTAGTGTCTTCAAGGCACCTTGTACAGTTGGATCTAACTGCCATGAATCTGCAAACCATGACTCATCTTTTATGATTTCAGAAGGACTTTTTGTTTCTGTAAAGAAATTTTTTCTATTCTCAACTAGACTCTTGAAGAATTTTGTAGAAGAATTTCTAGTTTTATAAGAAAAATTCCCCAAAAAGTCACAGTCATCATTATCTCTATAAGCAAAAAGATAAACCAAGAATAGAGTTGTCAGACGTTGCTGCCCATCTAATGGAATAAACTTCCCATTAGTTGATTTTCCATAAATAAAATTCAAATCGAGTGGCCCAATGTTTGTGTCAATTAAGGCAGTATTAATATCCTGGAGTAATTTTTTTCGAACTTCGGTGGTTCTTTTATCCTTTCTACCTTGTGCATAGTCTCGCTGAATCAATGGAATTACGACTCGATAATTTTCTAACAATGATTTTAAGTTATATTTTGCGTTAATCTCTTGCATGACTACTCCTCATCAGCTCCAAAAAATTGGTTGAATTCCTGTTTTATCGCTTGGATATAACTGTCTTTATCCTTATCAGTCCAGTCATCAAGTCCATCTACCTCATTGCTATAGACTTTCAAAAACACATTACGCGTACAAACAGGTACAAATTTCCCTTCTGCATCAACCTCAATAATAATTCTTCGTTTTTGATCAAACGGACTATTTCCATAAGATCGATTCGTATTAGCGTCTAGCAAAGTTAAATTAGCTAGACTATCATCAGCTTCAGCAGTCTCATCGGCCGTAGCATGAATATGCTCGATATCCCATTTCTCTTTCTTATAAATATCAAAAGGAAATCGATATTGTTTTTCACTCTTATTAATCAAAGTAACGAGATTAAACAGTAAAAGAGTAGATTTGATAGTTTTATTTTTAGTACCATAGGAAAGTTCATCTATAGAAGCTATATCACTCGGAAGAGTTTTATAAGCAAGGTCTTTTAATTTAGAAAAAGCTTCCGACTTTTTCTTCCCTCTTGTAGCTTCAAAAACCTTTTCAATGCTCTTAGCGTCATCCGATAATAGATAGCCGATTAAATGGTATCTATTTAGGTCCATGTACCAGTTATTCAATTCTTCAAATAATAAGTCGACTTTATCCCAGTAGTCACTTATAAAAGTTGGTTTATTTTCGGTCTTTTGATATTTTGCGTAGATTGAGTAGAAAGTTGCGTAAATATCATTTTGAGGTATTTCTAAAGTACCATGTTCACGTAGGTTAAACAAAAGATCTATCCTAGTGACATACTTCTCACTATTTGTCAGAAACTTCCAAAATGATTCTTCTTGAAGTCTATGTTCAATTTTATCCCAAGCTATCCCCCTATGTATCCTTTCACTATCATTTTCAGAATCATAATTAGTTTTATCTAACAATAAAGCTTTAATGAGCTCAGCATTAGTCAAAGGAATCTTACCTAAGTTAACTTTGGTAAATAGTTTTATAGGGTCTTCTGTCTCATCAATTTCATACCAAATAAAGAAAACAGCCTCTGTTAAGACTTGATAAATATCGTGTAAAGCATTATCCGAATTAATATCTTCTCGTTCCACCCATTTATCAATAGCAGCAAAAGCCCTACTGATATGATGCGCATCAATGTCATAATCCTCGATTTGTTGATAAGTGTCAAAGTTTAATTCTTTTAAATACTTAGCGCTCTGTTCCCTTGTTTCATAAAACAACTCAAAGTAATCATATTGATTGCTTCTTCTACGACCACTACTAAATTCAGCAGACATAAATTTCAAAAAAATAAAGATCGTTGTTAGCCTCTGTTGACCATCAACGACATCATAAGTATTATCCGAAACTTTCTTAACAATCAAGGGCTGCAAACAGTACTTATAATCTCTGTTTTGTTTACTATGTGTATAGAGGTCTTCTAAAAGAGTTGTAACCTCATGTTCAGTCCAGCGATATCCCCTTTGATATGAAGGAACATTAAATTTTAACCCTTTTAAGTCTTCAATTCGTTTTTCAGAAACTACCATTTGATATCTCCTTTTCATCCAAAGGTTGTTATTAGAATTGACAAAATTATTATCTACAATTATAGCACTATTATAAATCAAAATATTGGAAAAAATGTAAAATACTTTCTAAATAGGACAGGATAATAAAAAAAGCCACCATATGGTGACTTCATTCTTATCTATTTCTCCTCATCCCAACCAGTCTTTTTCTTTGGCAATGCGGACGGCTTCTGTACGATTGCCTGCATCGAGTTTGGTTAGGATGGCTGTCATGTAATTTCGGACGGTTCCGTTTGAGAGAAAGAGGCTTTCTGCGATTTCTTGGTTGGTTGAACCTTGAGCCACCATGGCCAAGACTTCTTGTTCGCGTTGGCTGAGTGGATTATTGTCAAAGGCAACACCTTCAACTAGCTCTGGCGAGTACTCCTTTTGTCCTGCTAGGACGGTATGGATGGTCGCCATGAGGTCACTGATGGAACGTTCTTTGAGCACGTAGGCATCCACGTGGGCTGCGAGGGCTCGTTTGAAATAGCCTTTTCGTTTGAAGGTGGTCACAATAACAACCTTCGTTTCACTTTGATTGGCACGGATCCACTCCAGGACATCAAGTCCTGTCTTGATTGGCATTTCAATGTCTAAAATGGCTACGTCGACCTCTTCTTTTTCCAAGAGGGCAATGGCTTCTTGGCCATCACTGGCCGCATGGACCTCTTCAACATCGTCCTCCAGCATGAGGAGTTGGCAGAGGGCATCCCTCAACATTGACTGGTCTTCGGCAACTAATAATTTCATGCTTTTCCTCCCTCTTTCAAATGCACACGAATGATTGTTGGATGCGATTGAGACAGAATTTTCAAGTCTCCATCTACCAAACTGATGCGTTCTCTGATACTGTGTAGCTCTTGTCCTGTGACTTCCTCAAAGCCACAACCATCATCCTCAAACTCTAAAATAATCCCATGATGACGACTTAGACGAATCTGACAGCTATCAGCCTGACTATGTTTAATGATATTATTGGCCAGTTCACGAAGTACCATAGATAAGGTAGACTGAGTAACTGGTGACAGGATGTCTAAGTCAAGACTGCTATCCACAGTCAAGACGATATCTGATAGGTCAAAGAGCCGCTCAAGTTCTAGCAACTCCTCAGCTACCGTTCGGTACTTGAGCTGATTGACAATCTCACGCACCTCGTACATGGAGTCTCGGCTAATCTGGTTCAATTCTTCCAGATTCTTTCTAGCAGCTTCATACTGCTCCTTGTCCATCTGTTTCAGAGCCAACTCGGTTTTAAGACTCATCATGGCAAAGGTATGTCCTAAGGTATCGTGCAAATCACGACCGATACGATTGCGCTCATTTTCAGCTGACAGGATATTAATGGTCCGATTCTGCTCCGCAAGGGCCTCTTCCATCTTTCTCTCCTGACGTATACGGTTTTGAAAATAGTACATTCCCAAAGAAAATAAGGTAATAGCCATAGACATGAGGTGGGTACTCAAATCGTCTGTCAATAGGAAGGATGATGACGTCAAAATCAAGAGGGTCACTAGAAAGGAGAAGAATCGATAAGATGATATGCTATCCTCAAAGCGCCAAACGAGAAGATTGACATTGAAAAAAACAAACCACATCATGCCCCCCTGGAAGGTCACTGACATAAAGATAATGTAAGCTAAAGTGTAAAACCACAGAAAGGGAATCCACTTGCTATAGGCTTGTTTCAAATACACCATAAGGAGATAAGCGATGGTAAACAATCCTGTCAAAACTAAGGTCCAAACTGGAAAATAGCCACTAAAGACTCCCAATACTGGGAAGACTAGGAAAATCAGACTAACAAAATAAGCGAAATCATTTTTCTGGTAAGTTCTAAACATGGTCACTTTCTCTGTAAGATTTGATAAAAAGGGCTAAGCCTGTAGCTATTGTAGCATAGACCAAGATAAAAATGAGTGATTTCCATGAAAATTCCCCTTTTTTCGCAAAATTGACTACCAATTGATTGATATGATAGATGGGGGTCCACTCAGAAATGTGCTGAACCCATTTTGGAAACATGGTTACTGGCATCCAAGAGCCACCGATAATAGCAAGTCCAAGAAAGACGATATTTCCGACAATTGCCATGATTTGTTGAGACTTAATTTGGGCTAGGAGCAAACCAAAGGATAGGAAAACAAGGCTTGATAAGAGTAAGAGAGCACCTGAACCGAGCCAATGTGAGAACGGCATTTCAACATCACGCACAAAAGCTCCCACACAGAAAGTCACTAGGATAGCTACCATAAAATTCATAAGAACACGGAAGATTTTAGAGAGGTAATAGGCCTGAATACTGATTTTTGAATGTTCGATATAGGTTAACCAATGCTCCGTTTGGTCCTCTCTAAGCATGTAGGGAAAGGTAAAGAAACCAAAGCTTGACATTGAGAATCCTGTCATGGTCAACATATAGGACAAGGTAAAAGCTTTTTGTGACTCTGGGTCAGGACTCATTTCCATACCTGAATACAAGAGGAAGAATCCGACGGGCATTCCGATGGACATGATAAAGACTGGCCAACTGCGCCATGTTTTTATCCATTCGATTTTAAGTAGTGCTTTCATGACTTGTCCTCCCTTGTGCTATCAAATAGGCTATCTAAAAGTGTCTTGTTTTGAATTTCAATATCAGAAATACGACAGCCTTGAGCTTGTAAACTACTCCATACACTTTCAATATCTTTAGTCATAAAGGTGACAACATCACGTTTTTCAGTCACATCATAAATTGCTGCCAGTTTATCAAGACTTGGCGCAAAGCGACTTGCTAAGGTGACTTGTTTTTCCTTTTCCTCGCTACGCATAGCATGTGGCGTAGTATCCCTGATGAGTTTCCCCTGATGAAGGACCAAGATGCGGTCAGCTGTGTGCTCGACTTCTTCGATATAGTGGGACGAATAGAGAATGGTCACACCTGACTTTTTCAGATCATTTATGATTTCCCAAAAGCGTTGGCGTGTCGTAGTGTCCATCCCTGCTGTCGGTTCATCTAAAAAGAGAATGTCAGGCTTGCCAATAAGACAGAGGACAAAGGCAAGAAGACGTTTTTGTCCCCCTGAGAGTTTGTCCGCGAACTGCTGATACTGTTCGTCTTGGAATTGTAAGAGTGCCTGTATCTCTTCTTTAGATAAGCCATTCTCAGAAATATCTTGGAAAAAAGCAATCAGTTCCTTAACTCTTAATTGTGAGGGAATGGTATTTTCTTGAAGGAGAACAGCAATTTGATCTTGTGCTTTACCCTTTTTGCCCTTGATTAAGACTTGACCGCTACTAGCTTTTTTGTCACCAAGAATGCAGGACATTAAGGTCGTTTTACCAGCACCATTTGGCCCAATTAAGGCAAGACAGTCTCCTTGGCCCACCTCAAAGCTAATATGGTCTAAAATTGTTTTTCCTTTGATTTTTTTGACAAGATTTGTGACTTGAAGGATTGCTTCACTCATGTGTGTGATTTCCTTTCTTTTGGTAGAAGGCTAAAAAGACATAACAAGCTGCAACAGACACACCCATGACACTGTAGAGAATATCACTGCTGCCATGAAGTAGGACATAGGCAAAGAGGATGGTCCAAATTACCGCTAGGAGCATGATGCTTAGTATTTTCAATAGTTTCATGCTGGGCCTCCTAGTTTTTCAAATCATTTATGACAAGGTCGATAAAACTTTTAGCCATCGTGATGAGAATGTAGGCTGAGATAGACAAGCCAATAATCATGCCAAGATTTGAGAAGATAGCTTCAAAATTGCCTTTTTCAAAGATGTCAGTAAACATGCTAAGTCCAGCAAAGACAGTTCCGATAACAGCGTAGATAAGGTAAGATGTTTTGATTTTCATGAGATGACCTCTTTCGTTTTTTATTATTTCTAAGTTATGACTAAAGTATATCTTTTTGGTCATTCTCTTTTTAGCACCAGATGTCATGACATGACATGACATTTGTCATGTGACGTAAAAAAGCCAACCCAAGGTCAGCTCCAAGAGATAGATAAACTATTTCAAATGCGCCATGAACTAAGAAAGTCAGCAAAGAATGACAGATGATTCTCTTTGAGAACGAAGTGAGTATAACTGAGACTTTCCGCTGTGATACCCCCCTGAAGAACTTAAACTTCAGGGGTTCGGAAGTTTCGAGACCTTAGACTCGAAACTTAGGCATGGAACTTCTTTGAAGTTCGCTGACGTCCGTCATCACCTAAGGAAAGTCTCGAAAAAGATTCTTTATTAAAAAATAAAAGCCAACCCAAGGTCAGCTTTTCATTTATCTTACTAATTATTTTTTGAATGGTTCTTCCACCATGATGAGAGGATGGAACCTGAGATATTGTGCCAAATACTAAAGATAGTTGATGGGACCGCAGCTTGTGGCACGAAATATTTCATGGCAAGAGTTGCTCCAAGACTTGAGTCTTGCATCCCCACTTCGAAGGTAATGGCTTTTTGTTGTGGTTCTTCCAAACCAAGGATTTTTGAAAATCCAAAACCAAGGGCATAACCACAAAGGTTATGGAGCATAACGACTGGAATGACAAGGGCTGTCGCTGCTGTGAAAATATTGGCATGGTTGGCAGAAACCACTGCTCCAACAATCAAGAGGATGGCAGCTTGTGAAATCAAAGGCATAATCTTGATGATGGCATCAATTTTCTTACCAAAGATTGAGTGAACAAGCACACCCAAGATAATAGGGACAACCACGATACGCAAGGTACTAAGGAAGAGGCTTTGGGCAGGGACACTCACGTACTGACCAGCCAAGAATGACAAGAGGGTTGGAATCATGAGTGGTGCCAAGAGAGTTGAGAGGGTTTCAATAGAGACATCCAAGGCAACATCCCCACCTGAAAGGAAGGCCATAACACTAGATGAAGTCCCACTTGGACAAGACCCAACAAGGATAACCCCTGCTGCTGTCGCACCTTTCAGATGGAAAATCATACAAAGTAACCAAGCCAAACCAGGCATGATGACATAGTGGGCAACAGTCCCAAGGACAACTGGAATTGGACGCTTAGCAATACGTTTAAAATCCTCAGTGGTCAAAGTAAGCCCCATACCAAAGAGAATCAAACCAAGCAAGTAGGCCGTATTGGGAATGACCCAACTACTTGTTGCTGGAAGGGCGTAGTTAAAGACAGCCCAGAGGATAACGGCTACAGTAAACCATTTGCTGAGCCATTTACTAAAAGATACAAGTGACTCCATAATGAAACCTTCTTTCTATTTTCACAGAATAGTATAGCACTTTCATTTTGGATTACAAGGTAAATTTCGAATTTTCTGAAATTAATTTCAAAAAATAAACCCTCACACTTAAGATGTGAGGATTTTGTGATTTATATAAACGTTAAGCCTTGTCTTGCGACTTTTCTTCAAACTGTTGAGCCCGTTCTTCTCCCCACCATAGTGGCAATAATTCACCCAAAGTAATGGTTTGACGTGTGTCGTAGTCAACCATAAACTCCAAGTTACGATTGTCAGGATGGAGTTCCATTAGAAATTCTCGACAAGCTCCACAAGGCATGCCAGACGGTCCACCATGAGGTGGTTGGTCACGAAAGGCGATAATACGCTTGACCTTAGTTTGACCAGTTTCTTGATACATATTGAAAAGGGCAGCTCTTTCGGCACATAGATGGAAAACACCACACGTTCCTTCCATACAAAAGCCCGTGAAAATTTGCCCATCTTCAGCCTCAACGGCAGCCACAACGTGTCTAGCATAGACAAAGTCTGAGACTTCCTGTGGCTGATGCAGGGCTTGAGCCTTTTCATACATTTTCTGCCAAATATCCATTATTTCTCCTTTAACCTCGATCACTTTCTCTTTGTGACTTGATAAAGAGTGCAAGCCCTGTTGCTACTACAGTATAAGCCAAAATAAACAGAAGTGACTTCCATGAAAATTTCCCGTCCTTTGCAAAATTAACGACCAACTCATTGACATGATAGACAGGTGTCCACTCAGAGATATTCTGAACCCACTTAGGGAACATGGAAATAGGCATCCAAGACCCACCCACAATAGCTAGACCAAGGTAGGTGATATTTGCAACCACAGACATAATCTGTTGGGATTTAATCTGAGCGATAAGCAAACCAAAAGCTAGAAAAACCAGACTTGACAAGAGTAAGAGAGCACCTGACCCTAGCCAACCTGACAAAGGCAACTCAACATCTCGAACAAAAGCTCCCACACAAAAGGTTACAATGATAGCAACCATAAAATTCAGTAAAACACGAAAGATTTTAGAAAGATAATATGCTGAGATACTGATTTTAGAATGCTCGATATAGGTCAACCAGTGCTCCGTTTGGTCCTCTTGCAACATATAAGGGAAGGTAAATAAACCAAAGCTAGACATGGAAAAGCCAGTCATGGTCAACATATAAGACAGCAAAAAATCTTTTTGAGCCTCAGGATTAGGTGTTGAGACAATACTTGAGAAAAGTAGGAAAAAGCCAACAGGCATCCCGATTCCCATGATAAAGACTGGCCAGCTTCGCCACGTTTTTATCCATTCAATTTTTAGTAATGCTTTCATGCCTTGTCCTCCCTTGTTGAATCAAATAGGCTATCCAAGAGTGTTTTATTTTGAATTTCAATATCAGAAATTCCACAGCCCGCTTCTTCAAGACTTTGCCATACCTTTTCAATATCTTTGGTCATGAAGCTGATGACATCCCTCTTTTCAGTAATCTCATAGATGTCTGGCAGTCCGTGAACAATGCTAACAAAGCTACTTGGCAGAGTGACCTGCTTCTCTTTCTCTTCGTGTCGCATAGCATAGGGAGTCGTATCTCTGATAAGTTTCCCTTGATGGAGTACTAAGATACGGTCAGCTGTGTGTTCCACCTCTTCGATATAGTGAGAGGAATAGAGGATAGTTGTTCCAGCTTTTTTCAAGTCATTGACAATTTCCCAGAAACGCTGGCGAGTAGAGGTATCCATACCCGCTGTCGGTTCATCTAAAAAGAGAATTTTAGGTTTATCAATCAAACAAAGAACAAAAGCCAAAAGACGCCTCTGCCCACCAGAGAGCTTGTCCGCAAACTGTTGGTACTGGTCTTCCTTAAATTGTAGGAGATCTTGCACCTCTTGATTAGTCAAGGGATTGTCAGAAATAGTTTGGAAGAAGGCAATCAACTCACTAACTTTCAAACTATTTGGAATGGTATTTTCCTGAAGGAGAACCGCAATTTGATTTTTTGCCTTACCTACCTTACCATCGATGAGGACTTGACCACTACTGTGTTTTTTATCACCAAGAATACAGGACATCAAGGTACTTTTACCCGCCCCATTTGGCCCAATCAAGGCGACACAATCTCCCTGGTTAATCTCAAAACTAATATCCTCTAAAATTGTCTTCCCCTTGATTCTTTTTCCAAGGGATGTGACTTGAATAACCGTTTCACTCATATGTCTGACTTCCTTTCTTTGGGTATCGTTTCATGTTAGTGGACAAGTAAAGTGCCGTAACAGATTAATACTAATACTCTACTGTCAACTCGGTACATAAGAGACTTCCGTTCAGATGAAGCCTTGTTTCTACCTGATCTAGATTAGATTCAAAACGATTCACCTTGACAGATGATAGGGGATGTGAGATTCCAGTGGTATCCATGACACAACCTTTAGGAAGTCGGATATGGACCTCACCAAACTTAGCAACAAGATGTATAGGCACCTGATCAGATGCAAACCTAGCCTGACTCAAATCCAGCCAAAGTTCGCCAAAAGTCAGATTTATATCCACCGTTTCGACTTCTTGAGAATAGATCCGATACCTATCCTCTCCCATATAGGTCTTAACAGAAATATGAGGTCCTTCTTGGTCGTTTTTATTAACCTTATAGTCTTTAGTGAGACCTTTCTTTTGATTATTCCCAAGGAGAAACTCTAAGGCCAAACCTATTAAAAAGATACCGCTAAAGAGATTCCACTGTGCAAAATCAAGGTTTAACAAGTCATGAACATAAGGTGATAAGAAGGCTAGACCAAGAAAAACGATGAGAGGTCGCTTATTCAAGATACCAAAACTAAAGAACGCTGAGAAGAAAATAAGATTATAATTAACCATAATCCAAAAATCTGGAATAAAGGCACTAGCGATAAAACAAGCCGCCAATAATAGTAAGAAGCAGGTCCAAACATTAAAACGTCTCATAAGCAGGCTCCTCTCTAGCCAATGATTGCAATTTTCTAATCATTTTCACTATCAGTATAGCACTATTTGTAAACGTATTCAATGTTATATTAAAAGGATTTGCAAGAAAAAAGAGCTTTCGCTCTTTCATCATTTTCAATGTTTGACAGTTACTTGTCCAAAGGATACAGATCCTGTTAGAGAAACTGTAGTGCTTGATAACTCTCGCTCTCCTAGACTATCGTAACCTTTCACTCCTGCTAGGCTAGTATGAAGTCCGTGGGTATCCACTTGCCAATCCTTAGGCACTCGAATGACAACCTGAGAAAAATTTGCCTGAACCACAATCTGAGGTCGGTCCGTCATAAACTGAGCCTGACGCAAATCAAGGGTCAAACGCCCAAAATCAGCATTGGCATAGACAGTCTCAAGGTTTTGAGAAGTCACCACCTGAACAGATTCTGAAAAAAGACTCTTGGCAAAAATCTCACGTTCACGTTCTTTAGTCACTTTATAAGACATTTTTTTCTTAAAACCTGGCTTGCTAAAACGATCTACCGCAATGCCCAAGATAAGAATCCCTACAAAGAGGGTCCATTCCGAATAGTCCAAGCGAAAGAGATCATGGATATAGGTCGACAGGAAGGCCAGCCCCAAGAAAAAGAGGAACTTACCCTTAGACTGCCAGCTCAAAAGCACAAAAAACAAGGCCAAAATCAACTTATAATTAAAAGCCAAATACAAATCTGGAATAAAAGCTGTCGCAATAAAATAGGCCGCAATGATTAATAAGGTAATAACACCTGAATTAAAGCGTTTCATAACAGGTCCTCCCTAAATTCTGTCCTTAAGTTTTTCCACAAAGAGGTAGGCCGCTGGACAAAAAAGCGTATTTTTGATGGTCAGATGATTGATCTGATAGATTTTCTTACGATCCGTGTGCGGAAAAGCTGCGCAAGCCTTAGGGCGGACATCATAGATATCACAGAGATTATCAGGCCCTAAGAATGGACAAGGCATGGACTTGAAGACCTTATCACCATCCTCATCTACCTGCAAGTACATCTCCTCGAAAGCAGGTAACTTCATGCGAAAATGCTTAGCAATGCGAGTGATGTCCTGCTCTGTGAAGTCAGGACCAAGTGTCTTACAGCAATTAGCACACTGGGTACAATCAATTTCTTGAAAGACTTCATTATGCACCTCCTGAACAATCTTATCTAAATTTTTAGGGGCCTTCTTCTTGAGCTGTGCGAGAAACTTACGGTGCTCCCCTTGCTTTTGACGTGCCAATTCCTCGTAACGTTTGACATCAATAGTCTGTGACATGTGTTTTCTCCGATGATTTATAATTCTTTCATCTATTATAGCATAAAAGAAATAGAGCCTAGTTTTGAACTAGACTCTATGTCAATTACATCGTTACGATTCGACGATAGGAACGAGACGTTAGGGCAAAAACCAAGATATAGGCTAGGAAGAATACGCCACAAACAATGATAGTAACCACTAACATAAGACTTGAATTAAGAACTCCAATGATACGCACAATCAAACTGATCATATGATAGGCAAAGGCCAAGTGAATAAAGGCAAAAATCAAGGGGAGGAAGAAGACAGTAAGGACTTGCTTTCCAATGGTTTGCTTGACTTGGAGGTCGTCCAAGCCAATCTTTTGAAGAATAACAAAGCGCTCACGATCCTCATAACCCTCGGAAATCTGTTTATAGTAAATCACGAGAACTGTGCCAAGCATGAAGATGATGGATAGGAAGATGCCGATAAAGAAGGTTCCACCAACAAAGCCATTTACCATGCCTTCTGCATCATATCGGCTATTTGCAGTGAAGTAAGACTTAGGGAGGCCAGTAGTTTGTCCAGCTAACTGTTGTGTTTCTTTATCCGTGATTTTGTCTAGCAAATCTGAATTTTTCTTGGCATCATGTGAAGGATCTTTGACATTAACACCAACATAGGTAGCTTGGGTGGTTGCTGTTCCTTTGATACTTTCTTGAAAATCATCCATATCAGGAACAACAAGGTAGCTATAATCAGAAACTATGATTGTGAAGAGGTTGGGTACTTTACCTTTAAGAAAGTCATTAAGGCTATCATGGATCTGGTAGCTTTGACCATTGATAGAGACACTCTTTTGATCTTTTAATGTTTTATTTTTAGTAAATAAGCCAACTTGATTTGAAGTCAGATTGAGGTCTTTACCTGTTAATTGTTTATAAGTAGCTTGTGAGAAGACAAGAAAAACTGACTTTGGTAGAACTTTTCTTTCATTCTCAGAAAAGATGGTTAGCTTGTTTTTTTCTTGTTCTTTGATACCAAAGTAGAGGTAACTTGCTTCCACTTTTCTATCTACCTGATTTCCCGTCTGTGCTAAGAAATCATCCATAGCTTTCCGTGTACTTGTTAAATCTACATTTGTCCCTGTAACTGAGTAATCATGCGGAGTAGAACTAGCCAGATAGTCTTTTTTTCCAGCATAAATACTTGCAGCACCTACAAGTGTCACCAAAACCATACTTGAGAGAATGGCAATGGTCGCCAGCCCAACTGCATTTTTTTTCATCCGAAAGACAAGGTTGGAAATGGAAATCATATTATTGGGCTTGTAATAGTAGCTCTTCTTCTTTTTCAAGAGTTGCAGAACAACTGTTGTCCCGGCATTAAAGAGAAGGTAAGTCCCTAGAATGACCAGTAGAACAGCTAGGAAAAAACTCATAATAGCCGTTACTGGATTCTGAACAGAGAGAGCAAGATAGTAACCATACCCCATAGCACTAAGTCCCAAAAGGGTTTGAATAACTAGGAAACGTCCCTTTTTTTCACCCTTAAGGCCATCTTTAGTTAATTGTAAAGGATTAAGCCGTAGCAATCGGAAACCATTTACCAAAACCAACAAACCAAAAATACAAGCAAAGATGACAAGAACAATAGGAATTGTCATTACTTGAAAGGTCGAAACTAAACCAGTACTTTCACCGATAAGCCTTTGAAGAAAAGCATAAATGAGTTTATCGAAAAGTGCCCCCACACCTATACCTAGAAGCAAAGTCACAAAACTCATAATCACTGTTTCTTTTAGAATCATACTAAAGAGGTGACGCTTCTCTAAGCCTAGCACACTATAGAGACCAAGCTCCCTTGAACGATTTTTCATAACAAAGCTATTGGCATAAAGAACAATAATTCCAGAGGATAGGGCGACAATTCCAAGTCCCATCCCCAAAACCATCTTGATAGCATCTGCCCCAGTCAAGTCATCCAGATGAGGATTAAGCGTTAAAGATGTAAAGATATAGGTAATGGCAATAGCCAGAACAGTTGCTAAAGCAAAAGGATAATAAAGCTTACGATTTTTTATGAGATTGGACAAAGCCAGTCTATTGGTTAGACGAAACATATTAGTTCACCTCACTTGCCATTGCAGTTAGTGTATCGGAAATTTCCTGGAACATTTGATGTTCAGACTTATCTCCTTTGAAGATTTGATTATAAAGAATTCCATCCTTGATAAACAAAACACGCTTCGCACGACTGGCGGCAGCCGTCGAGTGAGTTACCATGAGAATGGTCTGACCGCTGGTATTGATGGCATCAAAGACATCTAAGAGTGCCGCTGAAGATTTGGAATCCAGAGCACCTGTTGGCTCATCTGCTAAGAGGATTTCTGGTTGAGTGATGATTGCACGCGCAACCGCAACCCTTTGTTTTTGCCCACCTGAAATTTCATAAGGGTACTTCTCTAGTAAGGAATGAATTCCCAGTTGACGACTAATTGCATCAACTTGTGTCATCATTTGCTTAAGTGGGCGACGAGAAAGAACCAAAGGTAGCAAGATATTATCTTTAACGGATAGGGTATCCAAGAGGTTGAAATCTTGGAAAACAAACCCTAATTTTTCACGACGGAAACTGGAAGCATCCTTGTTTTTGATGGTTGCTGTGTCCATACCATTCAGATAGACACGCCCTGCTGTTGGTTTATCAAGCATGGCAAGGATGTTGAGCAGGGTTGATTTTCCTGACCCGGACTCACCCATGATTGCAACATATTCGCCCTTTTCAACCGTAAAATGGATATCTTTAAGGGCTTCAACCTGATTTCCTTTGAATCGTGTTTTATAGATTTTTTTAACATGTTGAACATCTAGTAATGTCATAATAAGCTCCTTTATTTAATAGATTTGGAAGAGATTTTAGGAACCTCTTACTTAACTTCTGATACCATTTTATAGAAAAAGCAGGGCTACAACCATAACCCTTGCTTTCATTTCTGGTCTTATTTCTTACACTTTTGTAAGTTAGTAATCAATAGCCAACTTCTGCTTTTGAAAATGAATGGAAACGATGGTTCCTTGTCCCACTTGAGAGCTAATACTAATCTCATGTCCAAGCTGATCAGCAATCTTCTTAGAAAGATAGAGACCTAACCCAGACAACTGCTGAGTCATGCGGCCATTGTAACCTGAAAAACCACGCTCAAAGACACGTAAAATATCACTATTTTTAATACCAATCCCTGTATCTTTAAGATAAAGCCTATTATCTTTGAAGTAAATATCAACACCACCACTCTTTGTGTACTTCAAACAATTTGACAAGACCTGCTCAATGATGACTAAGAGCCATTTTTCATCTGATATAACCCTAACATCCAAGTCATGTAGATTAATCGTTAACCCTTTTTGAATAAAGAATAGACTATGCTTTTTAACAACTTCTTTAACCAAGGGTTCTAATGCGACCTGTCTCAACTGCAAATCATCATGAAAATTTTCCAAACGTAAATACTGCAAGACCAAATTGGTGTAGGCATCAATCTTGAAGACCTCTTGCTCCAAGAGAGCCTTGGTTTTACTGTCCCTAACATCCTGAAGTAATAATTGACTGGCTGCTATTGGTGTCTTGATTTGGTGAACCCAGAGCGTATAGTAGTCCATCAAATCTGTATAGCGCTTGCGCTCCTCCTCAGTCTGAACCATCTGACTCTCCCTAGCATTTTCCAAAGCCTGAGCTAGATAAAACTCCAAGGGGCTTAAGGGAGTAATTTCTTCATAAAGATAAGCTGCTTTTGACGTTTTAAAGGATCTACTCAGGTCCCAAATAACCATGATGACGCTCACAAATGTCAAAATTGTCAAGGCATAATAAAGAATATCTGCCACCTCTTCAAATAAAAAGGCAAACAAAACCAAGATGAGTCCGTTAAAGATAAACACAAGATAGAAAGGCAGACGTGACCTCACATGGTATTTGATAAAATGTCCTTTACCCATCATGACGCAACCCGTAGCCGACACCTTTCTTGGTTTCGATAAAATCCTTCAAACCTACTGCTTCTAACTTCTTACGCAAACGTGCTACATTGACAGACAGGGTATTATCATCAATAAAGAAGTCACTGTTCCAAAGCTCCTTCATGAGGTCTTCACGACTAACGATATTACCAGCACGCTCAAAAAGAACTTGTAAAATCTGAAATTCATTCTTAGTCAAAGAAACGACTTCTCCCTGATAAACCAAATCCATGGCCTTAAGGTTCAGTATCACACCCCTATATTCCAAGAGACTCTGGTCCTTACCAAACTCATAGGAACGACGTAAAAGCCCTTGAATCTTAGCCAAGAGAACATTTTGGTCAAAGGGTTTGGTCACAAAGTCGTCCCCACCCATATTGATTGCCATAACGATATCCATAGCTTGATCTCTAGAGGATAAGAACATAATAGGTACCTTGGAGACTTTCCGAATTTCCTGACACCAGTGATAACCGTTAAATAGAGGTAAACCAATATCCATAAGAACCAAGTGGGGTTCTTCTTTTACGAAAATAGGTAATACTTCCATGAAATCTTCAACAAGAACAACTTCGTAACCCCACTGTTCTAGCATTTTTTTGACTTGTTGACGGATAACCTCGTCGTCCTCCACTAATAAAATCTTATGCATAACTCTACCTCTTTCATTTCCCACTATTATAACAAAAATGACATAAGAATCCCCCTTTCTCAGCAAATCTTACAAAAATGTTAGATTGAATTTTCCAACTTTTTAAAGGGTACGTTTTCATAGGAAAAATCCTTTGAGTCTTCAAAGAAAATATAGTATTATAATAGAGTTGATGTTGGTTTATGATTAACCTACTACACCCTCATCGATAATTGAGAACTTTACTTATTTATATCACGAATTGGCGTGATGTTTCTACAAGGTGCCGTAACACCTAACAATGAGTAAGTCCCAAAACTCAGAAAAAGATTTTCTTATCTCTTTCTGGCTTTTAAGGCTTGCTTGGCAAGCTTTTTTCTATTCATCGATGGTCTTTGATGTTTTTTCGCTTCTCAAACAAAGTTCTAAAAGCACCAGAAACACATCATTGTTATTCACTTTATAGGAGGTAATATGAAATTACTGGAAGACCGCATTCTCAAAGATGGGAATGTCCTTGGGGAAAATATCCTCAAAGTTGACTCTTTCCTTACTCACCAAGTGGACTTTGACCTCATGCGTGAGATTGGAAAGGTCTTTGCTGAAAAGTTCAAGGATGCTGGCATCACTAAGGTGGTGACGATTGAGGCATCTGGTATTGCACCAGCCCTCTATGCTGCCGAAGCCTTGGATGTCCCTATGATTTTTGCTAAGAAGGCTAAAAATATCACTATGACCGAAGGAATCCTCACTGCTGAAGTCTACTCCTTCACTAAACAGGTGACAAGTACTGTCTCTATTGCAAGCAAGTTTCTCTCCCCTGAAGACAAGGTCCTCATCGTTGATGATTTCCTAGCCAACGGTCAAGCTGCCAAAGGCTTGATTCAAATCATTGAAGAGGCTGGCTCTCACGTCGAAGCTGTCGGAATCGTTATCGAGAAATCTTTCCAAGATGGTCGTGCTCTTTTGGAAGAAGCCGGCTACCCAGTGGTTTCACTTGCTCGTTTGGATCGTTTCGAAAATGGTCAAGTCGTATTTAAGGAGGCAGATATCTAATGCAAAATAAAGAGAAACACTCGCAGGCGGCAATCTTAGGACTGCAACACCTACTCGCTATGTACTCAGGATCAATCCTGGTTCCAATCATGATTGCTGGAGCTTTGGGATATTCAGCCCATCAGTTAACCTACTTGATTTCAACTGATATCTTCATGTGTGGTGTGGCAACCTTCCTCCAACTTCAACTCAATAAATACTTCGGTATCGGTCTTCCAGTTGTGCTCGGGGTTGCCTTCCAGTCAGTAGCACCTCTCATTATGATTGGTAAGAGTCATGGTAGCGGTGCTATGTTTGGTGCCCTTATCGTGTCAGGGATTTATGTTATCCTCGTTTCTGGCATCTTTTCAAAAGTGGCCAATCTCTTCCCTTCTATCGTTACGGGATCAGTCATCACAACCATTGGTTTGACCCTTATTCCTGTTGCTATCGGAAATATGGGAAATAACGTTGACAAACCAACTGGTCAAAGCCTCTTCCTTGCAGCTATCACGGTTCTTATCATCCTCGTAGTTAATATTTTTACCAAAGGATTTATCAAATCCATCTCAATCTTGATTGGTTTGATTGTCGGTACTGCTATCGCAGCAAGCATGGGCTTAGTTGACTTCTCACCGGTAGCTGCGGCACCTGTTGTTCACGTGCCAACACCATTCTACTTCGGAATGCCTAAATTTGAGTTATCATCAATCATTATGATGTGTATCATCGCTACTGTGTCAATGGTTGAATCAACAGGAGTTTACTTGGCGCTTTCTGACATTACCAAAGACCCAATCGATAGCACTCGCCTCCGTAACGGTTACCGAGCTGAAGGTATGGCTGTTCTCCTTGGTGGACTCTTCAATACCTTCCCATACACAGGTTTCTCTCAAAACGTTGGCCTTGTGAAGTTGTCAGGCATTAAGAAACGCTTGCCAATCTACTACGCCGCTGGCTCCTTGTTCTTCTCGGACTCCTTCCTAAGTTTGGTGCCTTGGCTCAAATCATCCCAAGCCCAGTACTTGGTGGCGCTATGCTAGTCATGTTCGGTTTTGTTTCTATCCAAGGGATGCAAATCTTGGCGCGTGTTGATTTCGCCAACAACGAACACAACTTCTTGATTGCTGCGGTATCAATCGCTGCAGGGGTTGGTCTTAACAACAGCAACCTCTTCAACAGCCTACCAACAGCTTTCCAAATGTTCTTCTCAAACGGTATCGTGGTCGCAAGCTTGCTTGCCATCGTCCTCAATGCCATTTTGAATCATAACAAAAAAGAAAAATAACACAAGAACACCTGAGTCGCTTGACTTAGGTGTTTTCTTTGAAATTAAAATCTTCAAGTTTGTAAATCGAAAGAAAAGACTAAGCAACTAATCTGTCTAACTTTTACTGAAAGTAGCTCTTGCTATTTAATTCTTACGATTGACTTATTTTCAATTCTATAGATCGCATCGTAATCTTCCAGATTGTAATGATGGGCAATTTCTATAATACTATTAGGCAACTGTTTCAAGACATTTCTAATTTCTCTCGAACTTGCTTCATCTAAAGACGCCATCATCTCATCCGCAAGTAAAACTTGCTTTCCTCTCAAAATAGCACGTGCAATCTCAAGTTTTATGATTTGACCACCTGAAAAGTTATCTCCAGTTAATTCATAGTCTAATTGATGACAACAAGCCTCCCATAGTCCAACTTTTTTTAGTGTTGAAATGAGCAATGAGTCAGAATAATCTTGATAAAGAGTTAGATTATGTCGCACACTTGTATGAAAGACATAGGGATTTTGATGAATAATTGCAACATTATCCAAATTTGGAGTCAGCTCCCTTCCATCAATGCTTTTAAAAATGATTTTCCCACTATATGCCTTATCTTGCCCTGATATTAACCTAAAAAGTGTTGTTTTTCCAATACCACTATCACCAACTATAAGATTATGCTGAGACAATGAAAAAGTAACCGTAACATCTCGAAAAATCTCTTGATTATCATAAGATTTAGTGACGTTTTTTAACTGAATTTCTTCTAAAGTATGTATGTGAAGCCCTTTTGAAGGAATTTCTGACTCACTTCCAAATGTCAATAATTTATCTTTTATCACTTGACTTGCTTGAATACTTGCAATAGCCTCCAGAATCTGTTGTAAGGGGTTAATAAGATATGTTGAAGCAGACATCATAGCAATAAGTGTAGTAATTGAATTTTGTTTCATAACAAGACCAATCACAAATGGTCCAATCAAGCCGACAGCTTTCAGAGGTCCTGTCCAAAACATAACTAAATTATGAAGTGTATAATACTTAAATTGTGTCGTCTCCATCTCACTAAGGGTTATGAGAGTTTGCTTTACATTCTCTTTTTCTGCTTGGTTGCAAATAATCGTTTCAATCCCTTTACCAAAGTCTGTAATAGCTCTTAAATTTTTCTCTTTTGAGCTACTTAGTAATTCTCCTGACTCTTTTAACTTTCTCTTAAATATAAACTGAGGCAAAATCATCAGAAAGGCACCTACAGTAAAAAGACTACCTACAATAATATTTTGTTTGAGCAGATAAGTTACAGATACTAGGACAGAGGCGCCCCACACTGGCGAGATTAGAAAAGATTGGAGGAACTCCTGGTCTACAATTCCAAGATCTTGTGTCAAGAGTGAGCAAAGCTCAGAATCGGAGATGTTTTTAGGAAAGACAGCATGATTCTTTAAAATATTTTCTGATAGGCTTACATTAAACGCTCTAATAATAGAACGAAGCAGAATATTCTCTATATACATAAAAGCGTACACAACCACCCAAAGAGAGATGCTCGAAAATGTAAAAACTATTAAATCCCAACTATCACTACTATCTATATGACCTGCCATCTGGATAATTACAGGTATTACAATGCCTTGACACGAATAAAGAAGCGCAAAAATGATATAAAGTACCATTTCCTTCTTAGGAAGTAGCTTAATAAATTTAAGCAGTGACACAGCAACCGATTTATTTTTTTCAATAATCATTGCTTTTACCTCCTTCAATTTGATACTATTATTTTAGTTTATTAATAGTATCAACTATTGAAATTTCGGAAATCCGATAAGGTAATTTTATATGGAACAAGGTCAAAAATTTAAACAGATTCGAAAACAGAGAAAATACACTATTCAGAGACTCGCTCAAGTAGCTGGATCTGTAGCGAGTCTTTCAGACTTTGAAAATAACAAAACATCACTCTCAAATGATACTCTTTTCAAACTTTTAAAACATCTAAAAGTCGAATATAATGAATTTTTCGAACAAGAATATCTTGTGGACGAAACCTACATAAAACTTGCTAATCAATTCAATCAAGCCTCAAATCATCTAGACTTTGAAGCACTGGAGCAAGTCGCAGAAAAGTTTCGCATTTTAGGAGAAACCAATTATAGTGATTATCTGATTAGTCTTTGTATTGACTGTCAGGTTTCAAAACTTCAAAACCGGTCAGTTAACCAAGATATTGCTACAGAACTTCAAAACTACTTCTTTTCTATTGATATTTGGACACTTCTCGATATTAATTTACTGAATATGGTAAAGGATATCTTCACAGAAGATGCGCTAAAAATCTACATTAAGGAATTCCTATCAATACTCAATAAAAATCCTAGAAATAATTTAGATCGAATCACTTTAGAAGTTATCAGTCGTTGTATTTTCCAAATCATTCTTTACGGAAATCAAGAAGATAGTGACTACTATATAAACGAACTAAAAACTATTCAATTACCAGACTATTTCATGTTACAAAAACTCTATCTTAAAGAACTAAAAGCCGCATACCTTTATAAATTTATCGATAAGAATATGGGAAAGACTATACATAAAGAAATTCTCCACTACTTGGCTTTTATGGGAGATGACGATAATTTGAGAGAATGGGACCGAACTTTCCGTCAATTATAGACTTTATTGGATAACAGTTGTACAATGATTATATAATTTGAAAAATTTAGAAAGGAAAACAGAATGCACGAAACATATTCTCTCCGTGAGCGATTCCTTGTTTTCTTCAAGATTTTTGTGCCCATACTGATTTATCAGTTTGCCAACTTCTCGGCAGCCTTTGTGGACACTACCATGACTGGTCAATACGATGCCCTACACTTGGCGGGGGTAGCCATGGCAACGAGTTTATGGAGTCCTTTTTTCACCTTCTTAACAGGTATCGTCTCTGCCCTAGTTCCTATTATCGGACACCATCTAGGGGCAGGTCGCAAGGACCGAGTGGCACCTGATTTCTATCAATTTCTTTATATGGCTTTGGGCCTATCACTTATCCTCTTTGCCCTCGTTTTTCTAGGGGCACCCTTGGTTTTGAATCATTTAGGTTTGGAGCCTTTGGTCAGAAAGGTTGCCCTTGGTTATTTACGCTTTTTGAGTCTTGGGATTATTCCCCTTCTACTCTTTAGCGTGGTTCGCTCCTTCCTTGATGCCCTTGGCCTCACGCGCCTTTCCATGTACCTCATGCTTTTGCTTCTACCTCTCAATGGTTTCTTCAATTTTCTCCTTATCTATGGCATTGCTGGTCTACCAGAGTTGGGAGGAGCCGGAGCAGGTCTGGGAACTTCATTAGCTTACTGGGCCCTTCTCCTTATTTCCATCACGGTTATCAAAAAACATCAGAAGGTTAAACCCTACCACATCGAAAAGATTCAACCTCTTGATAAAGCAGCCCTAATTGACGCCCTTAAACTAGGTCTCCCTATTGGTGGAACGGTTTTTGCAGAGGTCGCCATCTTCTCAGGTGTTGGTCTGATTATGGCCAAGTATCCATCTTTAGTCATTGCCAGTCACCAGGCAGCCATGAACTTCTCAAACCTCATGTATGCCTTTCCTCTCAGCATTTCCAGTGCTATGGCTATCATCATTTCCTACGAATTTGGGGCTAGACGCATGGATGCGGTCAAGAGTTACAGCAAGCTAGGTCGCCTGACAGCCTTAGGATTTTCTATCTTTACCTTGATATTCCTCTATTTCTTGCGCTATGATTTAGCTGAACTCTATGGACATGAACCTGAGTTTTTGAGAATGACAGCCGTTTTCATGACCTATAGCCTCTTCTTTCAAGTGGCGGATGTCTTTGCGGCCCCCCTTCAAGGCATTCTGCGTGGCTATAAGGATACCAAGGTTCCTTTCTATCTCGGTGTCTTGGCTTACTGGGGCATGACTTTCCCTGTTGGCTTCCTGCTTGAAAAAGTTACTGAACTTGGGCCTTACAGCTACTGGATTGGCCTGATTACCAGTCTTATCGTCAGTGGTATTTGTTACCAATGGCGCCTAAATAAAATCGTCAAACGTTACGAAAATCAACCTTGATATACTTGAAGCAGTCTCGTCAGACTGTTTTTTCTCTGCTGACATCTTGATAATAAAGAAAAAGCTTCCTGCATATTGAAAACGAATAAACTGTTATCAATACACAGAAAGCTTCTTTTATGAGTGATTCTTTAGATTCAGATTTTCCTACAGCATTACCCAGATGAACTTATTAATGAAAACAAAGTTGTTTGATATGAAAAAAAGAGTCACAAAGTCCAGCCGGATCAACTAGGGCACTATAGATCATGACTAAACCACATAGTGCTAAGAAATGATAAAAATAAACGACCTTCTCTCCTGTTTTAGGGAGTAAGAGAAAAGACCAAAACCATAAGCCACAAATCGTTACTAATATGATTATTTTATCAACGCATTCCATAACAATTTCTCCATCATAGAAGATTTAGCACAATAAAATAGCCCAAAGGACTATCTGAATATTATCATAAAAACCTAACAAGTGCTGTCATATTTCCCTAAGGGAAATCTCGGGGATTTTGTCGCTAGTTTTGTTTGAGTAAGTTTAGACATATAATATCATAATTGGGAGGTTGGGGAAGACTATTATTACACAAAGTACAATAATGTTTACAGACACCAAAACTAGTAATTATAGGGAAAATGAATTCTTTACACTTGTTAGATTTCTCACTACTATAGTGTACTACTTTTTTGGTTTGATGTGTAAAACAATTTGTATAAAATTGTAAAAAAATGTAATGAAATGTCACTTTTTTGTCCTGAACGGTCATATCACATGACATGTTAGTTCTTGTGGCACATGGATTTTCCAGCATTTAAGCGCTCATTATTAAAAAGGCTGGCTCAAAAGAAACCAACCTTCTAAATAAATTGTTCAAAAGCACTTAGACATGATGATTTAATTGTCAGATAGAGCCCCAAGAGCAAGCCAAACTAGAACTTTTTCAAATTCAATGTTTTCGTTCTGTATATCAGTTTAGGTTACGCTCCCAACACTCATCAGTCCAATTGATCCAGCAAGTAAGCATAGCCTTCTTTTTCCATATCTACTTTAGGCACAAATCGTGTTGCGGCACCATTGATACAATAGCGCAAACCACCCTTGTCACTTGGCCCATCTGGAAAGACATGCCCTAGATGGGAGTCACCCACACGACTACGGACCTCGATACGTTCCATATTATGAGAATGATCTTCCTTGTAGTTGGCTACCTCAGGACTAATCGGACGGGAAAAGCTTGGCCAGCCACAGGCAGAATCAAACTTATCCTTGGATGAAAAGAGGGGTTCACCAGTCACCACATCCACATAAATGCCAGGCTCAAATTGATTCCAAAGGGGACTCGTAAAGGCACGTTCTGTTCCATTCTCCTGAGTCACAGCGTAGGCTTCTGGACTCAAACTTTCCTTAAGTTCCTCCCGATTTGGCTTGTGATAAGCACTAGCATCAATAACAGGACTAGCTGCCTGATTGACATTGATATGACAGTAACCATTAGGATTTTTCTTGAGATAATCTTGATGATAATCTTCAGCAGGAATAAAGTGCTGAAGTGGAAACAATTCAACCGCCAAAGGCTGACCGTATTGCTCAGTCATTTCTTGGAAAACTTGCTCGATAGTCGATAAATCATTTACATCCGTGTAGTAAACACCCGTACGGTACTGGCTACCCACATCATTGCCCTGTTTGTTTTTACTCAGAGGATTGATGATACGGAAGAAATGTAGCAGAATCTCACGCAAGGATACCTTGCTAGCATCATAGGTCACCTGAACGGTTTCAGCGTGGCCCGTCTGACCGATAAGCTCATAGCGAGTTGTCTCACTACGGCCATTGGCATAACCCGAAACCGCATCAAGCACACCAGGTACGCGAGAAAAATACTCCTCAACACCCCAGAAACAGCCACCAGCAAGATAGATAGTATGATTATTTAGATTTGACATTTTTAACACTCCCTTCAATAGATACTTTCATCTCCACGCCTTAAGTGTAACGCTTTTGAGAAGATTTCGCACTTATAGTGACTTGAGGGAGAAAAAATCCCATCACAAGTGTGATAGGATTCAAATAGATGACTTTATTACCTTGATAAATCTACAAATAAACAGATTGACTGGTAATCAATACCTTAGGTAACAACTGGACAACAATTCCTTCATCAGGATTTTCAGAATCATCAAATAGGAATGCTAGTTCTCCAGTTCTCTCGATGTACAATTCACTTAAACTAAATCTCTGTTTACTTTCAATACCAAATTCAGCTATCAACAGGGCTTGAAGCTTTTCTAACTGTTTATCTTTTTCCTCTAAAAACTGAGAATATACCGACTCTTGCTGTTCTGTAATACCATCATTTTCATAATACGCAGAAAAATCAACTGGCACAATTTGAGACTGTGAAAACAAATTTACTTCAAGCTTGGTGTAATACCCAAAATCAAATTCTAATTCACCAAATTTTGACTCTATCATGATTCATTACCTTTCTTCTCAATTAATTCTTTACATTTCGCAATTCCACCTTTATGTGGAATTGCACCGTGGGCATCTATAGGTACTAGATCTAAGGTTTTCATGTCACTTCTTTCATGATAGGTTAGCCTATGTTCTTTTCTATAAGCTTTTGCCTCTTCGGGACTGACTCCCATTTTGATAGCTAATTGTAAATCACCTTGTTTAAAATTTTTATTCCTTTTTTCTGAAAAGTTTTTTATTTTAAAGCTTTCTTTAGCTATAGGTGTAAAATCTGGTTCAAAATTTTTAAAGGTAATTCCATCAATACCATATGGTTGAAATATTTCCTTAATCGTTTTCTGTTCTGGATTAGTTTGTGTATTCTGCGGGACATAGTTTGGATCAGGAATCCATTTCGAATTTCCAGGCTCACCAGTCCAGTTACCATTTGTGCTAGGAATAAATTGCTTTTCAAAATTATTGTCATTTATTTTAAATAGTGATTTTGTAAAATTTTTAATGTCTTGTCCAGACAATTTATCCTTTGGGAGAATACTTTTAAAATTATCGGCAGTATTTTTTTCAGCTTCAAGATTTTTTCCTTCCATTAGTATACGCCCCCTTCTTTTGTTTGAACTTCTACAAAACGTTTAAATAGATTTTCGTAAGAGGAATCTCGAAACTGATGTTCTTCAATTACCAATGCCAAGATGATATTAATCGTTTCTTTAGGGTAAGATTCGATAGGTAGTTGGAAGTTATGTACAACAGTGTCAACCCAATCATGAATATCGTCTTCATCCTTTGATTTCTCGATTGCCCTATTGGCATCTAGCAATTCATACACAAGTTCTCTCAAACTCTTCAAATTAACGTCCCCGCTAGAATCATTGACTTCCATAAGAAGCCTTTTAATCTTTGAACTGATATTTGAATTTAATATCAATTCACTTACACTAGAATAATCTACATGCTTACCTTTGGTCATCCAATTTGTTATAAGATAATCTAAAATAACCGATTTGACATTGTTGGCTTTGAAACTTTTAGACGTAGCACTTCCTACAAATGTATTCTGAAATGTATTAGAATCATGCTCAACTTTTTCAACCTTACATAAAACTGGCTGAATCCATTCATTTTGATAAACTGCTGCAACACCCTTTGGTAATTTGGCGAGTTCTATGATTTGGTCATCGTTTAGATTAGCTGACTTACCTACTAATTCACGATCTGAAAAATCAGGTAATCGCATGATAATCTTAGTATTAGTATTTCGGATAACTGACAAATCCATTAGACCTGGTGCTTGATCAGCAATAATAAATCCTTCCCCATAGGTACGCATTTCAGCAATGGCATTTGCCAACATCTCCACACTCTTACCTAGGAGATTAGCTGATTCAGACATTTGTTCTGTTGATGTGCGTTTTAAGAGATTATGCGCTTCTTCAAGCACAGTGATGTGTTTTAATTCTGCATTCATATCCCCATTAGTCATGCGATACTCTTGCAACTTCAATACCAAAATACCCATTAGCAAGGATTTAGTCTCAGTGGAACCAACTCTACTGAGATCAACAATGACATTCGTATCAAATAGATGTTCATTTGTGAGTTCATCATTTGAAAAGATAAGTCCATTAATACCGTTTGTCAGAGATTCGATTCGAGTTAGTAAGGCTCCCTTATAAGCACCTTTATTCTCATCATCATATTCACTGGAATCAATAATTGTCTTAATATTATCTGCTATATCATTGAAATTTGGATAGAGTCTACCATAAGGGTTGTTTGATTCAAGAAGATCCCATCCACAATCTTGATAAGATTGTTCAACAGCTTTTTTTAAAACAGCTGGCATAGCCGCATACATCGGCCAACATACATTGAAAATTTCAACTAGTCTATCTAGATGCTCTAAAATATGAATTTCTTTAGGGAAACTAAACGGATTCAACCTCAGCAATGGTGTTAACTGAGGATTCGTTCCATAAACTGAAACATCGTCGTGATTACCAAAGACATGCTTATATTCTCCTTTTGCAGGTTCAACAACTAGGAATTTCAAGCCATTCTTTCTGCCTTCATTAAGGAGTTGATAAATCGTATTACTTTTACCAGATCCCGTACTACCTGTCACAAAAACATGAGAGGCTAAAGAGTTTTGGTTCAGATTTACTGGTACATCTTCCTTATGATACATATGGAAAATATCACCTAAATGAAGCATCTTATCAGTAACATCTTCTTCATCAAATTTAGCAATATTTCGGCCGAATTCTGCACACTCTAATATCGGTAGTCCAGGAATAGATTTTCTTGGGAAGTTCAATGAAAAGGCTAATTCTTGACCAGTAAGAGGTACTGTTGATGTCACGATAGATGGGTAGACACTAAAGGTTGAATCAGCTAATAGCAAATTAGGGTTCAATCCAAATAAAGGGTGACGTAATTCTCTTAGGTATGCTACAATCTCCTCTGCGTCACCACTGCTCTCACCTAAATCCCCTCTCCATAAATTAACCGAAGACTGACTCATAAAGGACTCTTCTCCTTGGGTCAAAGCTAAGTAAGTGTGAGCAACATTATTCGCAATATTTTGATCCTCACTGAGTACATAGGCAGCGAACTCCCACATGCCCATAGCCGTTCCTTTTTCAAAACGTTTCATCTGTTCTTCAAGGACCTTAAGGGCGTGAGAAATATTATGATTGGTAAAGGACTGAGTGATTCCCTCATTCTTACCAACTGTCGCAGTAACATTTGAAGCACGCGCAAAATTAGCACCGATATTAGACCCTAAGTTAACACCACTTGAAGAGCCCAAGGTCTGTCCAACCGTTTGTGATAGGGCACGACTAGCAGTTTTAGCAAGGGCACGGCTAACAGTTTTTGCAGTCGATTGACCAATAGAGTCTGAATTACTAGTTCCTTTACTCCAAGTGTGATGATAATCTACTGTTGCCTTAAACATTTTACCATCAGCTCCAATACTACCACCAAAACTATCTGACGAATCTTTACTTTCCCCATCTGTATGGGAAGTATTGGTACCATCAGTCTGACCAGACGAATCCGTTTGAGATTGACCACTAGTTTGCGTATCCCCAGCAGATTGGTTAACTGATTGATTCTTACCATGTTGGATACCAGCACTGGCTCCAACATTGACTCCAAAAGTAGCCATGGAAGTCGTTGCATCTGAAGCTGTGAAAGTATAGTTGGTTTGCCATTTTTCATAAGGAGCTAAAGCTGAAAATAGCTCAGACAGACGCAACTTTCTATTTTCTATATCTTGGATGGGACTTGCTAACAGGATTAAGGTATAGTTTTCTGATGGTTGTGACGGAATGATGCCATCAATCAATTTTTCGATGGTTTGACTGATAAATTTTTCAGATTTGGCAGTTGGTAAATTAGACACCGTTGCCACTGAATAGGGCTTAGAGTTTGCTAGACAAGGAATCCTACCAATTCCCTTTTCATTCTGGACTATAGATCCAGGAAAGTTACCTTTAATGGCTTCTAACAATCGCTTACGATAATTTTCGACATTAACATTATCAGAATCATTCTTGGTATTTACTACAGCTAGAAAAACTTCTGTATTGGTTTCAGTTCGATTGAAGACGAGAGCAATATTACAGTCCTCGTTAGAAAGTACTTCATAAACATTAACCAGTTTTTCTAAACTATTTTCTTTTTTATCAACGACCCATTTTGTGATATTGAAATACCTGATATTATATGATTCCTGAAAGTCTGTACCAAATTCTACCTTATTTTCTATAGGAACATAGAGTTCTTTTATTTGTTCCAAATACGAATTGAAAATTTCTACTCCACATGAAGCTAATAAACGGTTCGTTAATTCCTCATCGCTAATATTAGGTTGATCTGCCAGATACTTCTCTCTTTGCTCCTCAACTTGTTTGAGCTGCTCAGGGCTCAAAGCTGAAAGTTTCGCAACCTTGTCTGCAGCCTTAGCTCCTGCCTTATTAATAATGTTTTTTATTCCCATACGATTCACCTACAAAAAGCTATTTCCAAGTAATCATTTGTTTAATCAGGTTAGTATAATTTTCAATTTGTTGCTGCTGCTCCTCTAAGCTTGCAACTTCATTTCTTGTTCTCTGAATTTTCGTATTCAAAGCACTTAATTCTGGACTAAATTCAATTATATTTTGAACAATTATACTTGTAAGATTTACTAGCCAAATTTTAAAAGCTTTCTCGTGTTCCGAACAAATACTTCCTGCAAATTCTGTCATCTTTGATTTAAATAAATCATTATAGGTCTTCTTAAGGCCAGATGCGTTAACTTTACTTGATTTCAAAGTAAAGTCTCCCAATCTAAATACATAACTAAGTTCTTCTTTACTAAACTTTTCAAGATTTAATTGAGTAAAATCTATCTCTTCATAAGATAAAATCAATTGAGAAAGCTTTTGACGTTTTTCTGGTTCAAGTCCCAAATCACCTGAAATAATACGCTCAAAATGAGATTTTATCTCAGAAGCATGATTAGACCAAAAACTGCTAGAAATACGTTCAAAGTCTATCCTTGAAAAATAAAGTTCTTCTACAAATTTATTTCTAAAATAGTCAACTGTTTGTGCAGAAGCTAGATTCTCTAAATTGATTTTCTTTGTCTTGTTCTCACGTGTAACACCGAAATAGTTACTAACCTCGTTACTGATATTTCCTATTTTTAGATTACTAATATCTATTTGTTGATGCTCAGTTAAATTTAAAGTTGGATTTAATGAGAGTATCTCTTTGTGTATTTCATTATAACGGTCTAAAACATCATCTTTTTCAATGTGTTTCATGAGTTGCTCTTGAAAAATTTGCATTTCTTTTGGATACTTGATCAAAAGGTCATTTTTTTGGGATAATGAAGTGGATTTCAATCTTTCAACAATGACAGATTTTTGGCCATCAAGATTAGCCTCTAATTCTGCCTCTCTACTACGTAAATCTTCATTTTTCTCTGTAATTACTGCATTAGTTCTCAATAATAGTTTGTCTAATAAAGCTTTTGCCTGTTGACACTTGTCATAGTGTGAATAGCGGTCAACAAAGGTTTTTATAGAATCCTCAATGGTTAATAAACCACTATTTGCATAAATAAGGTCGGAACTTTTTTCAGCAGTTGCTCGAACTGTATTAGACATTTGTCTTGGAAGAATGTCAAACTCATACAACTTCTTATAATATTTTGTTTCAGGATTTGAGTATTTTTCTCTATAAGTATCAAATTGCTCAGAGTAGAATTCTCCCTCTAAATGCCCATTTAACTTCGCTCCAAGTCCTAAAATTGATGAAACGTAATAAATGCCTTGAGCATACAACTCTCTAGGAACGGCTTGATTCATAATCTTATTTCTAAATGAATCACGTTTAAAATTTGTCAAGCTCAAATCTGCTGCCTCGGCCTTATTAACCACAATCATTGTGAACCGTTCATCTAAGCCTTCTACTGAAATAAGCTTTTCTTTTAAATTACTATTATCAGTGCTGTCTAAGGAACTACTGTCAGTAACAAAGACTGGCAAGCCATTTGACATACCAGCCATGGCATTAGCTAGGACATCTGAATGTTTACTATTAGTTGATGAATTAGAACCTGGAGTGTCGAATATCGTAATTTTTGAACCTACATCTCCTAAAATACCTTTTGAAAATGGGACAAGTATTTCGATTAAATCTCCAACGCCTTCGTCAGCAAAATCATTGATTACTTCTAAAACTGCATGTAGCTTTGATATGATAGAATCAAAGGATTCATTCAATATTTCATTTATTTCCTTACCAAATGCATCAGTCTCATTTAATCCATCATAAAACACTTGATCATCATAGAAACTGAGAACAACTCTCTCATCTTTAAATACAAAAGAGATTTTAGCACGATCCTCATAAGGACTAGCTGTGACCTTATAGATTTTTGCGGTCACTGGAGTCTCAGCACTTGGTAGTAATTCCTGTCCAATCAAGGCATTAATAAAGGTCGACTTTCCTGCACTATAAGTTCCGAGCACACAGATAGGAACTGTATCTCCGGAGGCATCCGAAAAGCGTTTTAACTGTGTTTCAATCTCCTTGTTGCTCTCCCCAATATTCTTTATAATCAGTGGCTCAAGATTTTTAAAAATACGATTAATTTCTGGCAGAACATCGCGTGCGTTCTCTAAATAGCTTGTAGATGATGATAAAATAATATTTGAAAAGCGCTCATCTTTTAATGCTTCTTCTAACTGTTGCTTTTCATCATTTGGCCCCTCAAAAATTAATTCAAGTTTTTCATCTGGAACAGAATACTCATTTTCAATTTCTTTTAAAATATCATATACCTTAAAAGGAAAAAAGCCACGTTGAAAAACGGCTGAAACCAACTTACTATTTGAGTTATTTTCACTATTTATTGTTATCCAACTTTCACTAGATAAGTCGTAGCGACAAAAAGTTACTGTCTTCTCGTAAGGATTACTTACAACTTTAATTTTATTCATAATTACTCCGATTATTTAATAATACAAGTGTATTATATCACAGCAAACGGTTTTCTGTATGCGCTTTCTATAAAATCTAACTATTTTTATTTATCTAATGTTTAGCTCATTTTTCACCCCACACAAAAAATCCCATCACAATGTGATAGGATTTTATTTTTATTCCATTTCGAAGCTTTCGCTCTTAATCTTATCTGGTAAGACGAGAGACAAGAGGATACACAAGATGGCTGGTATCAACCATGGCAAGGATGCTCCTGACAATGGTAGGAAGTTAATGAGGGCATTTAGTCCTGCAAGCTTGAACTGGCTACCAAGAACGCTGAGCAAGGCAGTCAGAGTGACTACTGCAACTGTAATTTGCATACCAGGTTTAGACAAGGCCACGAACTTGTTGGCAATTACAATCATGACAATCGTAATTGTGATTGGGTAGAGAATCAAAAGCACCGGCACTGAGAAAGCAATGATATTGTTAAGTCCCAAGTTGGCAATCGCAAACCCAATCAAGGTAAAGATAATGGCGTAGGTCTTGTAGGATACTTTCGGAAATGCCTTGTGGAAGAATTCCCCAGTCGCAACGATAAGTCCTGCAGTGGTTGTGAAACAAGTCACTGTCACCATGATAGCTAGGAAAATCTGAGCTGCTGATCCAAAGATGGCTTGTGTAGCTTGTGACAAGACGCTAGCACCAATATTGGCATCTTTTGGTAGTCCTGCCACTTGGAGGGGGAAATGATTCCCCAAAAAGGCTAGTCCCAGATACAAAGCACCAAAGAGAAGCGTTACTATGAAACCAACAACCCAAATCGTTGAAATATACTCTTTTTTCGATTTAAAGCCCAATTGATTAAGTGTGACCACTGCCACTACACTGAAGGCCACAGAAGCCAAGGCATCCAAGGTGTTGTACCCTTCCAAGAATCCCTTACCAAAAGCAGAAGCCTGGTATGCTTGGCTAGCCAGCTGAGGACTGTGTCCACCGTATTTAAGCGCTCCTGCCACGATAACAATGACAATCATGATGGCAAAAACTGGTGTTAAGATGCGTCCAATACTATCTAGGATTTTTGATGGATTCATTGCAATCCAAAGCGCTAGAGCGAAGTAAATCACAGTGAAAGCCAAGAGCCATAGATTTGTATGCCCACTTCCAATCAAAGGTGAGAAGCCAATTGAAAAGGCTGCTGCCGCTGTTCTAGGAATGGCAAAGAAAGGACCAATGGACAGATAAAGGACTGACAAATAGACTAAGGCAAACTTAGGCGAGATTTTTTGTGAAATCTCATGGATGTAGCCCTTGGGATTTAGGGTCCCAATAACCAGCGTTAGGATAGCAATGCCAACACCAGATAGGACAAAGCCTGCAATAGCTGGCCAAAAATGACCTCCAGATTCAAAGCCTAGCTGAGGGGGAAAGGTTAGATTTCCCGCTCCAAAAAACATACCAAACAGCAATAGGGCTGTAAGGCCTCCTTTTTTTAACATAGGGAACTCCATATCTAAAACAAATAAGATAGATGATAATAGCTATCTCAGTTGTTGATTTTTTTATAATATTATTCAGTATCTCATGCGACTAATGAAATTACAAGGCTTACAGCTTCATTCGAGAAGGTTTTCAAGATTAACAATATTCAGAAAAGGCGCAAAAAAAAGACAAATCCCAAGGATTGTCTTAATTCTTATTAAGGGTGGCTGACAATAATTTCCAAATCACCACTAAGTGTCCAGGAAGACACATCGCTTGGTAGAATGAAGTGGCTACCTTTGGCAATGTCGTAATCCTGTCCATCTACCTGAAGGCTTCCTTGGCCATCAAGCACACTGAACAAGCTATAATCAGCGGTCTTTTCAAAATCAGCCTTACCTGAGATTTCCCACTTATATACGGCAAAGAAATCACTAGCGACTAAAAGCGTTGATTTGAGGTCATCTACTTTTGTTGTGACTGGGCGACTATTGGCAGGATCTCCAATAGTAAGCACATCGATCGATTTTTCCAGATGGAGCTCACGCAAGTTTCCTTGGTCATCCTTACGGTCAAAATCATACACACGGTAGGTCGTATCACTAGATTGTTGGGTTTCAAGAACCATGATTCCTGCACCTATCGCATGCATGGTACCACTTGGCACATAGAAGAAATCGCCTGCTTTAACTGGAACCTTGGTCAAGAGGTTTTCCCAATCTTTGGCTTCAATTTGCTGACGCAGCTCTTCTTTTGATTTGGCGTTATGACCGTAAATGATTTCAGAACCTGGTTCTGCAGCAATGATATACCAACATTCTGTTTTACCAAGTTCACCTTCATGTTCAAGTCCGTAAGCATCATCTGGATGGACCTGCACACTGAGCCAATCATTGGCATCCAAAATCTTAGTCAAAAGTGGGAAGACAGGTTCCTTTCGATTGCCAAACAACTCACGATGCTCTGCATAAAGCACATCCAAAGTTTGCCCAGCATAAGGACCATTTTTGACAGTAGACACGCCATTTGGATGAGCTGAGATAGCCCAGTACTCTCCTACATGATTGCTTGGAATGTCATAGCCAAAGACATCACGCAAATGCGTACCACCCCAGATTTTTTCTTGCATAACAGATTGTAAAAATAATGGTTCAGACATAAAAACTCCTTATATAAGAATGAATAGACTCAAAATCTCTGTTTTAACAAAGATGATTACCCATATCATGATAAATGGAACGGTTCCACTTTAAAGCAGATGTGCCAAAAATCACTTACAGCCAGTAAGCATCATCGTCAGCAAATCACAAACAGATTTTGACGAGTAATTACCTCAATTATAAGCATAATTTGTGAAAATATCAACAAAGCCTTGAAGAAATCATAAGATTTTGACTCAATGCCTGCAAGTCATTTCAATAGCAAATTTCCTTTAAGAATCCTACTCATTCCTTCATTTTTCGGATAGACTGATTGAATTTAAAGACTTTTTAACCTATAATGTTAGTGATATTATGAAAGGAAATCTCTCAATGAAATTCTATTCCTACGACTATGTGCTAAGTCAGATTAGCCAGCAAAACTGGGTTATGGTCGCCATTGCTGCAGGACTTATTTTAGTGACCGGCGTATTTGCTTTTAAGGCCTTGAAAGAACGCCATGATACTAAATTTCGTGAACTCTCTATTATTTCTATTTTAACCTTAGTTGCCGTGGTTCTAATTGCTATCAGTAATTTCCAAAGCAATCAATCAAACGATGACCAATTTCGAGCATCTCTTCACTTTATCGAGGTTGTGTCTAAAAATCTCGATGTTGATAAGAGCAAGGTCTATGTCAATACTTCTACTACTACAGATGGCGCTATCCTCAAAGTTGGAAACAAGTACTATCGTGCCATCTCAGGTTCAGAACCTGACAGCTACTTGCTAGAACAAATAAAACTTTACAAGTCTGATGTTGAACTCGTGGAGGTTACAAAATGACATCTTTTTATCTTACTGTTGCAATTAAACTAGCTTTGGGGCTTATTTCACTCGTCTTTGTTATCAATTTAACAGGTAAAGGAAACCTAGCACCTAGCTCAGCTACTGACCAAGTACAGAACTTTGTTCTTGGTGCAATCCTCGGTGGTACAATTTATAGTAGTACCGTTTCAATCCTCCAATATATCGTGATTTTGATTATTTGGACGATTTTGATTTTACTTCTAAAATGGCTAATTACCAATATTCTCTTTATCAAACATTTGATTGACGGTAAACCAACTGTCATCATCAAACATGGTCAACTAGATCCTGAAGCTTGTCGCTCTAAAGGACTTTCAGCCTCTGATGTCGCTTTAAAATTACGTTCCCAAGGAATTTTTCAACTTAAAGAGGTTAAACGTGCAGTTATTGAACAGAACGGCCAATTGATTGTGGTCCGTTCTGGCGATGAAAATCCAAAATATCCAATCATTACTGATGGGGTCATTCAAACAGAAATTCTTGATACTATTGGTAAAACGGAGGATTGGTTAAATGAAGAGCTTCAAAAAATGGGATATGAAAACGTTTCGGATATCTTTATTGCTGAATACGATAAAGGAAACATTAATGTCGTTACTTATTAAACAAATCACTTGCATTACCGTTTAATATTGTCTACAATGGTCTCATCATAAAAAGGAGGTTCTACTATGGGAATCGAAGATAAATTGAATCAAGCTAAAGGTGCTCTTAAAGAGGGTGCTGGTAAACTGACTGGCGACAAAAAGACTGAAGTCGAAGGTGCTGTCGAAAAAGTTGTAGCAAAAGCAAAAGACGGTATCGAAGATGTTAAAGAAGGCGTTGAAGGTGCTGTTGAAGGCCTTAAAAATGCTTTTTCTAAAAAATAATAATAAATAAACAGAAGCTCTTTTCCTTTTTTGGAGAGGGCTTCTGTTTTTCTTTATGTTCTTAACTAGAATTACTTACGAGAATGCTTGCTTCCTTTTAAGGAAAATGAGGTTGTCATCATCACTGCTCCTAATGCGCCTAGTCCCAAGCTACTCACATCACCGGTATCTGGTAGGGTTGATTTGTTTGCTTGCTTGCTTTGAGCACTTTTATCAGACTGATTAGCCTTAGAGCTTGTCTGACTATTTTGTTTTTGAGCAAAATCAGTCTGAACGCTTGATTTCGTAGCTTCCTTTTGGTTGGAAACTTCTCTTAGCTGACCTTTTGATTCCGCTTGGGAACTTTGATTTTGAGTGAAAATCTTATTCAACTTCTCAGCTGTCTCTTCGTCTGGCTGTTGGACAATGCTTGATGTATTGGTACTTGCCCGTTCAGGCTGTGCTTCTGCTGACTGATTGGCAACTGCTACTTCTGACATCAGTGATGTTACTTCAGGGTCTGAAGCTCTAGTCGTTGATGAGCCTTGACCTGATGGGCTTGTGCTTCTGGCTGTCGTTGCTGAAGTAGTTGCATCTGCTTGGTTCGCATTAGTTGCTACTGAAGTACTAGCAGTCGCAGAGGCTGAGGCATTCGCAGTTGGAGACATTGTGGCACTAGCAGTCGTAGAAGTTGTGGTACTCACATTTGGAGACGTTGAGTTACTTGTTTGACTAGCAAAGTTTGGTGGGGTTGGACGACCTGTATTAGGTGTCTGACTTGTTGAACTTGTACTGCTTGTGCTTGTCGTATTTTCAGAATTTGTCGAAGCAGATTGGCCCCATGGGGTATTGACGGTACCCGTATTTGTAGAGCTGCCACCATAGCTAGTTGGTTCGCCATAGCCTCCGAAGTTATCAGACATTGAACTATTACCAAAACCACCACCTGGGAAGCCGCCCATGCCACCAGCACCAGGACCATTGTTTGTGCCTTCTTCAGTAGCTGTTGCAGTCACACTAGCGCCACTTGATGTCGTAATGGTATAGGTTTCACCCGAAGTTAGACTCTCGGTACTAAGGACCACATTTCCAAATGAAGTTGTTGCTGTTGTGGTCGCTACAACATTTCCAGAACTATCAGTAACTGTGATAGTATCTCCTGCACTACCAGAGATATTGGCCATGATATAAGATTGGCTTGAACCCGTTGTAAAGGCCTGAGCCATTCCTTGGTTACCAATAGCCCAAACGGTACCGCCAGAAATAATACCTGTTCCATCGTAGTCGATAGCGGCATTATCTGCACTCGTCTGAGCGACGTAGAGAGAACCACTTTTCACTGTCACATTGCCGTTACTGTCGATACCATCACCATCTGCCAAGATAGTTACTGTTGCACCGTCAATATTGATGCCCACTTCATTTTCCAAGTCAGACGTCGAATTGGTTAGGCTTGAAGTATCAGTGCTATCCTTGGTCGTCCACTCAGTGGCGTTAATACCGTCATCACCAGCAGTGATATCAACGGTTCCACCTGTCAAATTGATATAACGCCCTTCAAGGCCTTCGTCACCTGCTACAACTGTTACTTTAGAATTGCCTTCGACAGTCAATTCATCCGTAACCGTAATACCTTTGTCCGTCGCATTAATGGTTACTGTTGAATCGGTAATTGTCAAATCACCACTATTAACATCTGTTTCGTCTTCGACCTGAATACCGTCATCGGTTGCTGTGATATTAACTGTGGCATTTTTAATAGTTACAGCTGTCGTCGCATTGATACCATCTTTAGCCTCTGACGTCAAATCAAGCGTTACTGAATCAACAGTCACACTATCAGCCTTGATGGCGTGCTTTTCAGTACTTGAAAGGGTAAGGGTGCTTCCAGTACCACTCGTGATTGTTAAGGCACCAGCGGCTTCAATCGCATTAGCAGACGTCGAAGAAATAGAACTGTCTGAAAGAACATTAACAGTCAATTCTGCTGAAGAATTGGAAGTAATAAACGAATCCGTTAAAGTCACACCATCCAAGTAGATTGTAACTGGATCTGTCACGCTACCTGCCACAATAATGGTATAGCTTGAACCATTTCCGGTCAAAGTGTATGACCCTGCTTGATTGATGGTAATTGTCGTTCCATCAATTGTGACAGTACCGCTATCACTTGTTACCACGGTTGTTCCATTGAAAGTAATCGTTGTCGTAGAGCTTTCTGAGTCACTATCTTCAGACTCAGTTGCCGTCGTTTCAGTAGCTGAATCTGAGGAACTGTTGGTTAACACTGAAGCTGTTTCAGATGCAGTGGCTTCAGTGGTGCTTGAGCTTGTATTAGAGCTAGTGTTTTCGTCTGCATTGTTCGTTTCAGATGCTGAGGTTTCACTAGTTGTGCTTTCAGCAGTTTCAGAAGAACTTGCTTCTGGAGTTGCTGAAGTGCTTGAATGATCAGATGTTTCACTGCTTGTTGATGTAACAGTCGTGTCCTCTGTCGTACTTGTTGTACTTATTGTACTTATTGTCGACGAATCAGTGTCTGAAGTTGAAGCCGCAGTTGAAGTACTTGTAGCCGATTCTGTGCTTGTTTCAGTAGTTTCTGATGTATTGTCGGTCTGATTACTTTCTTCAATTAAATCAGCAGTGGTTTCACCTGTTGAAACCGTTGAGAGTGTTGATTCAGTGTTTGTCTCGTCTGCTGAAACCTTGCTGTCATTTAAGACAACTGAGCTAGCAAAGATTAAGCTCGCTACCAGGACTGAACCAGCAGTTTTCCATTTTGATGATTTCTTAATGGCATAACGTTCTTGTGTTTGTTTAGTTTGTTTGTATGTCATTTTTTGTTCCTCTTACTTTTGTGATGACTCTATTAAACACAAGAAACCTAAGATAAGACTTAAAGAAAAGTTAACCTTTCCTTAATGTAAAAAAATCCCCAAGATATTGGGAACTTTCATACTATAGGATAAACCACTCTAACTTCTACTGAAACAATTAACCTTTCATCACTGAAGGTCATTCCTGTCTCATGCAGGCATTTGCTAAAGAGGTCTTCATGGAGCTCTTACCAATAGGATAAGCTTCAGTCTCCAAGGCCTTCCTTGTAGGATTACCACATTTGGTAAGCTTTCATATTTGTACTTCTGTATTGTCTCTCTTCATTTTATCAAAAAACGCTAGGCCGTCTGACCCAGCGTTTTCATCTTAATAATTAGAATGTTTGTAACCGTAAAAGGCATAAATAGCTGAACCGATTAGCACTGCTATGCCAAAGGCTAACCAGGTTTGCCAACTATACTGACTCATAAAGGAGAGACAGACGATAATTGAGATAATTGGCAAGACCGGAACAAATGGGACCTTAAACTCATCCTTCTGCGGCAAGCCCTTGTCCTTACGAAGAATGATGAGGGCAATAGCCAAGAGAACCAGGTAAGCCAAGGTCGCAATGTTAACCAAGGAGGCCATATTAGCCAAAGAGAAGAGTCCTGCTGAAATGGCTGAAAGAATACCAGTCAAAAGTGTCGCATGATGTGGAACCTTATGGGTCTTTGAAACCTTTTGGAAGGTTTGTGGAAGGAAACCATCACGCGCCAAGCTATAAACCATACGGCTAAGGGCATAGGCCATGGAAATACATACGGTAATCAAGGTCATAATGGCAACCACCGATACATAATTGGCAGCCCAAGGCACACCAATATAACGAAGGGCATAAGCTACGGCATCGTCAACATTTAACTTGGTATAGTGAACCGCTCCCGTCAAGACTAGCGAAACCACTGCATAAAGTGCAGCGACGATAATCAAGGCGAGAACAATGCCTCGAGGAACATTCTTTTGGGGTTCCTTAATCTCATCTACTGTCATAGAGATAGATTCAAAACCAAGAAAACCAAAGAACATGAGAGAAGCCCCCGCCATAATCCCCGTCTTACCACCATAGATTTGACCAAAGCCAAATGGTGCGAAGTTAGCCCAATTGCTTGGATTCAGATGGAAGAGACCAACTAGGATGAAGACCGCCAAAGCAGAAAACTTAAGCACCACTAAGAGCGAGTTCAAACGAAGGGCTTGTTTGGAATCCAAGAGGAGGAGAGCCGTCACTAGTACCAAAACCAAGACTGGCAAGAGGTCAATATAAGTTCCTTGACTCGGATTAAAAGGGCCACTGATAGCTTGAGGAAGCTGTAGACCAAAGCTTGCCAGGAGTCCCTTGAGGTAGGCTCCCCAACCAGAGGCAACACTGGACACGGCATTCATGAAAACGATCATTGTAAGCCACCCCCCCATCCAAGCAGGGTACTCGCCCCAAGAGGCGTAGAGATAACCATAAACACCGCCAGCTGATGGGTAACGTGAGGCAAACTCAGCAAAGAAAATAGCTGACATACCCACACAAACGGCTGAAATCAAAACCGAAATAATCAGGGCAGGACCTGCCAAGGTTGATGCTGCGGTACCAGTAATCGTAAAGATTCCTGTTCCCACCATGGCACCAATTCCCAAGAGGACGACATCCCTGAGGGTCAGATGCCGTTTCATCTCGGTTTGAGCGAGACCGACATCCTTTTTACGAAAAATACTCATTTTTATACTCCAATTTTTGAGAAATACCGCACTATTATACCATATTCCAGGCCAAAAAAAGACCTATTTCTGTATTTTTATACTCCTATTATTAAAAAGCATGTTCAAGATTAGGATTTCGTAAAAATGATTTTCTAATGTATTGCCTATACCTATCAAAAACCACCTGCTCAAAATCTTGATCTAGTCGCCCATTTCTTCTACTGTTTTAGCAGATTTCTAAATATTTAAAATATTTAGAAAAGGCTATAAAAAGGATGCCAATTGCGTTTGATTCTTCTAATGAAAGATGTTAGAATCAGGTGTATTTCTTATCTATGGGTTTAACATGGATTTTATCATTAAAATCATGAGTATTGTCCGAGAGTGATTGGTCTTGCGTATGGTTAACCCTAAAGTTATGGAAATAAGACTTAGAAGCAAACTTAAGAGTGTGTTGATAGTGCATTATCTTAAAATTTTGTATAATAGGAATTGAAGTTAAATTAGATGCTAAAAATTTGTAATTAAGAAGGAGGGATTCGTCATGTTGGTATTCCAAATGCGTAATGTAGATAAAACATCTACTGTTTTGAAACAGACTAAAAACAGTGATTACGCAGATAAATAAATACGTTAGATTAATTCCTACCAGTGACTAATCTTATGACTTTTTAAACAGATAACTAAAATTACAAACAAATCGTTTAACTTCTGTATTTATTTATAGATGTAATCACTTCAGGAGTGATTACATGAACAAAAATATAAAATATTCTCAAAACTTTTTAACGAGTGAAAAAGTACTCAACCAAATAATAAAACAATTGAATTTAAAAGAAACCGATACCGTTTACGAAATTGGAACAGGTAAAGGGCATTTAACGACGAAACTGGCTAAAATAAGTAAACAGGTAACGTCTATTGAATTAGACAGTCATCTATTCAACTTATCGTCAGAAAAATTAAAACTGAACATTCGTGTCACTTTAATTCACCAAGATATTCTACAGTTTCAATTCCCTAACAAACAGAGGTATAAAATTGTTGGGAATATTCCTTACCATTTAAGCACACAAATTATTAAAAAAGTGGTTTTTGAAAGCCATGCGTCTGACATCTATCTGATTGTTGAAGAAGGATTCTACAAGCGTACCTTGGATATTCACCGAACACTAGGGTTGCTCTTGCACACTCAAGTCTCGATTCAGCAATTGCTTAAGCTGCCAGCGGAATGCTTTCATCCTAAACCAAAAGTAAACAGTGTCTTAATAAAACTTACCCGCCATACCACAGATGTTCCAGATAAATATTGGAAGCTATATACGTACTTTGTTTCAAAATGGGTCAATCGAGAATATCGTCAACTGTTTACTAAAAATCAGTTTCATCAAGCAATGAAACACGCCAAAGTAAACAATTTAAGTACCGTTACTTATGAGCAAGTATTGTCTATTTTTAATAGTTATCTATTATTTAACGGGAGGAAATAATTCTATGAGTCGCTTTTGTAAATTTGGAAAGTTACACGTTACTAAAGGGAATGTAGATAAATTATTAGGTATACTACTGACAGCTTCCAAGGAGCTAAAGAGGTCCCTAGCGCCTACGGGGAATTTGTATCGATAAGGAATAGATTTAAAAATTTCGCTGTTATTTTGTACAATAAGGATAAATTTGAATGGTACCATAAACGACCGTTTATGGTACCTTTTCATTTTCCTGCTTTTTCTAAATGTTTTTTAAGTAAATCAAGTACCAAAATCCGTTCCTTTTTCATAGTTCCTATATAGTTATACTTAATGAGTTATGGTACATTTAAATTATAAAATTAAGGAGGTTTTTTTATGATTTTTGGCTATGCTCGAGTGAGTACGGATGATCAAAATCTTAGTTTACAAATTGATGCACTTACTCATTATGGAATTGATAAATTATTTCAAGAAAAAGTAACTGGTGCGAAAAAAGACCGACCGCAATTAGAAGAAATGATCAACCTACTACGTGAAGGAGATTCTGTTGTCATTTACAAGTTAGATCGAATTTCACGATCAACTAAACATTTGATTGAACTTTCTGAATTATTTGAAGAACTTAGTGTCAATTTTATATCTATTCAAGATAACGTAGATACTTCAACGTCTATGGGAAGATTCTTTTTCCGAGTTATGGCTAGTTTAGCAGAACTGGAACGGGATATTATTATTGAACGAACTAACTCTGGTCTTAAGGCAGCCAGAGTCCGAGGAAAAAAAGGGGGCCGTCCAAGTAAAGGTAAGCTATCAATTGATTTAGCTTTAAAAATGTATGACAGCAAAGAGTATTCTATTCGTCAAATTCTTGATGCCTCTAAATTAAGCAAAACAACCTTTTACCGTTACCTCAATAAAAGGAATGCTTAAGATATGGCTATGAAAAGAATTTTAACTACTTCACAGCGTGAACAACTTCTTTCTGTAGACCACTTATCAGAAGAGGATTTTAAAGCGTATTTTAGTTTTTCTGATTATGATCTGGAGGTTATTAATCAACACCGTGGAAAGGTCAATAAACTAGGATTTGCGATACAACTTTGTTTGGCCCGGTATCCTGGGTGTTCTTTAAGTAATTGGCCGATTAAATCAACCAGACTAACTTCTTATGTGAGTCGACAGCTCCATCTTGATGCAATTGATTTAAATTCATATGATCATAGAAATACACGTGCAAATCACTTCAACGAGATCTTAGAAGTATTCAACTATCATCGATTCGGTAGTGCTAATACACAAAAACAGTTAATAGAATATTTAATTGAACTAGCTTTAGAAAATGATGACTCTATCTATCTAATGAAAAAAACAATTGATTTCTTAACTCGAAAAAGAATTATTTTTCCATCTATAGCTACACTTGAAGACATTATAAGCCGCTGTCGAGATAAAGCAGAAAACAACTTATTTTCAATATTACTCTGTTCATTAACAGATATACAAATTGAAAAACTAGAGAGTTTGTTTCAAATTTATGAAGAGACGAAAATAACTAAACTCGCTTGGCTAAAAGACATTCCAGGTAAGGCAAATCCAGAAAGCTTTATGAGTATTTGTAAAAAAGTGGAAGTGATTGCTTCCATGGGACTCGGGACAATTAATGTCTCCCATATTAATCGGAACAGGTTTCTTCAGCTAGCTAGACTAGGGGAAAATTATGATGCATATGACTTCTCCCGTTTTGAGCTTGAAAAAAGATACTCTTTACTTATTGCTTTTTTAGTCAATCATCATCAATATCTGATCGATCAACTGATTGAGATTAATGACCGCATTTTAGCAAGTATTAAACGCAAAGGGACACGTGATTCACAAGAACAGTTAAAAGAAAAAGGAAAATTGGCTACTAAAAAATTGGAACATTATGCTTCTTTAATTGATGCTCTTCACTTTGCAAAAGATAATGATAGTAATCCTTTTGACGAAATTGAACGAATCATGCCTTGGGAAGATTTAGTACAAGATGGAGAAGAAGCTAAAAAAATTACAGGTAATAAAAATCATGGCTATTTAGAAATGGTTCGAAATAAAGCTAATTACCTCCGAAGATACACGCCAATGTTATTGAGGACCCTTTCGTTCAAAGCAACTCCGGCAGCAAATCCAGTCCTCATGGCCCTAACTCAACTAACTGATTTACACAATAGTGGTAAAAGAAAAATACCGGCAGATACTTCTACTGATTTTGTGAGTAAAAAATGGAAAAGCCTTGTTCGGCCAGAAGAGGGGAAAATAGATCGGTCTTACTATGAGTTAGTAGCTTTCACCGAGCTAAAGAACAATATTCGATCAGGAGATATTTCAGTTGAAGGAAGTATGATCCATCGAAATATTGATGATTACTTAGTTGATTTATCTGCTTGTATTGATTCAGAAACTATTCCAGACACGTTTGAGGACTATTTAAAGGATCGGGAAATAATTTTAGATTTACAGCTTCAATTTTATTCGACAGTTGATAAGAGAATTTCAAGAGCAAACCTTAAAAAGTTGGAAAAAGTTACACCTAGCGAAGCAGAAATATATAGAAAAAAACTTTATTCAATAATTCCTAAGATAAGGCTTAGTGATCTTTTAATTGAGGTGGACAGTTGGACCAACTTTTCACAAGAATTTAGTCATGATTCTACAGGGAAACCGCCGAGTGAACAAGAAAGAAAAATTATTTTTGCTGCTTTGCTGGGTTTAGGGATGAATATTGGTCTTGAAAAAATGGCCCAATCAACTCCTGGAATTTCTTATTCTCAGTTAGCCAATGCCAAACAATGGCGCTTTTATAAAGAAGCTCTGACTCGTGCTCAATCTGTTTTGGTTAATTATCAGTTAAAGCTTCCTGTTGCAGACTTTTGGGGTGAAGGAAAAACCACTGCTTCAGACGGAATGCGCGTCCCAGTGGGCGTCTCAGCTCTAAAATCCGATGTTAATCCACATTACAAAAGTATGGAAAAAGGAGCTACAATGATTCGATCAATAAATGATAGGCATACGACTCATCATATCGAGGTTGCTTCAACTAATACAAGGGAAGCTACTCATACCCTTGATGGCCTACTTTATCATGAAACAGATCTAGATATTGAGGAACATTTTACTGATACAAATGGGTATTCTGATCAGGTGTTTGGAATGACCGCATTACTAGGCTTTGATTTTGAACCTCGCATCAGAAATATAAAAAAATCACAATTATTTTCTATCAAATCACCTTCCTACTACCCTAACTTATCAGAAGATATAAGCGGAAAAAACAATGTAAAAATTATTGAAGAAAACTATGATGAAATTAAACGAATCGCCTATTCGATTCAAACAGGAAAAGTATCTAGTTCTTTACTATTAGGAAAGCTAGGCTCATACGCACGTAAGAATAGAGTAGCTCTTGCACTGAGAGAACTAGGTCGCATTGAAAAGAGCATTTTTATGATAGATTATATTACAGATAGTGAGCTACGGCGAAGGATCACTCATGGACTAAATAAGACAGAAGCGATTAATGCTTTAGCTAGAGAACTATTTTTTGGGCGACGCGGAAAATTTATGGAGCGCGATATTCGCCGACAACTTCAAAGTGCTAGTGCGCTTAATGTGTTAATAAATGCAATAAGTATATGGAACGCCGTCTACTTACAAGCAGCTTATAATTATCTCGTCAAAATAGATCCCGAAGTAACTAAGTATATGAAGCATGTATCTCCTATTAATTGGGAGCATATCACTTTTCTTGGAGAGTATAAATTTGACTTGTTATCTATTCCTAAACACTTAAGAGAATTGAATATAAAAAATAAATAGGCCTTGAAACATTGGTTTAGTGGGAATTTGTACCCCTTATCGATACAAATTCCCACTAAGCGCTCGGGACCCCAGGTAAGAAAAATTCATCAACGGAAACATGAAGTAACGATACAAGGTCATAAAGAACTTGTATGCTGGGGTGTTGCCCTTTATTTTCAATATTAGTTAAGTACCGTGGGTCAATTTCAATCAATGCTCCCACTTGTTCACGAGTTAAACCTCGTTTCAATCGAGCTTCTTTAATGGCTAAACCAAAGGCTCTAAAATCATATTTATCTTCTTTTTTACGCATAGTAGACCACCTCTATACATTTTATTGTTCCTACTGAATTAAAAACAGGTATAGAAAAACGTGTTATATGGTTTATAGGTTTATATTTAATAAAAAGCACTACTAAACGCCAATAAAAAAACCGTTATATGGTAGTGCTATTTACGCTGTTAAAATATTGTATATTACTTCCAAATGGCGGTTTGTTGGAGGTCAACGTCGCCATGAAGTACATCATATACAATAAATTTCCTTACATTGGGTTCTTGTCAAAAAAAGTCGTCTATCTGCAATAGATAAGTACGTCCACCAATGTGGTTTTATAAATCATATAGATAGAATAACAGAAGCATGTAAACAGAGAAATAAATCTGTTTATATGCTTTTTTGGCTATTCAGAACTTTTTTACAAAGTTTATTTATCAGTAATGCAACAAATCCCCCTTTCACATTGGGACTAAGAGTGAAAGGAGATAAACGAGCAAGGCTCACTTCCTTTCCTAGACAGAAAGGGGGTGAGAAACATGAAACCATCTTCTTTTCAGACCACAATAGAAAATCAGTTTGACTATATCTGTAAACGTGCTATGGAAGACGAGCGAAAGAATTATATGCTTTATCTTTCAAGGATTGCAAAGCGTGAGGTGTCCTTTTCGGATGTTGGCGATTATCTTGTTAGCCAGTTTGCGACAACAGATAACTATTCAACTGACTTTCAGATTTTTACACTCAATGGGTTATCAGTAGGCGTTGAAAATGATTTGTTGAGTGAAGCATTACGTGAGTTGCCAGACAAGAAACGTGAAATTCTACTGCTGTTTTACTTTATGGACATGAGCGATTCAGAAATTGCAGACCTGTTGAAATTGAACCGTTCTACTGTCTATCGGCATAGAACCAGTGGACTAGCCTTAATTAAAAAGTTTATGGAGGAATTTGAAGAATGAAAACACAATATCCTATGATTCCCTTTCCTCTCATTGTAAAGGCAACAGATGGCGATACCGAAGCGATTAACCAGATTCTACATCATTACAGAGGGTACATAACGAAGCGTTCCCTACGACTTATGAAAGATGAATATGGCAATCAAAGTATGGTCGTTGATGAAGTCTTACGTGGAAGAATGGAAACCAGACTGATTACAAAGATTTTGTCATTTGAAATTAAGTAATATCCTCTCTCCTTTCGTGGAAGCGTGCTAAACCATTCCACGCTTCCCGAACAGGGAGGTTTGTTATTCCACCAAAGCATATTGAGCTTTCAATGTGTTTTGATAGGCTAACGAGCCATTGTTCTTTGAAAACTGAATAAAAGTAATCGAATACGTTTCGATAAGAAAAGAGCCAACGGAACTAACCGCCATGACCTATCTTATAAAGATAGCGAGCGATTCATGTTAGTGATCCGAGAAGCAATCTTTAGCAGGATTGCCTGCAACGACATTCTTATCGTGATAATGATACTCCCATACAGTCAATAGTCCGAGCGTGATAAAACCGTCGCAGGCAATGAGTATGGCTACATGAGAACCATGCAGGGGTGGAACTCCCGTGAGCTTTGCTAAAGCTGTTCGATTGCTGGTAAAACAACTTTTATGAAATCCAAATAAGTGATTTGGAAAGGAGGATTTTATGAAGCAGACTGACATTCCTATTTGGGAACGTTATACCCTAACCATTGAAGAAGCGTCAAAATATTTTCGTATTGGCGAAAACAAGCTACGACGCTTGGCAGAGGAAAATAAAAATGCAAATTGGCTGATTATGAATGGCAATCGTATTCAGATTAAACGAAAACAATTTGAAAAAATTATAGATACATTGGACGCAATCTAGCGTCGCCAAAGGGTCTTGTATATGATAAAATAGTATTAAGTCGTATCAAGGCTCTTTCCATAAAGGAAAGGAGCAAATGCCATGTCAGAAAAAAGACGTGACAATAAAGGTCGAATCTTAAAGACTGGAGAGAGCCAACGAAAAGACGGAAGATACTTATACAAATATATAGATTCATTTGGAGAACCGCAATTTGTTTACTCGTGGAAACTTGTGGCTACAGACCGAGTACCAGCAGGAAAGCGTGATTGTATCTCACTTAGAGAGAAAATCGCAGAGTTACAGAAAGACATTCATGATGGTATTGATGTTGTAGGAAAGAAAATGACACTCTGCCAGCTTTACGCAAAACAGAACGCTCAAAGACCAAAGGTTAGAAAAAACACTGAAACTGGACGCAAATATCTTATGGATATTTTGAAGAAAGACAAGTTAGGTGTAAGAAGTATTGACAGTATTAAGCCATCAGACGCTAAAGAATGGGCTATTAGAATGAGTGAAAATGGTTATGCTTATCAAACCATCAATAACTACAAACGTTCTTTAAAGGCTTCATTCTATATTGCTATACAAGATGATTGTGTTCGGAAGAATCCATTTGACTTTCAACTGAAAGCAGTTCTTGATGATGATACTGTCCCTAAGACCGTACTAACAGAAGAACAGGAAGAAAAACTGTTAGCCTTTGCAAAAGCTGATAAAACCTACAGCAAAAATTATGATGAAATTCTGATACTCTTAAAAACAGGTCTTCGTATTTCAGAGTTTGGTGGTTTGACACTTCCAGATTTAGATTTTGAGAATCGTCTTGTCAATATAGACCATCAGCTATTGAGAGATACTGAAATTGGGTACTACATTGAAACACCAAAGACCAAAAGTGGCGAACGTCAAGTTCCTATGGTTGAAGAAGCCTATCAAGCATTTAAGCGAGTGTTAGCGAATCGAAAGAATGATAAGCGTGTTGAGATTGATGGATATAGTGATTTCCTCTTTCTTAATAGAAAGAACTATCCAAAAGTGGCAAGTGATTACAACGGCATGATGAAAGGTCTTGTTAAGAAATACAATAAGTATAACGAGGATAAATTGCCACACATCACTCCACATAGTTTGCGACATACATTCTGTACCAACTATGCAAATGCAGGAATGAATCCAAAGGCATTACAGTACATTATGGGACATGCTAATATAGCCATGACGCTGAACTATTACGCACATGCAACATTCGATTCTGCAATGGCAGAAATGAAACGCTTGAATAAAGAGAAGCAACAGGAGCGTCTTGTTGCTTAGTAGTACAAATGAATTTACTACTTATTTACCACTTCTGACAGCTAAGACATGAGGAAATATGCAAAGAAACGTGAAGTATCTTCCTACAGTAAAAATACTCGAAAGCACATAGAATAAGGCTTTACGAGCATTTAAGAAAATATAAAAAGATAATTAGAAATTTATACTTTGTTTATTTATAAAAAATAACAAGATTTCTCAATCTTGCTAATTTTTTTGTCTTATCATTATGATTTTGTTCAGTCAGTATGTAGCCTACTGGCAAGCTGACTGACTAAATTAAAGTGATTATTTGTCGCCAAAAACTTTGAAACGACCTTCTGTTTGGATGTCTTTATCTCCTGCTGGTGCAACGATTTGACCAAATGGTGCTTGGGCACGGAGTTTCCAGTTAGCTGGGATGTCATATTTTTCAGCCAATTGGGCATCCACAAGTGGATTGTAGTGTTGTACGTTCATGCCGATATTCTTCTCAGCCAAAGCCAACCATGTCGCATAAAGGGCGATTCCATGACCTTGCTCTGACCAAATTGGGAAGTTTTCAGCGTAAAGTGGGAATTGCTCTTGAAGGCCTTTCACTACATCTTGGTCTTCGTAGAAAAGGATTGTTCCCTTAGCTTGAGCAAAACCTGCCAAACGTTCTTTTGTTCCCTCAAAGGCTTCTTCTGGCGTTACTTTTTCAAGCTCTGAATAAGCGATTTCATTCCAGAAAGCATCTGATTCTTCATCTAGCAAGATCACAACACGTGATGTTTGTGAGTTGAAGGCTGTAGGTGTGTTAAGGACAGCTCCTTGAATGGTCTCAATCAATTCTTGGTTAGAGAGCTCAAGGTCTTTTCCCAAAGCATAGATTGAACGGCGTTTTGTTTGTAAGTCTGTAAAGTAGGTCATAGGTATTCTCTCTTTCTTTATGATAAATGTTAATTGTTAAAATTGTTAAGTTGTTTTGTAATAACTTTGATTACAATACCCATTATAGCCATTTTAAATGTAATGTCAATAGTTACGACTCAAAAAATCACTAATTATTAATATTTTTTCTTACGCGTGTCAAAATCCCATCATTATCTTCAACTATTAACTCATTAGTAGATGACCATTTGACCTTGGCTCCACGATTGTTAGCACGTTCTGCTATGCCAATCATGTCGTCCTTGTTTGCCACTTCAACGACGTAGTAAGCAAGACCCGGCATATCTATATCACGTTTGAACAAGTTTTTTCCGCCCCACTCGTTGACCGCAAGGTGATGGTGGTAATCTCCTGAAGCAATCCAACTAGCACTTGGAATGGTAAACTTATCTGCTAGCTCTAAAACATCCTGATAGAAAGTCGTTGATAGGTGACTATCTTTGACCGATAAATGAATATGCCCCATGCGAGTAGCCTTAGCTATCACAAAAGGCTCAACCTTGCGCCCCATCTCGTAAATTTCTTGAGCTGATAGTTCTTCTGTTACACCAACGATGCGACCATCCTCACGAATATCCCATTCAGCAACAGGCTTGTCTCTATAGAGCTCAATACCATTGCCTTCAAGGTCTTCCAAATAAAGGGCTTCACTATAACCGTGGTCGGCTGCACCGACAAATGGATAGTCCAGCTCAGCAATATGTTTGAAAATATCTGCAAGATTCTCACGAGATGGCAACAGAATCGCCATATGGTAAAGTCCATAACTTGACTTGACCGCTTCTTCACGATTGGTTTGGATTAAGTGAACTAAAGGCTTGTTTCCAGCACCCAAAACAACTTCTGTTTCCGTTTGGGATAAAATATCAAGTCCCATAATCTGTGTATAAAAGGCTGTCTGACGTGCTAAGTTCTTCACATTGAGTACCGTCTCTGCCAGGTAAATCTTGCTATTGTAGTCGTATGTCATATGATTTTCTCCTATGTTGTAATCATTCCTATGACATTATTATACTTAGTTTTATTGTAATGTCAATTATTACATCTTGGGAATAAAAAAGAAACCGAATAACTTTCGATTTCTTGGAGTCTCATATTTAAAAATCAAGCCCCTGCTTCCTTCCAATGAGTCTTGGCATCCTTTAAAATACCAGCTAGGGTTTTCTTTTGCAGTTCTTTTTCCATAGCAACTTGAACATCTTCTAGGCTCTGATCCAAAATCCCATGGATATTACGCCCTACTGGACACGCTGGATTAGGATGGTCATGAAAACTAAAGAGTTTGCCACTTGGACCGATGCTATCCACCGCACGATAAACCTGAAGAAGATTAATCTCCTCCGGTGATTTGACTAATGCGGCCCCACCTGTTCCCCTTTGAACTGAAATTAAGTCTGCTTTCTTAAGTTGCGACAAGGTTTTGCGGATAATAACCGGATTGACGCCCACACTACCTGCCATTAAATCACTGGTTAGCTTAGTTTCATTTCCCTTATTTTGTGCTATAAGGGTCAAAATATGGACAGCAATAGTAAAGCGACTTGGAATTTGCATATTAGGGACCTCTCATTCTTCTTTGTTATTTTACTTGATTATAACAAAAAGAATGTTGTAAATCAATAAGTTACAACAACTTATTGAATCAATCTTAGGACTAAAAAAGATAGAGCCATCATAGACTCTATCTGATTGTGACTTCTAAAAATGATAACTAGAACTGGCCAACCATCCTATGCTGGCTTACTGTGGCTCTAGCTTAGTCTTTTGCTTCTTACGGACACCCTGCCCTTCGATATGTTGTTTGACAAGTTCTACAACTTCATCATTGGTTGGTAAGTCCGAGTGCTGAGCATCTTCGCCCGTAACAGTGATTTCAGTATAGCTTTTTGCTTGATTCTGATAGATGTACTTCCCAGCTGAAACACTGGCATCAGGAACCAACTCGTCCGAGTCATAGGTGATAGTCCCTGCTACCGAATAGACATGTAAGGTTGATGGGATATTTTTCTTGGCAGCTATGAAATCCGCCAGCATGACCGATTTATTTTTGATATTAGTTTCAGTGAAATTATAAGGTGTCCCGATGGTCATCAGCGAATTAATCTTGACGTCATAGTCATCCAGATAATTTTCAATAAAGGCCGTATAAATCAAACCACCATTTGAATGTGCTAGACCTTTGAAATTATTAAAATTATATTTATTTTGCAGGGCTTCAAAGGCTTGATTCATCATTTTGGCTTGTTTTTTGATATTGCTGTAGCCGTCGTTGTTATTTTCAAATCCAATAACAATAATAGGTTCATTGTCATTTTTTTTGATTTTTCCTTCAAAGGTAATACGCCCATTGTTCCAAACCTTAACCTTGAGGAGGCTATGCTTAGCCCCACGACGGTCTTGATTTAGCTTACGTACCAGACCATCAAAACGATTTTCCGTAGCGGAACTCCCCGGAATCATGATAATAGGAGACAATTTCGAGTTGTAGAAAGTCTCAATTTCCTTGACATTTTTTTTGGTCCAGCTATAAGAAGGCACCGCTAAGCTGATGAGAAAGACAGCAACCAAAACAAAGACCAACTTCATTTTTTTATTGAGCTTCATTAGTTTCTCCTTCCTCTTTTAAAACGTGTTGTACCTTATTAGAAAGTCTTACGAAAGGAATAAAGATAGCGACATCAACCGCAAAACAAAACAGACTAACAGCCAAGGCACGAAGGCTACCACCAGTACCAATGAAAGCATAGAGCAGGCTAGGGGTACCATCTGGTACAGGATAAACTGCCGCCGGCATAAGACGAAGCACCAAAGCAATTGCTGCTATTCCCATGTTGACCATTGGAGCTAAAAGAAAGGGAACAAGATAAACCAGATTAAGCAAAACTGGTACACCTACCATCAAGGGAGCGCCATTATTAAAGAGACTAGGAAAAACGCTGAGAAGACTGACTTTCTTGTCCTTATAACTGGTTGAGGTTAAAAGAAGGGCTACCAAGAGAGCCAAGACTGAGCCAACGCCAGCAACCAAACCATAACTGTGATAAAGATTTGTCAGAGTAAAAAGATGGGGAAGCCCTGTTGTCGTATGATGGGAAACCGCATAAGTCAGATTCTCCAAAGCAAAGCTATCTTCAGCTATAGAATTGAGAGCGAAGGCTTGACTATTCCCAATCCAAGCAGAAAAAGTACTCAAAAATCCCATCATAAAGGTTGAGAAAAGATGATTACCAGTGACGGTAATGGTCGATGTAAACTGTCTAATAGACTGAAAGATATTTTCCCGTTCACCAATAACCAATAGAATATTAAGCCCAATTGCCAAAATTAAAGACAAAAAAATGGGACGAACCGTCTTAGGCTGATAAATATAGTCCTTATCTACAATTTGGTCATCACTGGCTCTTGAAAATCGGAAGATCTGACCAACCAGATAGCCCACGAAGATAGCCAGCATAATATTAATCGAAGCCGGTAAATTGATACGCGTCAAATCGCCATCGTTAAGTGGAGACATTAGTAACTCTTGCGATCCTATAATCAAACTGACCAAAAGAGAAGTCACACCAGCCGTACCAGTACTTCTACCATAGTGGCCAGCTGTGTATTTTCCAGCGAAATAAGTCGATAAGGGACCTGCTAATCCACCGAGAAAACTAGAAAGATTAATAAGCACTTGACCTGAAGTTTTAAAGGCCGGCAGCCAATCAGAAACTGAAAAAAGTTGGTTAATATAACCCATCTCCGAAAAAACAGATAGTGAAATCACCCGAATAATCCCTGAAAATAGGAAAAAGGGAAAAAGCGAAACCAAAGTTTTCTGCGTAATTTGAACAAAACCACGCTCACGAAACCAGAGAAAACTTCGGATCAAATAGTTTGTCATAAAAGACTCCTAAAAGAGGCCACACTCGGCCCTGTATTAAACATTCACTATCATTATAGCACAAAGGAAAAGGACTTACCTTAATCATGGGTTAAAGCAAACACTCTCAGAATTTAGTCACCACATACAAAAACCATAAGCCTCCACTTTCGAGACTTACGGTCAATTATTTATTAAGCAAAAGTCGTCACATCAGAAGCATTCAAACGAACAGACTCGAAACCTTCTTCATTGGACTTACCAAGGGCAATGAGTAAGATTGGTACATGACGATCAGCGTCAAGTCCGAAGGCTTTGGCGAGACCTTCTTTTTTATAGCCACCAATGGCATTAGTATCGTAACCATAAGAACGAGCGACCAACATCAATTGCATGGCAGCCAGACTAGCATCAATGTGGACAATTTCATTCATCATTTCACGAGGAGCATTTTCATACATTGGGACAATACTTGACAGTTGTTTTTCTTTGACCTCCTCAGGCATTTTTCCTTGCGCAACGGCCTTTCCATAGATTTCTTCAGCTCTTTCTTGGCTCTTCAAATCTGCAAAAATGAGAACCATGGCTGATGACGTCTCATTTTGTAAGCCATTGTAGCTGACAAAGGGTTCCAATTTTTCCTTGCCTTCCTCACTATCCACGACGACAAAACGCCAAGGCTGCATGTTCACTGATGATGGGGCCGTCACAGTTTTATCTAAGATTTCCAACAATTCTTCTCGTGGAATCTTGACAGAAGTATCAAAGTTACGAATGGAACGACGGTTATATACAATATCTGAAAAATCATTACTTACTACAGGCATCTTAATTCTCCTTTATCTAAGGTTAAAAAAAGTTAATATAACCAAGATTATAACACAAGTCTATTTTTATCAAAAATAATTGCTACAAAAGTCCTTAAAGATTGGTCTCCTTGAGTCCCAGACGTTTCACTTCAGATGAATAGTAAACCATAATCGTAATCAAGCTAATCGTGATTAGCCAGATGGACTTAATATAAATGAAGTGCATTAGAAGAGCTGATACAACAGCACCAACCACAAAACTACCTACGACAAAGCCATAATTGACCGCCTGGCGACGATATTCTTTCTGATCCTCGCTCCCCTGAATAACATAGTAAAGTGCCGTCAGCATCCTTCGATAATTGCCTGAAGTCATAAAAATCACAAAGGGGTGATTCTCAATCTGACTGCCAGTAAAAGTCTTCATCATGATACCTGCAGAAAAAGCGATAATCGGGAGCTCAATCAAGGCATTTGAAGGTAGAAAAGGCAGGATAGCTGTCATCACACAAAGTGGAAGAAGACCATAAACACGCCAGTAGGCATTCTTACGATGATCTTTAAACCACATTCCAAAAAGAAAACCTAAGGAAAAGAAAAGAATGGAAAAGCATCGCAACATGTTATAGTACATGCTACTACTACGCCAGTCAGCAACTAACAGGAGAATATTCCCTGTCTGAGTGGCAACCAAACTATGGTAATACATATGACAAAAGACATCCAAAGCTCCTCCTGAAAAACTGAGCAAATTGGCCATCATACGTGTATTCTGAGGCAAAAGATTTCGAGACTCCATTACGTAACTCCCATCTATAAATAGAAAAATGATAGTTTTATTATAGCAAATCTAAAAAAACACGCTAAAAAGCAACCCTCACGAGTTGCTTGCAATCCTATTAAAAATTAACGGAACCTAGGATATTCTATGTGTTGATACTAATAGATATCACGTCTATGACCGACTTCGAGGGCAAGTATGATTAGTTCATTGTCCTGAATATTGACAATAACACGATAGGCACCAATATGATAGAGCCATTGTCCAGTGCGATTGGCAACCAAGGCCTTACCCTTGGCTCTTGGATTCTCTGTCACGCGATTGAGATAAGCCTTAATTTGTTTTCTGACAAAGGGATCCAACTTTTTAAAACTTTTGGCAAATTTAGGGGTGGGTACTATCTTATAGGTCATCCCAATTTAGCACCTCCCCACCGTTTTCTAGATAGGCTTCATATTCTGCCAAAGCCAAATCGGCGACTCTAGCATCGTATTCATCCTCAATGGCTTCTAAAGTTTTGGTACGAATTAATTCTGACAAGGATACCCCTTCAAATTTCGCAATTGCCTGCATGAACTTCTTATCTGCTTCTGAAACTTTCAATGTAATTGTTGTCATATCCTTAACCTCGTACTCTTTTGTAACAACATTGTATTACCACTCCTCCATTTTGTCAATTTCGATGATAGATTCACACTTTTATTCGTAAAACAGAAGAAAAAAGCAACCCTCACGAGTTGCTTGCAATCCTATTAAAAATCTACTGAATCGGGGTCATCCTGAGTTTTGATGCCTTGAATCTTATCCAAGACTGCCATATCTTCCTCTGACAAATCAAAGTCAAAGATATCCAAGTTGGCTTCAATATTTTTTGGTGTCAATGACTTAGGTAGTGGCAAGAAACCTTTTTGAAGGCTCCAACGTAAGGCAACTTGAGCAACAGATTTTCCGTTACGTTCAGCCACTGCTTCAACATCTTCATTCCCAAAAATGCTGCCAGTACCTAGTGGGCTATAGGCTTCAAGAAGAATATCACGCTCTTGGCAATAGGCAACCAACTCTGCTTGAGCACAACCTGGAGCCAAGAGAATTTGGTTAACCTGTGGAACAATCTCAGCCGTTTCAAGGAGGGCTTCAAGGTGATGTTGCATAAAGTTAGAGACACCAATGGCACGAACCTTACCGTCTTTGTAGGCTTCTTCCATAGCCTTCCAAGCCCCTGCATTACCAGCCTTCCATTCATCATTCTCACGAAGAGCCTTTGGATTTGGCCAGTGGATGAGCAACAGATCCAAATAATCCACACCTAGTCTTTCGAGTGACTCGTCGATAGAGGCTTTAGCCAAGTCATAATCGTGCTTATCATTCCAAAGTTTGGTTGTTAGGAAAATATCCTCACGTGCCAAATCACTATCAGCAATCGCCTTACCTACAGAAACCTCGTTACCGTAGATTTGTGCTGTATCAATATGTGTGTAACCCGCCTTAAGTGCGAAACTAACGCTGTTATAAGCTTCTTCCCCTTCTGGAATCTGCCAAGTCCCAAAACCAATTTTAGGAATCGTAACGCCATTTGAAAGTGTATAAGTTTCCATCCTGTTCTCCTTTTCTTTTTTTAATAGTACTATCTTAAAAAAGATAAGTCAAAAATGCAAAGATTTGCTACGGCTTGTTTGATGAATAGTTCCTTACTTCTTTTTCCGCTTCTTTTTAAAGACAACACCATTTTCTTTAAGGAGTTGCATGCTCACCTTTCCAACTCCTCTAATCGCTGCTACTTCCTCTTCCGTTTTCTTTTTAAAATCTTTAAATTCTATTAAGCCATGTTGACGAAGTATACGCTCCACACTTATTGAAAGACCTTGGAGGGCTTTACTCGGTTCTATACTTTTTTCCAATTCTCTAATTAATTTGTGCAATTCTGGATTTTTCTTTTTCGCAACATGTCTTTGTGGACGTTTTGCACGATATTTTTCGATTAACCAAGTAAAATAATATTCTGACTGGGACAGATCAACGACTTGATTAAAAACCATCAAAAGACTTTGCATACTATTGGCTTCAAATAAGATAGGGTTGACTTTAAGCGTTTCGGCAACTAGACGCTCTTCATCACCTTGTTCAATCATTTTTAAATAATTTTCGAACTCTGGATTTTTTGCATAGAGAAGATCAAAATAGAAATCTGCATCCTCAATATGTCCTGTCATTAGAGAGACGGTCATCATAGGTACTATCATCAAATCTTCTTCGTGATATTCCATTTGCTCACATTCGAAAAAGCTTTTTGCCTTATCAAACTCCTCCAGATTACAATAGGTAGCCATCAATTCGTAACGGACTCCCATGTGATCTTGAACATCTATCTCTAGAATCTCTTCAAATTCCTTAATAGCAAACCGGTTCATACTGTTGCTTAAATAAAATTTAGCAAGATTATACTTCAAAGACAAATAAGGACGCTCGTCAAGATTAGCCCAGCCCATTTTTGGACCTTGCTCCCACTTGGACCTTTGCTCTTTTTCTAAGGCAATTAGGCCTTTTAGATGTTCAAGTGGACTTTGAAAAGTTAAGAGCATCTGCTTAGCATCAAGATTTTCAGGATCTAGTTTTAAAGCTTCTGTCAAAAATTCCTGACTTCTTGAAGGATCGTCCTCATAATAATGATAAGCCTCTTCAATGAGTTTCCAGGCTCTCTCCTGCTTCGAATCAGGGGAAGTGATCTCATCAAAAAGCCCTTGGTTGTATTGTCTTGCAAAATCTTCAAGAGCCATGTCCACACTGAGATACTCTGTAATATGTTCTTCTAAGAATGCTTCTGCTTTTTTTGTGAAGTCTTCAAAAGATGATGTCATCAATCTTCTCCAATCTATATTTATTTCTCTAACTACTATTGTACACGTTTTCATAGAACATTACTATATTCTAAGTGAAATCAACAACCTCTTAAATTGTTATTGACAAAAATAGTCGCCAATCACAATACTGATAATAATCCATAGAGTCTTATTTTTGGACATCTAAACTCAAAGTTGTATACTTATATTAGATAGAGTGCCATTGGACGATTAACGTCAAGGCATAATCTTCAAGTTTCATTTAAAGCTACAAAAAATCATTAACGTCTTGGGAGTGGTTTAGTCCCTTTTCTTTATCAATAACTTTAACTCACTTTTTCATAATTTTACTAGACCACTCCCATTTTTAAGGGAATTGAAAACTGAGTTATATTTTAAGAGGAAACAGAGGTCTGTTTCCTTTTTTCTTACTTCAAACCATGACAAAAGGAAACCCTTTCGAGTTTCCTTTATCAAATATATCGTTGGAGGCAAATTCCAATAATACTTTAGTTGAGTGGTTCAATCATGAAGCTCAATTGATAGCTATCTGCTGAGCTAAGCAAGAATTCGTCATGAACTGGAGCACCCCATGAGTCATCACCACCGACACCCATCTGAGCAGCAAGAACTTTAATCCAAGTAGCATCAGACTGTTGCAATTCATATTGATGACGAGCATTTTCAATTTGTTCAGTACTGTTACGCAAAGCACTGAATTCGAATGCCTTATTAAGTGCGGTGAATTTAAGACCATTATGGTTATCATCAGATACTGTAAATTCACGAGTACCATAGTGATTACCAGATTCTTGTGGCATTAGATATGGAGCAAATGTCTTTTCAACAGAAGTTTCATATCGACCAAGATAGGCACCAGGAAGTTTATCAAGGTAACTTTCTTCTGCACCGTATCCATAATATCTAAGGTTTGTAAATTGTGAACCAATAGCAAATTCTAGACCAAATTCAGGGAAGTTTGGCAAACCTGCTTTACCATCATAGTTTGCAGTAACAAAGATTCTACCCTTGTAGTCAACTTGGTAAGTTACCTTAACTTCGACATCAGACAAGCCTGGCAATTCATGAACATAAGTCACTTTAACAGAGTCATCTTCGATTTGAATTTGAGTATCTGTAACCTTACTATAGCTTCCAGCAACTTTCCATCCTACCATTTCGAATGGATATCCAGCACCACGATCGTTGTCAGTGTAAGCACGAGTAAAGTTAAGTTTAGGACCTTTCTCAATGAATTCAACACCGTTATACTTAGCAGACACTAGCGTATTTTGTGCACGTGAAAGCAAGATAGAGAAGTTTTGTCCTTGAATTCCGATGTTGAAGTCGCCTTCAACAACATTCAAAGGTGCTTTAACTGGTGTTTCAGTGCTAATCTTTTCAGCAACATATTGACCACGAACAATTTCATGACCTTTTGGAGCCCATTCAGTTGCTTCATTCTGAACACAAGCAACTTCGTAAATTCGTTCAACATTTGAAGCTCCAACAGCGAATTCTACTGGGAATGTTGCTTCTTCACCTGGTTTAACATCAAAGTGATATTCACTTTCGCTAACTTTTCTACCATCTTCGTAAACTCTGGCTAGGAAAGTATAAGCAGAAAGATCTTCAAAGACATTATCATTCTTGATAGTTACTGATTTTTCATCAACAGCAATCTTAATATTAGAGTAAAGATGTTTAACTGTTTGAAGTTTTGGAGTTAGGGTACGATCTGCGAAGACAATACCATTTCCACAAAATTCGTAGTCAGAAGGTCTATCATGCCAATCACCACCATATGATAGGAATTCGCTACCATTTGGAAGTGGTTTGTAAATAGCTTGGTCAATGAAGTCCCAAATAAATCCACCTTGGTATTCTGGATATTTCTCTAAGTCGGTGTAGAGTTTCAATCCACCACCAGAGTTACCCATTGTGTGCATGTATTCACATGAAATATAAGGTTTTTGAGGATTGTTAGTGAGGTATTCTTCAATATCAGCTGGTTTCGCATACATACGACTTTCGATGTCTGTAATGTAATCAAATTCACGACACCATGTAACACCTTCATAGTGAACTGGACGAGTATTGTCAACACTACGGAAGTAATCAGCCATGTCAGCAATATCTTTACCAGCATATGATTCATTACCACAAGACCAAATGATAACACTAGCATGGTTCTTATCACGTTGGAACATGTTATTGGCACGATCCAAACAAGCAGGCAACCATTCTGGTTCACTAGCTGGGATATTCCATGAAGGTTCGCTTAGACCAAGTTTTTGCCATGTACCGTGTGTTTCAAGGTTGGCTTCATCAATAACATAAAGTCCATATTCATCACACAATTCATACCAACGTGTTTGGTTAGGATAGTGAGATGTACGAACAGCATTGATGTTATGTTGTTTCATCACTTTGATATCCCAAAGCATATCTTCTTCAGTGATACAACGTCCTGTTCTAGCGTTAAATTCGTGTCTGTTAACCCCTTTAAAGACAATTCTCTTACCATTCAAAAGCAGGAGTTTATCTTTAATTTCGAAGTGTCTAAATCCAACTTTAACTGGAACGACTTCAACAACTTGGTCATCATCCAAAACATGAAGGGTCAAATTGTAAAGTTTAGGACTTTCAGCACTCCAAGGTTTAATTTTCAGATTTTCAAGACTTACAGATAGGTCACCGTCACCATTAACAGATGCATCACCTTCTGTAACGATGCCTTCATAATCTGAAAGAACATATTTAATCTTCTTATCTTCATAATCACCAACAGTCTTCAAATCAATATCCAATTGACCTGCTTTTGTTTGGTAATCATAATCTCCCTTAACAAAGAGATCTTGAACGTGAACTTTTGGAATAGCATACAAGTAAACATCTCTGAAAATACCGTAAAGTCTCCAGAAGTCTTGGTCTTCCAACCAGCTTGCTGTAGAGTAACGATAAACAGCTACCGCCAACTTGTTATCACCTTCAACAAGGTAATCACTAATTTCAAATTCACTAGGTGTAAATGAATCTTCACTGTATCCTACGAAGTTACCATTGACCCATACAAAGATGGAAGTGGCAACCCCTTGAAATGAGATAAACACTTTTTTATCTTTTAATGCATCATTCAAGGTAAAATGTTTTACGTATGATGCAACAGCATTTGATTCTTGAGGGACTTGAGGTGGACGAAGGAATTCTTTACCATCCCAAGGATATTGGGTATTCACATATTGTGGAGAACCAAAACCTTGAAGCTCTAAATGACCTGGTACATTGATGAAATTCAAATCAGTTTCATCAAACTCTGTTTTATAAAAGTCTTTTAAAACCTGATTTGTATTCTGAGCATAGTGAATTTTCCATTTTCCATTAAGAGATTGTCTTAACTTCATCTCCCCTTCAGAAAATTCTGCAAGAGATTCAAAATACTTATGATCTGAGTGAGCGTCAACAGTATTAACGCTAACAATCTTTGGATCGTTTAAGTAAGTTTGAATTTTTTCAGTTGTGTTCATAGATTACTCTCCTTTTTTGAAAGTAATAACTTCAGACAAAGCTTCTACCTTTTCTCCAACTTCTTTTTCAAGATGGAAAGCACTGAATTTTTCAGAATTAGTTACAGTGACAAGTACTGTGTCATCAAGACCATTTTTCTCGATAATTGGTGGCCAGAACTCAAGGAGTTTGTCTCCAACTTCAACATGTTGACCTTGTTCTACGTAACTAATGAATCCTTCACCTTTAAGTTTAACTGTTCCGATACCAACGTGGATAAGAACAACGACACCATCTTCACTTTCAATACCAACTGCATGACGAGTAGGAAGAACTTGACGAATGGTACCACTAATTGGTGCAAAGACTGCTCCATCAGTAGGTTTAATGGCAAAACCTTTACCCATGTTACCTGAAGAGAAATGTTCATCATTAACACTTGAGAGGTCAACCAAATTACCAGTTGTAGGGTTTACAAGAGATACGACGTTAGCTTTAACTTCATTTTCAGAAGTTGCTGCGCTAAAGCGATGTTCCAATTCTTCGACGATTTCAGCGTGACGTGCTTCAGTCAAAGTGATTTTACGAGCAATAATGAAGGTAGCGATGAGCATAGCTGCTGCTGGGAAAGCAAACATGCTAAGTTTAAAGACCATTTGTTGATGACTTGTAATATCAGCTGCTTTAGCACCAGTTGTCATACCTGCGGCTACGGCAATCAAAGATACAAGCCAGTTTGACATTGCTCCACCAAGTTTATCAACAAGTGGACGAACTGACAAAGTAAGAGATTCATCACGGTGTCCTAATTTCCATTGACCATATTCTACTGAGTCAGAGATAATCATAAGGATAACAAGGAACACAAGTGGTTGTGGAATGAAGAAGAGTTCAGCTGCAGTCAAAATCATTGGAAGTGATGTACCTGCAATACTAAAGATTCCGATACCACCGAGCATTACTGCAATACATCCGTAGAACAAACGTTTACGGTTAAATTTACTAGCAAGGCTAGGGAAGAGTGAAACTGAAACCAAACCAACAATAGTGTTTAATCCGTAAAGGATTGAATATTTACCTGAATCACCAAGGATGAATGTGAAATAGTAAAGTTGAAGGGCATTAAGTGAGTTAATACCAAGACCGTAGAACCAATATCCGAGAGACAACCACATCAATTGGTCGTTTTTACCAAGAACCTTAAAGACTTGTTTAAGGCCAGTTTTTTCTTTATTATCACGAAGTTTAGATTCAACTTCACGAGTACCAATACCAACAGCGATTGATGTGATCACACCAATAAGAGCAACGATGAAGGCAAACCAGAACCAACCAGTTTTATCTCCTGAACCACCAGTTTTAGTCATTGAGAAGAACAAAACAATTGGCATGATGGCAACACCGACAATGTTAGCACCGATTGTAGAACCGATACGGGCAAAAGTTGCCATTTTTTCACGTTCGTGACTGTCAAGAGACAAGGCAGGAATCATAGACCAGAAACCGATATCTTTAATTGAGTAGAAGACATCCATTACAAGGTAGATAATTCCGAAAAGTACAAGGTACAAGAAAGGATTTGTTTTATTCAAACCACCTAAATCGGTGAAGAGAAGCAACAAGGCGATAGAACTGATGATACCACCACCAACTACCCATGGTTTGAATTTACCATACTTAGTATGAGTGTTATCAATCATGTTACCAATCAATGGATCGATAAATACTTCCAAGATACGCAAAATAGCGATGATGTTAGTAATTAATAGTACGTAGTGACTATTTTGCTTTGGATCACCTGTGTTAAACAAGTGAGTTGTCACAAACATGATAAAGTATGTTGACAACGTTGCATAGAAGACGTCGTTACCAAAAGCACCAGCTGTATAGGATAGACGAGACTTCATCTGACCTTTAGATTTTCCCATTATGAAAACCTCCTGTTATTATTTTGAATACGCTTACATTATACAAGTATTAGCTTAAATTGTCAATAGATTTAGTGATTTTTTACTAAACTTTTACTAATACGTGATTACTTTGATGAATTAAAGTATTGGAAGCCAATTTCATAGTTTACACTATGACCCTTCTCTAAGATAATATCTCCAAAACCTTTGTGATTAACGGCATCTGGAAGGGTTTGAGCTTCCATAGCAATAGCTTCACGCCCTTTTGCTATCTTACCTTTATCTCTTGCAAAGTAAATATTATCTTCGATATCATCCATCGTAAAAATGACTAAACCATTTCTGTTTGAGAAAATTTCGATACCATCTCCACTCTCTTTATCATGGAGAACAGCTACTTCTTTCACATGGTCACAAGTTTCGCCACCTACTACAAAAGCATCATCGAAACCTTGATTTGCTTCAATTCGAGGGAGCAAGTCAGTTGTCTTTCTGAAGTCATAATGTGTTCCATCTACATTAATTTTTTGTCCTGTAGGGATTAACTCAGAATCCAATTCCAAATGGTAGTCTGAATAGATTTTTAACTCATGAGTTGACAAATCTTGCTTGTCACTAAGATTAAAGTAGACATGATTGGTCGGATTAAAGACTGTAGTTTCTGTAACATCAAAGGCATCAAAGAAGATTGATAAGCGATTGCTGTTGTTAAGTCTGTAGGTAATAGAAACTGACATGTCACCAGGGAACCCATCGACACTTGAGTAAAGTCTTCTAACAAACTTTGTCTCAACATATTCCTCTGTCAAGTTTGTGACATAATTCCAATTTTGGAACTGCATCCCTTCCGGACCACTGTGTAGGCAATTTTCTCCTTCATTCTTAGGAAGGCTATAAAGAACCATCTCATGAGTATACGAAGCTTTTCCGATTCTTCCAGCAACCCTTCCGACAGATTGGCAGGCACATAAACCATTCTTGTAATAATCTTCATAAGCATCAAAACCAAGAACAATATTTTTTAAACCGCCCGTTTCAGTTGGAACTAAAAACTCCTGTAATGTTGCTCCTAACGTTAGCGTTGAGATGATAACACCCTTATCATTCTCCATCGTAATTTTGCTGACATCACCTGAGTCAACTTTTCCAATAATTTCACGACCTATTTTCATACTATTTCCTCAAAAAACAAAGAGTACAACAATTTTATATACTCTCTGACTCTTTGTTTATTATTATTTTTTTAATTACCCTCGATCATCGTAACCTTTTGGATGGCTAGAATGCCATGCCCAAGCACTTGCGATGATTTTTTCGATGTTATCAAATTGTGGTTTCCATCCAAGAACTGTACGTGCTTTTTCAGATGAAGCAATTAATGTATCAGGGTCACCAGGACGACGATCAGCTTTTTCAGCTGGAATTTCTTTACCAGTTACCTTACGAGCTGCTTCAAGAATTTGAAGGTTTGAGAAACCTGTTGATGAACCTAAGTTAAAGGCTGTAGATTCATTTCCTTTACGAAGATATTCAACAGCAAGGAGGTGAGCATCAGCCAAGTCAAATGGGTGAACATAGTCACGAACATTTGTACCATCAGGAGTGTTGTAGTCATCACCAAAAATCATGATTTTTTCACGAACACCTTGAGCTACTTGAAGGATAATTGGAAGAAGGTGAGTTTCTGGACCATGGTCTTCACCGATAGATCCATCAGGTTTTGCACCAGCAACGTTGAAGTAACGAAGTGGCACATATTTAATACCATAAGCTTTATCAGACCACTTCATGATAGTTTCCATCATCAACTTACTTTCACCATATGGGTTGATAGGATTTTGTGGTGTTGTTTCAAGAATTGGAATTTCTTCTGGGATACCATAAGTTGCTGCTGTTGATGAGAAGACAATGTATTTAACACCGCATTCGTTCATAACTTCGAGCAATTTAACCATTCCAGCTGTATTGTTATCAAAATATTTGAGTGGTTTTTCCATTGATTCACCAACCAATGAATAGGCTGCAAAGTGAATAACAGCGTCAACATCAGGGTTTTCTTTGAAGACCTTTCTCATAAAATCTTGATCAGAGAGATCGCCTTGATAGAAAATAGCATCTGGATGTACGGCAGCACGGTGACCTGTTACCAAACTATCTACTACCACTACTTTTTCTTGACCTTTTTCAACTAAGCGATCAACCATGTGAGAACCAATATAACCAGCTCCACCTAATACTAAAATTGCCATTTCTTATCTCCTTTCTTCAGAAAAAACAATTAATCAGCTAAATTTACAAAATTTACAAAATCTTTAAAGTTATTCAAGCCTTCATTATCAGATTTATAAACACCAGCATCTTCCAACACACGAGCGAAAATATCAGCAACTGATTGGCGAACAACTTTCTTCGCATCATCAGCTGTCACATTTGGATTTTCAGCCTTAAGTTTATCTGCCCATTCTTGGTGAATTGGAGCTACTTGGTTGACTTGACCCAATAGATAATCTTCAACATCTTTAAGTTCTGTTTTCAAACGAGGAGGAAGAATGGCCAATCCCATAACTTCAATCAAACCAATGTTTTCTTTCTTAATATGTTGAACATCTTTATGTGGGTGGTAGATACCGTCTGGATGTTCTTCAGAAGTTTGATTGTCACGAAGAACCAAATCCAATTCAAATTTGCCGTCTTTTCTACGAGCAATTGGGGTAATGGTGTGGTGAGGTTGTCCATCAGACTCAGCCAAGACACCAGCTTTTTCGTCTGAATAACCACGCCAGCAATTTAAAATTTTGGTTGCAAGAGCAATAAGTCTTTCCTTATCTTCACTTCTTAAACGAAGAACTGACATAGGCCAATTAACGATACCAGCCTCAACATCAGAGTAACCATCAAAGCTAACTTTTTCTTTAATGCCTGCTACTTCCATTGGGAAGGTATGGCGACCACCTTGATAGTGTTCATGTGTAAGAATTGAACCACCTACAATTGGAAGATCGGCATTTGAACCTGCAAAGTAACCAGGAAATGCTTCAACAATTGATAAGAGACGACCAAACGTCAATGGACTGATGTGCATTGGTTCGTGCTTACCATAAAAGAAGATAGAATGTTCATTAAAGTAAGCATATGGTGAATATTGGAAGCCCCAGTCATTTCCTTCCATTTGGAAACGAATAACACGGTGATTACTACGTGCTGGGTGATTGATGCGGCCTAGATAACCTTCATTTTCCATACAAAGTTGGCATTTTGGATAATCAGAAGCTACCGCATTTTTAGCTGCAGCGATGGCTTTTGGATCTTTTTCAGGTTTTGAAAGGTTAATCGTAATTTCCAAGTCACCGTATTTAGTTGGTGCTTTATAAGCAATATTTTGTGCAATGGCTTTGACTTTCACATAATCATTGCGTTTACTTTGTGCATAAAAGTCAGCAATTGCTTGCTCTGGGTTAGATTTATAAGTATCCCAGAAGTTACGATTGACAAGGCTAGGGCTTGGTGTAATCAAGTCCATGAGTTGAGCACCGATGATATCTTGTTCTTCATTAAGTTCACCTACAGAACCAGCTTTAACACCTGCTTGAAGCAACTGGTCTTTAAGGTCAATCAATTCAGAGCTATCTGTTTCAACATCAGCAACTCCTTCTCCAACCAAAGCAAAAACTTTGTTTGTCAAATAGATACGGTCCAATTCCTCATAATCACTATTTTCAATAACCAGAGTTACAAAAGTGTTTACTAAATTTTCAGCCATAATCTCTACTTCTTTCTCATTAATCAAGTACTCGTGAACCGCCAGCTACTTCAGCAATATAGAAGCTTGGTGCATAACCAACGACTTCTTCATAACGTTGACCAACTGCTTTTTTGAAGTCTTCAACTTTGTCTTTGTTTACAAGTGCGATGGCACATCCACCAAATCCCGCTCCTGTCATACGAGCTCCAAGGACACCTTCTTGTTCCCATGCTGTGTGTGCCAAAGTATCAAGTTCAAGACCTGTAACTTCGTAATCATGTTCCAATGATACGTGAGAAGCATTCATAAGACGACCAAAGCCTTCCAAATCTCCTGCTTCAAGAGCTTTACGAGCTTGAAGTGTACGTTGATTTTCAAGAACTGCGTGACGGGCACGTTTGATACGGTTTTCGTCTTTAATCAAGTAGCTGTATGCGTCAAATGTCCAGAGGTCCAATTCACCAAGTGTTTGGATATCAAGTTTTTCTTGGAGTTCAGATACTGCTGTTTCACATTCAGCACGACGTTCATTGTATTTAGAATCTGCCAATTCACGACGTTTGTTAGTGTTCATGATAACAACAACATTGTCTTTAAGGTCAAGTGGTACCAAGTCATACTCTAAAGTATTTGTATCCAAGTAAATCGCACGTTGATCAGCTCCCATACCAATAGCGAATTGGTCCATGATACCAGAGTTAACGCCGATAAAGTCATTTTCAGTCTGCTTACCGATTTTAACCAAGTCAAGGCGTTCCAATTTAAGGTCATAAAGTTTTTCAGCAATAACACCAATCAACAATTCCAAAGATGATGATGATGACAAGCCTGATCCATTTGGAATGTTACCATAAATGTAAATATCCATACCTGAATCAATTGTATGACCAGCTTCTTGCAAGAAATGAAGAACACCTTTTGGATAGTTTGTCCAGTTGTGTTCTTTTTCAAAACGAAGATTTTCAAGTGGTACTTCGATGATGCCCTTATCTTCAAAGTTACCTGAGAAGAAACGCAAAACTTTGTCATCACGTTTACGGGCTGCTCCGTAAGTACCTAGAGTAATAGCTGCTGGGAACACATGCCCACCGTTGTAGTCAGTGTGTTCACCAATCAAGTTAATACGGCCTGGAGAAAAGAAAGTATGGTCTGCTTCTACACCAAAAACTTCTTTAAACTTTTCTCTTAACTGTGATGTCTTCATAGGATGTACCTCGCTTATTCTTTTTTACACTAATATTGTAACCCCTTTCACAAGGAAAATCAATGTTTTTACTGTTTTTTTAGTAAAAATAGGTAAAATTTTAGAATTTATGGTATACTTTGGTTGAAAGGAGAACAATATGGCTACATTAAAAGATATCGCAAAATTGGCTGATGTATCAATCGCAACTGTTTCACGTGTTCTCAACCAAGATGAAAGCCTCTCCGTTACTGAAGAAACCAGGCACCGTATTTTAACTGTGGCAGATGAAATCGGATATACCAAACATCAGAAAATCGGAAACTTGAAAAAAGAAAAACATCAAGTGGCAATTATCCAATGGGTAAGTGAGGAAGATGAGTTAGACGATCTCTACTACTACAACATTCGGCTTGGAATTGAAACAAGAGCCCATGAGCTAGACTACGAGATACTTCGTTATTTCAATGACATTCCTTTTAGTCTTGCTGAAGAAGTCATAGGTATACTTTGTATCGGAAAGTTTAGTCGTGAACAGATTACTGAATTGGAATCATTGGGTAAATCGCTAGTCTTTGTAGATAGTGATACCCTTCGTCAGGGACATCCTTGTGTGACAACTGACTTTGAAAATGCTGTTCAAACGGCACTAAGTTATCTCACTGAGCAAGGGTGTAAGAGCATCGGTCTTTTAACAGGGCAAGAAAAAACAACGGATTCAACTGAAATCGTTCCGGAGCCTCGTTTACGTTCTTATCGTAACTACTGTATTGAAAAGAGCATCTATGACCCTCTTTTGATTCTTTCGGGTAATTTTACAGTTCAATCTGGCTATGACCTTTTAGCCTCTAAAATAGCAAGTGGTACACCCCTACCAGATGCTTACTTTGCAGCTAGTGATAGTCTGGCTATCGGTGCTCTTAGAGCCCTTCAGGAAAATGGTATTAATGTCCCAGAAGATATCCAGATCATCTCCTTTAATGACACCAGTCTAGCCAAACAAGTTTATCCGCCACTTTCTAGTGTTACTGTTTATACCGAAGAAATGGGACGAACTGCCATGGATGTCCTCAATAAACAAGTCTTGGCTCCAAGAGAAATCCCGACACTTACTATGTTGGGCACTAAACTGACTCTGAGAGAAAGTACGAAATAATTTCTTACTATTAAGAATCTTCTAAAATTGAAAACGCAAAAAGAGACTGGAATTTCTTCCAGTCTCTTCTATTGTTCTCTCTTAGAAAACAGCTTAAATGTCAAATCTATAAAAATTCATACCACCCTGACAACAAGGCTAATTTATTAAAGAACCTTGTTAAAGTTTACAAACATTTTTGCACACCTTAGTTCAAATTAACATCCAGATAAACACCTATACCACTAAACACTTAATCTACTTTGACAAAATAAAATTGTTTACTGAGGAAGTCTCCCTGTGGAAGAACGACTGTGATTCCTGCATACATCAGTTCAGCACCAGAATAAACTTGGTCTGTTCCTTGTAACATGTAGTTGGCATCTTGATCGAGATTTTTTAGTTTGAGAGTCGTTTCAACCGTCTCAACTGTTGAAAGAACTCGGACATAGGTTGCTAAAACCTTGTTTTCGTAGTTAAATTGAACAGCTGCTTCATTGCTTCCAGCTTCAGGATTAATGAGTCGGTATTGCTGACCAAATTGAACCACTGGACGAATGTCCTTATAATGAGCGATTTGTCCAGCAATAATATCTTTTTCTTCCTGAGTCAAGCTCGTCAAATCCAATTCGTAGCCTAAATTCCCCATCATAGCTACATCTCCACGTGTTTCCAAAGGCGTTGTACGTTCCATTTGGTGATTAGGAACAGCTGATACGTGAGCCCCCATAGAAATGGTTGGGTAAAGATAGCTTGAACCATATTGAATTGGTAAACGTGCAATGGCATCAGTATTATCACTCGCCCAAACTTGTGGGAAGTAACGCATCATACCGAGGTCGTTTCGACCTCCTCCACCTGAACATGATTCAAAGAGAATATTCTCATGCTTGCTTGTCAGGAATTCTACCAAGTCATATAGTCCCAACATGTATTGATGACTCTGCATTTGGCTTTCAAGGTAGTTCGCTCCATTTCCGATGTTAGTCATGTTACGGTTATAATCCCATTTAACATAATCAATAGCATTATCTGTCAGAATCTTATCCAAGACATCTTTTAAGTAAGTTACCACATCTGGATTAGCCAAGTTAAGCACGAGTTGGTTACGTGAGTAAGTATGACCATAATTAGGCACTTGGATGGCCCAGTCTGGATGTGTACGATAAAGATCGCTGTCCACCGAAATCATTTCAGGCTCAAACCAAAGACCGAACTTAAGCCCCTTGGCATGAACTTTTTCAATCAAGTCTTGGAGTGGTCCACCAAGTTTTTCTTCATTGACGAACCAATCTCCTAGAGCACGGTTGTCGTCGAAACGATTTCCAAACCAACCATCATCCAAGACAAAGAGTTCAACACCTACTTGTTTAGCATCTTCGGCTAACTCAAGCAATTTTTCTTTTTCAAAATCAAAGTAGGTTGCCTCCCAGTTATTAAGAAGAATAGGACGCTCCTCATGGGCAAACTGCTTAGGAATGATGTAATCTGTAACAAAGGCCTGACTTTCTTGACTAACTCCAGTCAAACCTTGGTGGGAGTAAGTAATGAGGGCAACTGGTGTCTCAAAACTTTCATTTGAAGCAAGTTCCCAGGTAAAGTTCTCATCCTCAATTCCGATAGCTACACGGACTTCATTGATTTGACTCTTTTGGACAAATGTTTGGAAGTTACCGCTATACATGAGTTGGAAAGCCAAGGCCTCGCCTGCTCCTTCACTAGCTTCGTGATCACAAAGAATCAAAGCTGGTGTCTGAGCATGACCTGAAGCCCCACGGTTAGAGGCAACTTTAAAGATACCTTGCTCAACTCTTTGGCGACGAACCGTTTTCTCACGAGCGTAAGCGCCTTGGAGAGTGACCACATCATAGTCACGGGTAGGTACATCAGCCATAGCGCTGAGCGCTCGGTGGATAACCACCGCTTGATTAGAGTTATTGATGACTTCGCTATAAGTTACGATTGTGTTGTTGTCTTCAACCACTGTGTAGTAGAGTTTTAACTCCAAATCAGCAACTTTATCGACTAAGGTGAAAATCAGCGTTTCTGCTTTTTCCAAAGAATGGGGATATGGCAGTTTGCTTTCTAGTGAGATTCCTTTGACCACTTCTGCTTTTAAAAATTCAAAGCGTGTCACATCTGAGACTCCATGCTGGATTTTCAAAGACGGTTGACGAAAATCCCCCAAGCCATGTAGACCCAAAACCTGGCGTTGTGTATCATAACTATATGTTCTGACGTCTGGATTAAGCTGTCCTGAAAAAGCGTGATCTCTTTCATTTATAGCATTTGAGCCATGATAATTTGTAATCTTACGCCCAAGATGTCTCAGTAAAAGGTCTCCTTCCCTTTCTTCAATGATAAGTGACAATTCTTTACTGTTGATGTAATAATAGTTCTTGTTAATAGTAATACTCATGATATTCTCCTTTTTTACAAGCTTTATTATAGATGATGTATGCGCTTTCTAAAATGGAATTTTGTTGCAAATATATGGTAAAATGTTAGGTAAGGAGGTTGTGCTATGATTATTTTTTCAGAACTTGAAACAGGAACCTTAGATTTACGTCTTGATTTTTACGGCTATGAGGATTGTTTACCAGACCAGTTCTTTGGTCCTGCCATTCGGGAAAATTACGTTCTCCATTACATCACTGAAGGAAAAGGCTGTCTTGAATACAAGGACCAAAAAATCCCCCTTCAAAAGGGAGACATTTTTTTACTCATACCAGGTGAAGTTACCTACTATTTTGCGGATAATCAGACTCCTTGGTCCTACTATTGGCTGGGGATTAGTGGTATCAAAGCTCAGGAGTACTTTCACCTCTCACAAATCCATGAAACAGCCTATCTTAGGTCGTCCCCTCACACCGAAGCATTAGGTAACTTCATAGAGACTATTGTCAAAGATGCAGAAAGGCTCGACGAAAGTAATTCCTCGCAACTGCATGTTATCAGTCAACTCTATGAACTCATGCACCGATTAAATGACCTCTCACCTAACCTTGATCAAGAAACCATCTCGCCCAGTTGCAAACTCTATCGTGAAGCCAAACACCTCATCGATATAGGTTATAACTCACAAGATATTAGTATCCAAGAGATTGCCGATAAGCTAGGCGTTCATCGTTCCTATTTGTCCTCCATCTTCAAAGACTTCCACAAGATTTCTCCCAAAGAATACCTGCTCGAAGTACGCATGAATCGAGCTAATGAACTCTTGAAAACTACTGATCAACCTATAAAAATTATCGCCTATTCTGTAGGCTATCTGGACCCTTTGCATTTTTCAAAAGCCTTTCGGCAGTATTATGACTGCTCACCAAGTCAATATCGGACCTCTATACAATAACGATTAACTCAATATTTCTACATGAGTATTCTATAATGATAAACATATATAGATTTAAAATTGCAATAAATCCTATTCTTTTCAAAAGACCAGTCTGATATAAAATTAAATACTAATAGCCCCTTAAAACAAATCTAGTTCAAAACATGGCTTAAGGTATCAGCAATTACCAGTTGTCAGCAGAGGAAAGTAAAATTTTAGCACAACTCCTTTATAAGTTAGCTATGTAATGAGGCAATAAAAAACCGTTCGAAATCTCCAAAAAATATAGTCAAACTTATCTGAAACTTTTTAGAAAACAACTTCTTCTACATACAAGACAAGATTTTGAAACTCGGATCACCAACGTTGTTTAAAGATCTATACGCCTTTATCCAAAAAATAGGAAACTTAGATTCAAGATAATAGGCAAAATCACTTGTAACTTTTAACATTAGATGACTGAAAAACTTAGTACATCTCTATCAAAATAATCCAACACTTTTCTAAAGAAAAGTATTGGATTATTAACAAAATACTATTGAATGTTTAATCTTATTGATTTTTAATTTCAATATACCTTACACCACCAACAATTATCTCGCGTTTGTCAGGTTTATTAATGTATACTATTGGTATATCTTCACTGCTATAGAGAATGCTTTGTTCTGATGATTCTAAATTAGTTATTTCCTCCGCTACAAAATAACATTTTTTTTGAAATTTTAATCGTGTTTCAATTAATTTATTATTCTGCATATCCAAACAAAGTACATTTTCCTTATCTGCTAAATCTTCACCTAACAAAATTTTTTCATTTGATTCTTTAAAATACACTTTGTTTCCAAACCTATTCTTTGGAACCTTATATTTTACAAATAAATCTTTTTTCTTTTTAGAATATGAATGTATAAACGTATATTCGTCGTACTTTATAGTATAGTCATCTAGAATCTCAAAAGAGACTCCCGGTTGCGATTTTATGCTTATTTTATCATTTTTTTTAATTAATTGATAAACTTCTTTTCCTATGTATAATAGATTACCTAGAATATAAAAACTTGACACTGAAAATAAGAACTCCCTATTATCAAATTCATACTTATTCAACAAGAACCAATGACCTTGAATATCAATACCCGATTTTTCACGACTAATAAATTTTAACAACCAATTTTCTTTGGGATTTCTATAAAAGCAACGAAAATAAACATTTATACATACCATTCCAATTAACTCAATAAAAATAAATCTAAGTAGAGATGTCAATAACTTAGCAATTGTCTCGTTATTATTTAAGTTTCTTTTATGCACAAATAAATAGTAAACTCCCATTTGCTCATCAAAAGTAACATTTTCTATCTTAAAATCAATGCCTCGATACTTTACAGTTAAATCTTTAAATGAATATAATTTATTTATTATTTTATCAAATTCTAAACTTATTATTCCATGTCTTACATGTTCTCCATCAATAAAATCAAGAATGTACTTTGTATTCCTTAAACTACTATCTCCAATTGCCTTTATTTCTTTACCATTTTCAAATAATTTAACTTCTTTAGGGTCATATTTAATATACTCTAATTTATTATGTAGAATTTTTTCCTCAACACATTGTGATGTTATTAGATTTACTGAGATAAATAATATTGGTGCCATTAGAACTATTATCACTCTTCCACGTACTAAAATAGAGCTTGCCCTTAAAGATAATTTAACTCCAAAAAATTTTGTAAAAAAATCTTCTGTAAATAACATAGAGCCAACTGCCAAGGCAGCAGAAAGAAATCCCCACTGAGAAGTAGTAAGACCACCAAATGCTATCAAAATAATAACAAGTATAATACTAGGGCCAATGGCTAATATTCTATTTTTCTTAAAATATGGAAATAGAAAAACACAAAACACAACTGAAAATAACAATATTGTAAAAATAATACTCATCATGATTTCTATTATATCAAAATGCAATAACCCACTCAAATACACTATTGTTGATAAAAAGAAAAAGACATACATTGAAGTTATTTTAAAATCCAATAAATCGTCTTTCGCCAATAGCATTTACCTTCGGCATTTGATATAATTTTTCTCAGAGGTATTTTTATTTATGAAGAAACAAGCTTTTAGTTCTGAACAGTATTTGAATCTGCAACGTGACCATATTTTGGAGCGTATTAACCAGTTTGACGGCAAGCTCTACTTGGAGTTTGGTGGCAAAATGTTGGAGGACTTCCACGCTGCTCGTGTCCTTCCTGGTTATGAGCCTGACAATAAAATCAAGCTCCTTCAAGAGCTTAAAGATCAGGTTGAAGTGGTCATCGCCATTAATGCTAGCAATATCGAGCACTCTAAGGCTCGTGGTGACCTTGGTATTTCCTACGACCAAGAGGTGCTTCGTCTGATTGATACATTCAACGAGCTCAATATTTATGTGGGTTCTGTTGTTATTACGCAGTATTCAGGTCAACCTGCGGCCGATGCTTTCCGTAACCAACTGGAAAAAAATGGCATCACGTCTTACATCCACTACCCTATTAAGGGTTATCCAACGGATATGAACCATATCATTTCTCCTGAAGGTATGGGAAAAAATGACTATATCAAGACCAGCCGAAACCTAATCGTTGTCACTGCTCCTGGTCCAGGTTCTGGTAAATTGGCGACATGTATGTCTAACATGTACCACGACCAAATCAATGGCATCAAATCTGGTTATGCCAAATTTGAAACCTTCCCAGTTTGGAATTTGCCACTTCATCACCCAGTCAACTTGGCCTATGAAGCTGCTACTGCGGACCTTGATGATGTCAATATGATTGACCCCTTCCACTTGGAAACGTATGAAAAAACGACCGTAAACTACAACCGTGACATCGAGATTTTCCCAGTTCTCAAACGTATGCTTGAACGTATCCTTGGCGAATCTCCTTATGCTTCGCCTACAGATATGGGGGTTAACATGGTTGGTTTCGCTATTACCGATGATGAGGCTGCTAAAGAAGCTTCTAAGCAAGAAATCATCCGTCGCTACTATCAAACCGTTCTTGATTTTAAAAATGAACGTGTACCTGAAACTGCCGTTAAGAAAATCGAACTGCTCATGAACGATCTTGGTATCACGCCTGAAGACCGTAAAGTCGTGGTAGCAGCACGTGGTAAAGCTGAAGAAACCGGTAGTTCTGCTCTTGCGCTTGAATTGCCAAATGGCCAAATCGTCACTGGTAAAAATTCAGAACTCTTTGGTCCTACTGCCGCTGCTTTGATTAATGCTATCAAGACTTCTGCTGGCATTGCCAAAGAAACCAAACTCATCGAGCCTGAGGTGGTTAAACCCATCCAAGGTCTGAAAATTGACCATCTGGGTAGCCGTAATCCTCGTCTTCACTCAAATGAAATTCTCATTGCCTTGGCTATCACTGCTGCTAACAATGCAGATGCGGCCCGTGCCATGAAGGAACTTGGTAACCTCAAGGGATCTGAAGCCCACTCAACCATCATCCTTACTGATGAAGATAAAAATGTCCTCCGTAAGCTTGGTATCAATGTGACCTTCGATCCTTACTATCAATACGACAAATTATATCGTAAGTAATCTATCACTAGAAACAAGAAAGACCTCAGTTTTACCAACTGGGGTCTTTTAGAAATCAACAGAGAAACTAGCTGAATAAAAAAGGAGAACTCTATCAAGTTCCCTTTTTGACAACCCACTTTCTCGTCTCAACCTTTTCTCAAAAAATGGAGAGCAGCCTAGCATTTTTATGAAAAAGTGAGTTAAAAGTATCAAACAGAGGGCTAGGCCACTCCCGATTCTAATTAGTCTACAATTTCTAACTTGAGAAAGGGTAAGCTAAAAAGCAAAATTATAGTAGATAGGACAGCAATGAGTGGGAGGTAACGACCTCCAATAAAGTATAGAAACAATGGTGCTACCGCTATGAGGCGATTTATAAAATTACCTGTAACCCGAACAGTTTGACCATCCTCAACAGTAATCGTATTGGACTTATAGCCCCATTTACCTACACTTAGACGAGCTTTCGATGAAGGTAGGGAGACTGTCACATCTTCAACCCCAGAAACCGTTCCCACAAGACTAGTATCAACCCTAATAGGACTCTTTCTAGCCACCTTGCTCGCTTCAATTGTAATACTAGACACTACACATCTCCTTTTCCTATCTTTCTAACTATATTATACACGCTTTGAAACGCTTACACAAGTGAAAGTCCCACTCTTGCTACCTTTCTAACGGTCATACAAAAATTGTAACCATTTGTTAGAATTAGCAGTTCTTGTCACACAAAAAGCTTTTGTTTAGTGTCAATGGGGTTATAGTGGGTACTACTCTTCTTCTGGATAAACTAAGCCCCAATCTTTGCGGAGTTGGGTCATGAGCTCCATGACATCTCGGCTGTAATTGAGGTAGGTATGATCATCCTTACCTGCAACGGCTGCTTCCATGTCTAGGACTTCATACTGGAGGGCTTTGGCAGTTTCTCCGGCCTCGATGACTTCTTGTGAGCCATCTTCCGTATAGGTGATGACCGCCTTTTGCCCACGTGGGTACTCATAAAGTTCGATGTATCCCTTATCATAAGCAATGGTACCACGTTTAGGTTGTTTAGCATGAAGACTTAGGGTCACTGTCGCCATTTCCCCTTCTGCATTGGTAAGGAGAATACCCGCTTGTTCGTCAACACCTGTCGGTGCCAACTTGACCTGCGAAACCATATCCGTCGGTTGCGACGTCATAAACCAGCGAACAAAGGAAAGAGCATAGACACCGATATCGAGTAAGGCACCACCAGCCAGATTACGATTGAAAAAGCGGTTGGTCATATCATATTCTTTATAAGAACCAAAGTTCATCTGGATAACTTTGAGTGGGCCTAGCTTGCCACTATCCACAATTTCAGAGAGCTTACGATAGATCGGCATATGGAAAATAGTCATGGCTTCCGCCAGTTTAACATGATTTTCTTCGGCCAGTTGGATAGCTTCTTCCAATTCCTCGCTGTTTAGCGTGATGGATTTTTCACAGAGGACATGTTTGCCAGCTGCGAGGGCCTTACGAAGGTAATTAATATGAGTATTGTGAGGTGTGGAAATGTAAATAATGTCCACCTCTGGGTCTTCAAACACCTCATCAATCTCTTGATAAACCTTTTCAATGCCGTATTTTTCAGCGAAGGCAACACCCTTATCATAGGTGCGATTAGCAACGGAATAAAGTTTTCCTCCAAGGGCTTCCATCGCTTGCGCCAATTCGTTTGCAATAACGCCAGTTCCAAGGCTGGCCCATTTATAGTTGATTTGATGTGTCATAGCATACTTTCTTTACTTTTGAATAGTTAATTCATTAACCTGAGATAAGATTTCAACCTCACTAGCTCCTGCCTGAAGTAGAGCTGAAGCTGTGTAGGCCCCCTCAATAAGAGGGACCTGTTGAATGAGAATTTCCTTATCTGAGAATTCCTCAACCATTTCCAGATTCATACGTGCACTGCCTAGGTCGTAAAAGGCCAAAAGACGCTTCGCAGGCTGACTGTCCACTGCTACCTGAACATGATCGAAACTTGATCCTAAGCCACCATCTTCAAGACCACCTGTTGCTGTCAGGGGAATATCGGGTGCGACTTCACGAATGAGCTGAACCAAGCCTTTAGCAATATCAGCAGAGTGGGAGACAATCACAATTCCAAGTTCTGGCATGTCCTATTCCTCCGCTTCTAGCAAGGCTTTGAAGAGCAATCCTGAGGATTGTGATCCAGGGTCAATATGACCAATAGACCGCTCACCTACATAGGAAGCCCGACCTTTAGTTGCCACAATATCCTTGGTGAACAAAACAGCCTGATCAATAAAATCATTCGTTAATTGATCCTTTTTGACGGCTTCTACAACAGGGCTCCAAACATCCACCATGGTCTTTTCACCAACTTGTGCATGACCTCTTTTAACAATCATATCAAGACCTGCTTCAAGAATTCCTGGCAAATCCTGTCCCGCCTGTTCAGCCTTCATCATACCCATGAATGCAGACCCATAGAGTGGGCCTGAGGCACCGCCGACCTTGCTAATCAAGGCCATAGAGACTGCCTTAAAAACCTCAGAGGAACTTTGAGGAGCCGATGTATTAAGAGCTTCAATGGCTGCTGCCATGCCACGCGCCAAGTTAGCCCCGTGGTCGCCATCGCCAATTGGACCATCTAATTCAGAGAGATAGTCTTTCTCTTCTTGTACCATTTGGTTAAAAAGAGTCATCCATTTTATTGCAACTGTTTTATCCATAATATACCCGATTTCTAGTTTTTGTCATTTTTACCATGCGATGGTCTTAACAGGACTTTCCAGAGCTGTCAGCCAAGCCTCATCTTCAATCTTCATAAGGGTTAGTGAAAGACCTGCCATATCAATAGAAGTCATGTAGTTACCCAATTTTCTATAAACCACATCTAAGCCTGCAGCTCCAAGAAGACTTGCCACGTCATTGGCAAAGATATACTGCTCCATGAGTGGCGTTGCACCCATACCATTGATGAGAAGGGCATAGCGCTCACCAGTCTTTGCCTCGAAGGCTTCTATAAGTTTACCAGTCAATTCTTCCGCTAATAGGCGAGAAGGTTGCATAGACTCCTTACGATAACCTGGCTCACCGTGGATACCAATACCATATTCGATTTCATCCTCTGCTAGGATAAAACCAGGCTTGCCAACCTCAGGAACTGTCGCACCGCTAAGGGCCAAACCAATGGTGTGGATATTAGGGACAATCTTGTCAGCCAAGTCTTTGATTTCAGCCAGAGACTTGCCTTCACGAGCCGCATGACCTAAGATTTTATGTACGAAAATAGTACCCGCAACCCCACGACGACCTTGTGTATAGAGACTATTTTCCACAGCGATATCGTCGTCCACAACGACACTGGCAACCTCGATACCTTCCATCTCAGCCAATTCTTGAGCCATCTCAAAATTCATGATGTCGCCTGAATAATTTTTAACAATCATGAAGACACCAGCCCCCTGGTCCGCTTCCTTGATAGCTTCCAAAATTTGATCAGGCGTTGGTGATGTAAAAACTGCACCTGCGATAGCTGCTGAAAGCATACCATCACCCACAAAACCAGCGTGGGCTGGCTCGTGACCACTTCCGCCACCAGAAATGAGACCAACCTGACCAGAAGCCTGCTCATTTCTTGCAATGATGTCAAAACCTGACAGACGATGCACCAAATCATGATGTACATAAGCCAAGCCATCTAACATCTCAGTGACAACATTTTCAGGATTATTGATAATTTTTTTCATGGAATTGCCTCCTTTTCAAAGGTATCATTTTTTTACACTTACATACGCTTCCTTCTGTAATTGCTCATCTCCCTATAAATAAAGGACTATAACGCTTTTTGAGAAAGGTAGCGCAAAAATATGTAAACGCATACATTTTATGATTTAATTGTAGCATTTGCCTCAATCATTAGCAAGGCAAAAGGCAAGCCTCCATTTTCCTGTCCCCCATCATTAAGTAGAAGAAAAATCTCATAAAAAGACGCATTTTAGTCGCCAAAGCTATTGAAAAACCACCATTCAAGCCTTATAATGGAATGACGAATTAACAGATAAGGAGGGGTCACATGACTATCGATTTTCCAAATGAAACAGAGACTCAAAACGAAATGGATGCGGTCCTTCAGGCAGGCCGTCTCCTCATGGAGAGCGGTGCTGAGATTTACCGTATCGAGGACACCATGGGACACATGGCCAAGTCTCTTGGTATTAGAGACTTCTCCACTTACGTGGTCAATCGAGGAGTCATGATTTCCGGACTCAACCGCTCAGGTCTTAAGGAGTCTCGTGTCCTAGCTACCTCAGCCCCTTCTATCCATCTAGGTAAACTAGAGGAGGTTAACCGCCTGTCTCGTGAACTGGCAGAGCAGCCAAATCAGCCTGTTTCTAGTATCTTCCAAAAACTGAGAACCATTGAACACAAGACCTTCTATCGTCCTTTAGAGGATATTATAGCCTGTGTCATTGGTGCAGGTAGCTTCTCGCTAGCCCTTGGAAGTAGCTGGATTGATGGGACTGCTGCGGCTATCTCTGGACTTTTTGTGGGGATTGGCATGCAGCTTTTTTCCCGTTTTATTCATACCAGCTTCTTGCAGATTATCCTCTCTAGTGCCATTGCTGCCTTATCAGCTAATATCCTCTATACTCTGGGCATTGGACAACATCGTAGTGTCATTATCCTAGGGACCTTGATGATTTTGATTCCTGGGGCCTACTTTGTTAATGCCATCCGAGAATTCACCCAGAACAACTACTATAGTGGCCTGGCCCTGATGCTATCGGGAGTCTCCACTTGTCTATCAATCTCTGTCGGTGTCCTTGCCATGATTTCCATTCTCCCCTTTGCGGAGCAACTATCAGGCGTCTTTTCAACACCGTCTACCTCTTGGCTAGAAGTCCTGATTCAAACTGTCATGGCAGGACTAGGGACAGCAGCCTTCTCCGTACTTTACCGAGTACCCAAGAAATACTTCTTAGATCTTGGAACACTAGGCGCCGGCTCATGGCTCCTCTACCTCTTGATTTGGAATAATACCCATCACGAAGTTTTAGCCATCCTCTTTCCTGCCTTACTGGTCACTTTCACCTCACGCTTTTTGGCCCACTACCGTAGATGTCCAGCTACTGTCTTCCTAGCCTCAAGCATGTTCCCACTCATTCCCGGAATGAGCTTCTACCGTGCCATCTACTTCCTCTTGATTGGAAATGCAGACCTAGGCCTCAGCTTCCTACGAGCTTGTTTCCTAGCCTCATTTACCATCGCTATCGCAGTCAGTTTGACACAACAAATCCCTAGCCACTATTTTGTCCTAGGGAAGAAAAAATAAATTGTTGAAAGCCATGGTTTTGTATGCCAGTGGCTTTTTTGATACCTCAATTAAGTAATCAGCACCAAAAAAGGTAGCCCCTAAAAGAAGCTACCTGACAAAATCTCTTTCATAAATCTACTTCAAATCAAAATAGTCTTTGATATCTTTAGGATAACCATACTGTTGGTTCAAAGTCTCTAACAAGACTTTGTTATGACCTGGATAATTGTCATTCCTCACCATCACCCTCGTACAAACATGCCATTAAACGTTCAAAGGGCTCTATATACTCCCAGTACTCAAAAGGGAGATTTGAGATCTTACTTAGATCATTATCATCAAAATGATACACAAGATGGCGTAGTATTTGGTTTTCAATATAATGGATATTTCTCAACTGCTCGAGACTGATTGTATCCAGTTCTATGATGTAGTGACACAAATCTTCAAGTGCCTTTACATCAAATTTTTTCTCCTCGTGTAGTAAGTAGAGAAAGCTCTGATTCTCGGCCCTTTTGTTATCTTCTATCAGATCGCTTTTATACGTCATTCTTACATCCTTTACTTAAATAGCGAAAATTGGCTACCAAGACACTCAAGATTAGAACTACAAAAACACCTAAAATAATAATTGTAATATAGGGGTTAAAGCATAGGCTGATTAACAAGGCAAGACTCATTGTAACCATTAGGTAGCCTAGCTTTCTCGCTACTGACTTACTGATCTCATTTTGATTTTTAGTTGCTAGGCCAACACTTTTAGGAAGATAATTCCCGATTACTAGAAAAATGAGTGCCACTAACCAAATGACAGTCAATCGAACTTGAATTTGGCCTCCTAAGGCAAAAGTCAATATGAGACCTTGGATGACGACCGAAAAAATTGGGATAAGCCATAACATAAACTCTTTTAAGAATAGAATGCTTATTTGTTTAAAATATGAAAATAAGAGATTATAAATGACAAGAGCAATAAAGGGAAGGACAACTATTGCTAGATTGCGATCCATAAATCCATTGGCTTGTTCCTCCACATTAAAGTGGATAGCCACCCGGTTTGGGAGTTGCTGGTAAAGGGCTAAGCCAACAATAACCGGTGTGAGTATCACAATATTACCAACGACTCTTTGCATATTATTTTTCATCGTCTTTTCCTCCAAGTGACTGAATCCAGGTTAAAATTTCTTCAAAAACGGTCAAGTTCAAACTATAGTAAATAAAATTCTTCTGTTTTGCTTCCTCAATAAGTCCTGCTTTTCTCAAGGTAGACAAATGATGAGAAACTGTTGCGGGAGCCAAGTCAAACTGCTGGCTGATTTCACCTGCAGACTTGGGCCCAGACTTTAGATAGTCTAAAATTTCTCTCCTCACAGGGGCAGAGATAGCTTTAAGTGTTTCTGATAATCCCATGACTTCCTTCCTTCTTCCAAATTTTGCTTGTCAGGAGTCCTACACCTAGAACATAAATAGCTAAAATGGCTTCGATTAATAAGATATTGCTGACTATCCCTTGCTGATAAGCACCTGCCAAAAAATCGATGGTAGCATGAAGTAATATCGCCCCAAAATAGAATGAAAGCTTATGCTTAGTGACTGCTAGAAAATCCCAAGCTGTAAGCAAGACTTGTAGTAGTAAGGCAACTAGTCTTTCAAAGAGAGACATGACCACAGCAAAGCCTGTTAATTGATTGACCTGACTTAATAGAAATGAAGGTAACTGACTGGTCTGACCTGAATGGACGGCCTGTAAAACAATGATGTTAGTGAGTAAGCCCATCACTCCAAGCAAGATAAATTCACTAAGACCATGTCCAAAACCGTAGGCTACAATATCAGACGTCATCAAACTTCTTTTCTTTTCGAGAAACTTAAAAACCAAATAGCGTGTTGTTTCTTCAACAAGACCAGCCATAAGTCCTCCATAAACAATGGTAAACCACTTAGAAGAGTGAGCAAAACCAGATAAAACCAAGGCATTGATAGGTCCTTCAATCATCATGACTGGTAAGGCAAAGCCAATCAGTCCCACTAAAAAGAGATTGAGCGAAAACTTCCATCTTTTCCTCAGGACGATAAAACTTATGATGGCGATAACTAACATGGCAATAATTGTCATAAAAAGGAGTGTTTCCATTTGATTTATCCTTTCATTGAGACGGAATAAGAATACTATCTTGGTAAGAATGCCTATTTCTATACTTTTCGAAATAGATTATACGCTTTTCATAGACTACAGTCAATTCTATTTCGAAAAAAATCGAAATAGAATCACAAAAAAAAAAATCGTGAAAACGATCTTTTTGTCATTTTAATTATTAAGCATCACAAACAGATAAATCATCTAAAAAACATGGCGATTGATGACAATCCTATTGCTAGATTAATGTTACGTTCTGATTCATTTTGGAATTCTGTGAGTGTCTTACTCAATTCACTCAATCCTGAACTCAGTGAAATTCCTTTAGAAAGATTGTCAACAGCTAGAACTTGAATAGCTCTGCGTAACTCTGCAAGAAGTTCACCATTATCCTTCTTTCCAACTTCTATTTCATTTTTAAACGTTACGAGCAACTTCCTCTCATTCTCAGTTGTTTCTGGATTTAAAATTAGATTATAGATATTGTTTAAGATATCTTCAATTTGGATATTATTACTTTTTGTCAACTAGAACACTCCCTAAATAGATCATGCTTTTCTCAAGGTAAACATTTGATTTATACCATCATCAAATTCGGAAAGAAATGCTATCTTGGTGAGCACACCTATTTTCTTTTTTTGAAAAAAATTCTACGCTTTTCATAGACTACTGTCAAGACTATTTCGAAAAAATCCAAATAGGAGCACAAAAAAAGACCGTTTTCACGATCTTTTTTTCTTGAGAATTTTCCCTCATTCTCGTCTGTGTGTTCTCTGAGCAGTCACTGGGGCTACTACTGCTTATCTTCCTGGGACATATTCGCCAGTGTCAACATCGTAATAACGGCGTTGGCCATTGACTGTGACGTAGGCTCCTTTAACTTGGCGACCTGATTGGTCAAAGTAAAGGTGTTGGCCATTGATGACTTGTTCACCTGTCACGGCATAACCATCTGCTCCAAAGTAAGCCCAGACGTTAGGCTCGATTTGAGCGAAGCGGTTGGTTACAGGTTGGCCATCGTTTTCGTCATAGTACTTGTAACGACTGCCGACCTTAACGGCCTTGCCCTTGTACTGGATACCATTTTCGTCAAAGTAGTATTCCTTGCCATTGATCGTCCACTTGCCTTTGAGGGCTTGACCTTCCGTGTTGAAGTAAGCCCATTGGTTTGGTGCAATCTCAGCAAAGCTACTTGTTACAAGAGCTCCACTGTCGGCATCATAATAATAAGTCTGACCATCTTCGACAACAGTTTTCCCCTTGACTTGGATACCATTTTTATCAAAGTACTTAAGATATCCATGATCAGCACGAACTTGGCCGATAGCCAGTGAACCGTCGTGTTTGAAGTACATCCACTGGTCATCGCCTACTTGGAGGTAGCGTCCGCTAGCGAGAATACCTGAACCCGGCTCATAGTAATACTTGATGCCATTTTCTTCGACAATAGCTCCCTTAACCTGACTACCATCTTCCTTGAAGTAATAGAGGTTACCGTCAATGTACTGACGTCCAGTGACACGGTTTCCCTCTTTATCAAAGTAGTTCCAAGCCTTAGTTGCTGGGTTATAGACAAAGATGCTACGTCCGATTTCACCTGCTGGTGTGATATAGCGTGCCTTACCATTTTCAAAGATAATAGAATCAGCTCGGTTGCTGTAGGCCGTACCGACACTACCATCTTGGTTAAAGTAATAAGTCTTACCGTCAATGACACGTGAGCCAGTCACAGTGTTACCATCAGCGTCAAAGTAATAACGTTTACCCGTGCTGCTATCTGTCGCAAAGACATTGCGTCCCATGTCACCTGTTTGGGCAGCATAGTAATGCAACTTGCCATCATCTGTACGGACAATGCGATCCTTGGCCTGAATACCCGTTTCACGGTCAAAGTAGAAATGGTGACCACTCCAATGAAGGTTACCCACTACCATTGTTCCTTGAGTCGTAAAAGCACGAACTTGCTGATGTTTGTCATCAAAATCGACGAAGGCATTCTTAATCATGGCACCGTCTATACCGTAATAGTAAGTATAACCGTTGCTAGCACGACGAAGGGCGTTACGCAATTGGATACTATTGTCAAAGAAATAGTAATCCTTTTTATTGATGGTTTGAGCACCCTTGGTCATCTTACCGTCTGCACCGAAGTAATACCAGTTACCGTCACCGTCTTGAACAAATTCATTCTTAACAGCTTGGTTATCACGAAGGAAGTAAACATCTTGTCCACGACGTTGGAAGACTTGAGTGCTTGTAATGGCACCTGTGTCACGAAGTGGTGTTGGCAAGAGTTGGCCGTTGGCTGAAGTATTAAAGTACTGATTGGTCTTGTCATCACGAAGGACAAAGTTGATGCCTCGTCCAAGGATGTTGGTTCCGTTGAAGTACTTAGCAGACCATTTGGTAATCTTTTCATTCGTAGGCAACTGCTTACCATTTGAGATTTGCACACGGTTGAAAATAGATGGGTACTTAGCTTTAAGCTCATCAAGGAAGGCACCACCGTACTTGCCTTGATAGTCTGTACCATCTGTACGTGTATTTGCCACATAGGCCTGGTCAACAATTTGGTAGCCCGCTTGGTGATAACCGTAACCATTTACACGTGTGGCATTAACCACTTCTTTACCAGGAAGGTTATAGATTTGGTCTGGCACCCAGTCAGCGATAGCTTGAATACCGTCTTTGTGCAGAGCTCGAAGGACGTTAAGGAGATCCTCAAGTGATCCGTACTTGTTATTTTGACTCAAGGCCATATCATAACGGTCATCAAAGGCATAACCATTGTCAATCGTTGAATCAAGGAAGGTACCATCCTTACTTGAAACGTACTGTGGTGGAAGTCCAACCGATGTGACACCCCAAGCTTTGAGCAAGTCAGTGTTCTTAGCCAAGACACGGTTCATGTAGAGTTCTGGCTGATCGTCCGCAAAGGCTTGGAAGTTTGAGAAGGCTTCATACATAACTTGCGAATCAAGAGCTGCTGAAGACTTGTAAACTTGACCGTCGCTATTGGCACGGTTACTTGGCTGTGTACGTGCGTCTTGGTTAGCCTTAGCCCCGACTGGTACCCAGACACCGAGGTAACCTGACACTTGCACATTTTCCACACCAAAAACATCATTGGCATTGAAAGTCAAGTTCCCATTCCAGTCGGTACGTTTAAGAAGGTTTGAAGGGACATCAGAATCATTGAGGTAGGTTGCTAGACCATCCTTAGTCGTCAAAAGCAATGGACGGTAAAGCTGATTACGGTGGGCTCTACCCATATTCATCGTTACAGTTTCATTGCTACCCAAGCGGAAATCGTAGTTATTGGTCAAAATGACACCCATCCCTTGCGTACGGGTTTCAGCAGTTCCCCAATCAGTGCTGTTATTGGCACCCTTACCATAACGAACAGATGTCAAGAGGCCGTCATTTCCGACTTTCTTCACTTCCATGTCTTGACCACCGGCCACATACTTGATACGGGCACGCAAAAGGGTATCAATGGCATCAAAATAAGGCGTCTTCTTGGCCATGTAGTGACCATCCTCACGGTAGAGGTCTCCATAATAAACACGTGTTACAGAGTCCTTGTTGGTCAACATGAGGGCATAGACAGATGGCAAGTTGTAAGACGCATAAGTCTTGTGAGCTGTATTGATATCAGCGTTATAAATCTCAAAGGCCTTCTTGATTTCATCACGGGTGAAATTGTAGCCAAACAGATTTGGGTTAATACGATCACGGATGATACGTTGGATAATGGTTTGGGCTTCAGTATCGTGGGCACGGGTGAAAATATAGTTAGCCATACGCTCACTATTTTTATCGTTGGCTCCACGTGGATTCAAACTACTGTTGATGAAAGCCGTCATGTCACCAAGCTGCATACGTGTATTTTTATCACGCATCAAAAGGTTGGTAAGAGCGTTACGAAGGGCATTATCAATCGGCAGTTGCACCCCCTTAGTATCCTTGTTGTAGTATGGGTCGTTGGCAGACCAGGCTTCCAAGTATGACAAGTGTTTGATCGCATTAGCTTCAGACTTGTCAACACCATAGGCTGCCTTGAAGTAATCTGACGCAATCTGGAGAAGGTCAGCATCCACATTGTCCAAGGCATCGACACGCAAACCGTCAAAGTTGGCTGTTGGGTCATTGGCCATGATACTTCCGATATTCATCATAAAGTGGAGCCAGTTAAGTTGCTCCGCCTGAACAGCTGGGTTTGAGTTGTCAATATCGTTGGCAAGCAAGAACTCAAGACCACCGATAGAATTATCCTTGAAATACTTACGTGTCCCACTCTGGTTTGTCGGTGTGCGGTTAAGCAAACGATAATCAGAGTTGGCGTAGCTAGTACGGTTGCCAGTATCACCCTTACTGTTGTTGAAGAGCAATTGTCCGCCTTGTAAGTGGTCATATGAACTATTTTCAGTACTGCTATTCCAACCTGGCTGCGTCTTGATAAATTGGTCAATACTTGTACGCAACCAGTTGGTATTGCCTTCACGCGCGATACGTTCTTCAATCTTAGTCTGAACCATCTTGGCAGCTTGATCTAGACTTTCCTGACTAGAGTTGGTTGAAAATGATCCTGCACCAAGACCTTGATTTTGCATGTAGTTAAGGTAGTTAACCTGAGTTGACTTGTCAGGCCACCAAACCATCAAGAGTGGACGTTTGTCCGCTTCAGTTGAAGCTGTCCAAGTCTTACCATCCTTGAGAATACTCTTTGGACGGTACCAAGCATCTGCTGTGATGAAGGTATCGAGTTGGTCCAAAGATTTGTTATCGTTTTTGTAGAGCTGGTTTCCAGATGAAAAATCCACAGCTGCCTTGATAGGTTCTGTTGAAAATTCATCCTGTGACTTGATCGCAAGAGCCCCTGTTTCAGCATCAAAGTAATAAGACTTACCATCTTGCTCAAAGACAAAGTTCTTACGCACACTACCGTCACTATTGACATAGTATTGTTTGCCATTGATCCATTGGATACCAGTCGATGTATTGGTATTGGCTTCACGAGTTTCTGCCAAGGCACGGCGACTAGGTGTACGAGCTTCTGTATTTGCCGTATCAGTTGTTGCTGCACGGTCTCTCGTAGTAGCTGTTGCAGTCGCATTATTTGTATCTGTAGGTGTAGCACTCGTATCAGCCGCAGATGCTTGCACATTTGTACTTGGTGCTACTTGACCTGAGTTAGTTTCCACTGTCGCTGCGTTTGTAGTAGGTGCCGCTGTTCTATCTGTAACATCGGTTGTCGTGTTAGTCGCATCTGCGACAGGAATGTTGACGCTAGCAGTATTGGCATCTGCTGAGATAGTTGGTGATACCGTAGTTGCTGCATCATTCGTTGTGGCAGGCGCTTCTCGAAGCAAATCCTGACTGCTATCACCCGACTGATTCGCAGCATTTTGCTCATCGGCCTGAACCTGTTGGTCTTCCAACAAAGTGCCACCAGCAACGGTAACCATTGAGAGTGCTGTTACCCCAATCGTTACCCAATTCTTCTTCACTTTATGCAGTTTAAAGCGTACTTTTTGTTCCATAATATATAACCTTTTTCCCTTATAATATTTCTATCATAAGCTATTTGACAAGGGAATACAATTACACAACTATAATGTCAGCTTAATGTAGGCACCTTTCTTTTCTCAGAAAGGTGGTCTAAATGAGGTAACTCCTAAACCGGAGATGACATAACTAACGATAATCATTAGGCTAGGGACTTTTTAACAACTCCTCCCAAGCCTACAAAATTAATGTAAATTTAAATAAAAAAGCCTTCATTTCTAAGATGAAATAAAGGATTTGGCTAGAGATACTGAAATATAACTGTGAAAACCTGCGTGATTAACTCATTCGAAGGTCATGGCGCTTTCCATGTTTGGTAGCCCGAAAAACTCTTGGATGGTATTTTTACACAAGTTGTTTTATTTGTGACATTAAGTTCCATAACACCCTTACTCTTTAATCAAAAATAGCTGAGTCTTTCTGAGAATTATAGCCCGTTTTCAGCCAGTTATAATAGGATAGTTCAGTATTCCTTGGTCGGTTTCAGAACTTTCAACGGAAGCCAAAGTCATCTTATTTTAACGAGTAGTTTTAAATTTTCCTTTTAATTAGAGACAAGGGTAGCACATCTCAACTTATTATCTTTTTCGAAGAAATTTTTATTTTTGAACACTTTATATTTTATATTGTGTGAAATATAAAAGGTCTTTTATCAAAAAATAAGAAAGTTTTCTTTTCGTGAAATTCTTTGCTATAATCTAACCATGATAACGATTACACACCTCATCTTACAACCTGCTAAGAACATACTTACCTCAAATATATAGGGGTGTAAGTATTGAGAAAAATAGGAGAAATAATGAAACCCAAATTATCTTTTAAAGATCTTATTCAAAAACTTGAGGATAAAAATATATCTCCTGGTAGCTATACTGAAGATCAAATTGAAAACTATCTCAAAACTAGAAGTTACTATTATAAAATTTCTAGTTATAGAAAAAATTTCCCTAAACTTCCTCAAGGGGGATATGATAATTTAACATTTGATCATCTCGTTGCCACTGCTAAATTAGATGTACGTCTGAGAGAATATCTACTCATGCTTTGTTTAGACATTGAGCATGCAACAAGAACTAACCTTATGAGAATCCTAACTGATGATGATAACGAGGATGGTTATACAATTGTTAAAGAGTTTCAAGATAAATTCCCTAAAAAGTTCAATGAGGTACTGTCACATTTTAGAAGCAGTAAATATCGATTAGACATGTTTCGTAAAAGAACACAAATTTCATCTTGGGTCCTTATGGAAATTATTGATTTTGGAACGTTAGTCCAATTTTTAGAGTTCTATATTGAATCTAGAACCCCTAAAAACGAGAAACTTTATGCTAAGGAACACAGATTCATTAAGAACATCCGTAACTCTTGTGCTCATAATGATGTATTTTTAATCAATCTATTTTTAAAAGAGGATATGATTCCAAGACCTTATCCATCTACCAAATCATTTTCAAATACAATGGGTATCAATAACGGATTAGTTAAGTATCCCAAAATTATTGATTTAATTAATTTGTTTTATATACACTCAAAAATTTGCTCCGACGAACTTAATAAGAGACGGTATAAAGAGGGAACTGAAGTATTAAACAGATATGATGAGAATAGTGAGATGATAAATCATTCAACGTCTTTAAAAAAATTCTTTGAATCAATTTTCAAAAAATCAGTTGACTTTTTGGATAAAACATAATACTATTGATATGAGGAAACAAGGTAAAACCTTGGCTCGCATTTTATATCGGGTTATTGAAAAAAGTCAGCTGTCTTTGCTGGCTTTTTTCTATTTCTCCTGATATATAAAATGTTACACCGCTAAAAAGAGCTACTGCTATCACCTCATTCGCTAAGAAAAATCAAAAGCCAGCAACTGCTGGCTTTGAATTATTTAATAACCTAGAGATTTGATAGGAAAAATTAATAATTGAAATTGGAAAGGGAAAAAGTTCTCTAGATTCTTAAATCATATTAATATTAACGACCACGTCGCAATTCGCCAGTTCTGGCATCACAAAAGAGACGTTTACCACCAACATAAACATGGCGACCTTTCACTTGACGACCTGAAGCGTCAAAATAAAGGTGTTTACCATTAACAACCTGTTGTCCTGTCACTGCTTGACCAGCTGCGTTGAAATAATACCAGCAACCACGTGTCACTTCGACAAGACGGTTGGCAACCTGCTCACCTGTGTGGGCATCAAAGTAACATTTCTTACCATTGATAGTAAGCACTTTACCTTTAACTTGAGCACCATTGCTTCCAAAGTAGTAAACCTTATCGTTAATGGTTTGAAGGCCTGTTACCTTGTAGCCTTGTTTGTTGAGGTAAGCCCATTGGTTAGCTGCCATTTGGATGAACTGGTTGATGGCTGCTTCACCAGTAACAGCGTCATAATAACGCCCTTCAGCCCAGCCACCTTTTAGCTGACTGTGATCTTTGTTGAAGTAATACTGTTTGCCATCAATCACTTTTGCTCCCTGAACGAGATTTCCTGAAGCATCAGCGTAATACCAGTTGTTATTTTCAAAGATAAAGCGTGACACAGCCATTTCACCCGTTTGAGCAGAAATGTAGTAACTTGTGCTGCCTTGATTCACCAATTGACCTTTGATTTGACGGCCTTCTGCATCAAAACAGTATTCCTTACCATTAATGATACGCTTCCCTGTCACAGCATATCCATGTTCATCTAGGTAGTACCAAGCTTGGTTTTCTTTGTTTTGAACAAAGGTGTTAACCGCCATGTAACCAGTATCTGGAATGAAGTAGCGGATATGACCGTCAGCAAAACGAATAAAATTGTCTTTAGCTTGGATACCTGTTTGCGTGTCAAAGTAGAAGGTCACACCAGACATTTCAACGAGGCCAGTTGCCATATGTCCATAGCAGTCAAAGTAGCGGACATCTTTGCGGTAGCCTGCAAAATCGTAGAAACCATTAATGGCTTTGACACCATTTTTATCATAGTAATAAGTGTAGCCGTCGCCACCTTTAAGAAGATAGTCACGAGCTTGAAGACCATTATCTAGAAAGTAATAAGTCTTACCATCGATAACGTGTTCACCTTTCACTTTTTGGCCGTTTTGGTCAAAATAATACCATTGATTTTCACCTACACGGACAAATGATGACTTGTGAGTGTTTGAATCTACACTTGGTTTTGTCTCACCTGAGATGATTTGATAGCCTGAATTATTTTGTTTGTTTCCTTGTGTAATGATAGTGACATTCGGTGTTGAACCATTTGAATTTGTCACTGACACATTAGGAATCAATTTATTTGAATTTGAAATAATGGTTACATTTGGAGTCGTTCCAGAAGCTGTAATCGTGATTGTTGTGTTACGACGACCATTTAAATTAATAGCATTCAAATCAGGCCAATTCGTCGTAAATGCTGCAAATCCACTAGCATCAGATGATGAAGACCATGATGATGAAGACGAGTAAGAATACCATGCAGAACTTGATGAGCTTGAAGAACTTGACGAACTAACACTCACTGACGCAGAACTGCTACCTGATTGATAACCTGAACCAGGTGTTGTTGTATTAGAGGTCTGTGTTTCAGTAACTTGTGCACCTTGTGAAGCCTGTGAAGTACCTGATGACACACTTCCTTGACCAGTACTTACAACCTCTCCACCACTAGTTACTCCAGCACCAATAACAGACGCTGATGAGCCTTCTGTTGAATAAGATGATGACGCCTCGTATCTTGCAGTCATTTGACTTCCAGAGTTTGATGGCACCGCTGACACGTAAGTAGCATCTTCTGTTAAGGTTGGCGTATAGCTTTGATTAACCAGTGATGCACTTGATTCAATACCAGCATCTGATTGTTCATAACCGCCCTTATTAGGAACTGGCACCTCATCTGCCTTTGCAGATTGATCTGTCAAAAAGGCACCACCTGCTAAAGCAACCATTGACAGAGTACTAACTCCGATAGTCACCCAATTTTTCTTAACCTTGTGTAGTTTAAATCCAACTTTCTTTTCCATAACATACACCTTTCTATGCTTTTTCCATTTAACACCTAATATGATAAGCCATATCAATAGCGAATACAATTACAGTCGCATAACCCTAATCTCATAAGACTAACCTTCTAGTCATATTTCTCACGGAAAAGCAAGGTAAAGCTATGTAACCCATACCTTTTTATCTTAGAAAGCTCTTTTTTTAAAATCTCTTATTTTTTGTTAAATGACAAAGAAAACCTCGCTTTCATCTATTTTCAATCCTCATACATTAGAGCGAATGAGCATCCTTTGTAACCAAAGTAAGCCCTATATGTCGAATATTTTACGTAAACCTTATTATTTGCTTACACTATATTGATAATTTTAGAAAATAAAAAAGCAAGCCAAACAACTTGCGTAAACGCTTTAAATCTTGTCTATCATGACTTTATACTTACTAAAGGAGAGAACTCTACTCACTCTATTCAAACTGTGATTTCTGCTATTTTCTTAGCACCAATTATAGAAGAAATATTATGTAGAGAAATTGCTTACAATCCAAGTTATTTATTGTTACGAAAGATGGAATCGCTGTAGCAAGTTGCTTGACTAACGACCAAATCATCTTCCCCTTGTCTTTGCCAGATGATTTTCAGTCAATATCTTGATGATGCTTCCAAAGGTTCAGCAGGCCTTCTTTTTTATGGTGGATACGCTTCTTAATAGTTTCCCTATTATCGAACCATCCTTTTATCAACTGAAAAAAGGTCATCATCGGTTGACGTACTAGCTTATATCCCTAGTAACAAAGATAAGCTAAAAAGCTAACCAATAATAAAGCATTAAGTCGGTTCACCTTTGCCAGTTGGACCAAAGTATAAAAATAGCTTCTAACCAACTAAACATACTGCTTACCTCGAATTTCTTCTAAAAATCGCTTGAGCTTCTCACCGTAACAAGTAGAAAATAGAAAATCTTAAATTTCTGCCGTGGAGAAGCAAGTTGATAGCGCTCCAGATAGGAACTAATACCATCTTCAATTCCCAGATGAACGGTACATAAGTGGCAACTTCTTCCTTACTTCAGATAATTTTCTATCTGGAGCGAATCAGCCATTAAATTATCAGATTGAAAATCCATTTGTTGTTTTACCATAAGCAAATGATTCTTTCTAGTTTTTAATACACTCCTAGAATAAGGGATAATGAAAATTCCTGCGTTAAGGGGATAAAGAGTCAAAAGAGGCATTTACTTACGAAACTATCTATAAAGTTATATAACTTTATGGTTAAGGATTCTTTAAGCTTTCTAAAATTAATGGTATAATACAAGGAATTTAGAAAGGAGAGTTATGAAACGTAAGCATTACCAATCCTTAGGGATTGGCTTATTCAGTAGTTTGTTATTACTTACACCGCAAGTGTTGGCTGAAGAAATAACGACACCACCGACAACACCTGCCACAGATGCTGTGGCGACAACAGATGAAGCAACAACGGCTGAAACATCACACAATTATACTGATAGTAGCCAATTGAATCAAGCCATCTCTGAAGCAGTTACTGAAGGTATCACTGCTCTTGAAACCAAAGAGGAAACCTTCGATACAACTCAAGAAGCTCAGGCTGATTATACTGAGCAGATAGAAATGGTCAACGAGGTCACCAAAGAGTACCGAGAAGCAAAGTCCGCTTATCAAAAGGCCGAACAAGATTATCAAAACTATCAAAAGCAAGAACAAGACTATCAGGATGAGTTCGTTAAATATCAGGATTATCAAAAGAAGGTCCACCAATATTACATTGATCAAAAAACATATAATCTGGCTAAAGCCCGTTATGATGAAGATTACAATACTGCTTTAGGAAACACCAACAAAACGGGGTACCTTCCTGAAGTTTTAGCTCAGAACCTCATTTTTCGTTCCGAGCCAAATGCCACTCAGACCTTTACGGGTAATATTATTCCTGATGAGATTTTAGAGACGGTCGTTAAGGATAGTCACGGTTGGATGGATCCTGGGACGGTTACTGCCTATGCACCAGGTCAAACCGTTATCACAACAGGAAGATGGAATACTGCCTTGATGGATATTGGCGATACCGTCGTGGTAGATTATTCTAACCTTGAGCACTCAAGTTTTTCGGGTTATCAATTAAAAAGAGTTCGTTTTACTTATCGTCTCATTGATACGACCCACTATTCTGGTAAGGTGATTTTTCAAGCTATTGATGACCCTACTGTCACTTCTTATACGCATATCTACAACAAAGATGGCGTTACTCAAAGTTCCTTTGAGATGGAGATGACAGTCCAGTTCTATGATGCCGCTGGTAAAGAAATTTTGCCTACTAAAGACAATTACGCTTTAACTAGTTTTGCCAGCATCAATTCCCTGAATGGTGAGGGAGAATTTGTTGGGAACTACAACGGAAGATTTATCCCCATTAATGGTTCAACTATTACTGTTCAAGATAATTATGCATTAAATTATAGTTCTGTTCCTCAAGCATCCTTAGCTAGCGATTGGGATAGTGAAACTAGTCCAGATGCTTACATCGGAGCTATTGTCGGAAAATCAACTGAGAGGATCCGTTTTCATTTTGGAAATTCCAATGGCTTTGCGGATTGGTTTGCGTTTAACTCAGATGTTAAGGTTAAAGGCGGCATTTTAAATCCTCCAACACCACCAACAGCACCTGCTTTTATGGCAAAACCAATCGCTCCTAAAAAAGTTGAGAAGCCTCAAGCAATTCTTACCCCTATTATCTTATACCACAACAATAAAGTGGTTCCTAAACCAGCTCCAACTCCTCAGAAAGATAATACACCTAAAAAGCCTACTCAGAAGTCTTCTCCGAAGGTTACTATAACCCCAACTTATCAGCGACAAAACAATGTTGTATCAAGACTTTATACCTATGCCAAGCCAAACTTTGGGTCAGGGCAAGTCATCACAAGAACAGTATCGCCGACCTATACGGGAACTCTTCCACATCCAACAATTACAACACAACCTTCAGTGAAAGAGAGCTCCTCTATAGAAACACAAATACCAAAGAAAAACTCAGTTTCTAAGGAGAAAGATTGGTTTGGTATTAATACAGGAATTATTAACACTCTCGAAGATGGTCCTCAACAGACCGACTTGATTGCTTTTATTAAAAAAATTGGGGAGGAGGCCAAGAAGAAAAATGGCAATAATACAAATGCTATAAATAGAGATATTGCCTTAACGCTAGCTTCTCCTTCATATCGTGAAGACTTTCTACAAAACCTTTATAACACGTATAAAGGAACGACACTCGATATTCCAGATAATGTAAAAACAACAATACGGAAAAACCATTCTGACGGTAAAATCGATTTTGCACATGTTATGACAACGCTAGCTTCTTTAGAACAACAAAAATTTTCTGATGAAGCCATGAAATATGTGTCCTCTCGTTCACTTCTATATCCTTCTTTTCTAGGTTCAAATCCATTATTTGAGATTTACAATAATGACAATAAGAGGAATAACATTCTTCAACAGAATTCATTGGTCGGAGATTTGTTAACCTCAATGCCTGAAACAGATATTTTTACTGATATGGATGCCATTATTTTAGCTAGACATCCTGACTACAAAGATTTACCCCTCGATGAGCGTATCTTAAAGTATTATGGACAGAAAGATTTAGATAGTAAACGCAAAGAGCTTTTTTTAGAAGTTTATGGGAAAAATCAAGGGAAAGATAAGGGAGAAGCGCAACTAGCCTCCTTTATGGAGATTGTCTCAGCTTTTCTAACAGTAGGTGGGGTAGGCGCCTTATTTTACTCTGTCTTTAAAGGGAAAAATAAGGATATTGGAAAGAACATTCATAAACTTGATACGGTTCTTTATGATGGGAACATTGACAAATTTCTAAAACATCCACTAAAGACAACTGCTTCCGCAGTGGCTAAAACTGTTAACAAAAAAGTCATTAAACCTGTAGTTAACAAAGTTCAAAAAATAAATAATAAATTTATCAAACCTGTGATACAGTCTGTCAAGAAGACATCCACAAAAGTTTGGAATGCTACTAAAACTCTTGTCACTAAAACAGTACCTAAAACTATTAATAAAAAAATCATTAAACCTGTAGTTAACACAGCTAAGAAAGTAAACAATAAATTTATCAATGTGGTACAGTCTATCAAGAAAACGACCACAAAAGCTTGGAATGCCACTAAAACCTTTGTCACTAAAACAGTACCTAAAACTATTAATAAAAAAATCATTAAACCTGTAGTTAACACAGCTAAGAAAATAAACAATAAATTTATCAATGTGGTACAGTCTATCAAGAAAACGACCACAAAAGCTTGGAATGCCACTAAAACCTTTGTCACTAAAACAGGACCTAAATCAGTCAAGAAGGCTGTCAAAAAAATTGTGAAAACAATAAAAAAAGCATTTACTCCAAAGAAAAAATCAATAAAGAAACGTAGGAGATAGTCTATGCATCACAAATCTATCATCAAGCTATTCATTGCCAGTTTGGGAATAATCATCATCCTTTTTTTAGGAGGGATGATTTACATCAATAATAACTTATCAACCTATTTTATTTATTATGCAAAGCATTTACCACACGCCAAAAATACTAATCCTGAAATGGTGATGATTTTGGATAATCTAGATTCAATAGATGACCCAAACATTAAAGGATTAAGGTATGATACAGATGGTAATAATTCAATTATAAATGGAGAAGGGACCATTCTAACTCAGGCTCCTGATAGCAATTCTATTCAGTATGCACTTATTCCTAAAGGAACTCCTCAAGAAAATTATCGAACTTATTATTTTAGTGATAATGGTAAATTTTATACTTACTATTATCAAAGACCTGACAAGGGAAAGGATATTTACGATGATAGTGAAGAAAGACAGAGGGAAGCCCAACACTATATTGATGAAATAATTACTCCCATAGTGAATAAATTAGAGGATAAGCCTCGTGTTGATTTACAATGGTTTTTCAATAAAAAATATCAAGAACGTTTTTCGAGGGACTAAGTCGACCAACTGCAAACTTCCTTTTTACCTATTTTTCATAAATTCTTCTCTACTTTAAGGAAACTTTAGGGTTTCGTTTATATACTATAACCATCCTAAAACTTTTCTTTTTCATAATCTCCTAAATCCAGGGCATAGGTCCTGGATTTTTTTGCGTGGAAGAGTAATCATATGAAGAGTTTAGCATTATAGTTTGTCTTGTTTGACCTGGGTTACCATCTCTAGAAAATAGGCATGGACCCTTGTGTCACCTGTTAATTCTGGATGAAATGAGGTGACAAGCATCTGTTTTTCCTTGGCTGCCACGATAGCTCCCTTGACCTGAGATAAAACTTCAACTTCTGGTCCAACGATTTCAATGATTGGTCCACGAATAAAGACCATGGGAATCTCACCAGTTCCCTTAAAGTCAGCATTTGTGACAAAACTGCCCAGCTGACGACCATAGGCATTGCGTGCGACACTGATGTCCATACTTGCCAAATGTTTTGTTTGGTCGCCTACTATGGTTTTGGCCAACAAAATCAAACCTGCACAGGTCCCAAAAACAGGTAAGCCTTTCTCAATTTTCGCCTTAATCGGCTCAAACAGGTCTAAATCATGCAAGAGTTTCCCCATGACTGTCGACTCGCCACCCGGTAGGATAAGCCCGTCTAAGTCAGAGTGAGTTTCCCAATCTTGCCGATTCCTGATTTGCACCGTTTGGACACTAAGGGAATTTAAAACCTGCTCATGTTCCGCAAAAGCACCTTGAAGAGCCAGTATTCCGATTTTTGTCATCTATTTTCCTCGCTCTGCCATCAAAATTTCAATTTCATCCTTGTTAATACCAACCATGGCTTCACCCAAATCTTCTGACACTTGCGCCAAAATATCAGGACGATCAAAGTTAGTCACCGCCTTGACAATAGCTTCCGCACGTTTTTTAGGATCGCCAGACTTGAAAATACCTGAACCAACAAAAACACCTTCAGCACCCAACTGCATCATAAGCGCAGCATCGGCAGGCGTCGCTACACCACCAGCCGCAAAATTGACAACTGGCAACTTGCCATGCTCATGGACATAACGAACCAAGTCAATTGGCACCTGTAAGTCTTTGGCAGTAATGTAAAGCTCGTCTTCTCTGAGATTTTGAATACGGCGAATTTCTTGATTCATGAGTCGTAAGTGGTGAACAGCTTGGACAATATCACCTGTACCCGGTTCACCTTTGGTACGAATCATTGATGCCCCTTCAGAAATACGACGAAGGGCTTCACCGAGGTCCTTGGCTCCACAAACGAAAGGCACATCAAACTTGGTTTTATCCACATGAATAAGGTCATCGGCAGGCGTCAATACCTCACTCTCATCAATATAATCAATCTCAATCGCTTGCAAAATCTGTGCTTCCACAAAATGACCGATACGAACCTTGGCCATAACTGGAATACTGACAGCGTCCTGAATTTCCTTAATCATCTTAGGGTCGCTCATACGTGATACCCCGCCAACCGCACGAATATCAGCTGGAATACGTTCCAAGGCCATAACTGCAGCTGCACCAGCCGCTTCTGCAATACGTGCTTGCTCAGGATTTTGAACGTCCATGATGACGCCCCCCTTAAGCATCTGTGCCAAATTTTTATTTAAGTCGTAACGATTTGTCATAGCAATCACCTCATATGTTTTTATGCCCCTTATTTTACACAGGATAACTTTTGAAGAAAAGTAGCACTTTCACAAACTGTATGGGGACAATTCGGCTATCTATTGTCAGAATGGGCAGAATAATCACTAAATTAGAAAGCTTGCTTCTATAGGTTTTACTGCTTTTTTAGTAAATAAATACAGGTTATGACATCTTAGTTTATAGACCATAATCTTTACTAAATTTTTTAGTTAGCTAACAGCAACTTTCTTTGTAAATCACAAAAATACTCATCTTCTACTTTAAGAAAACTTTAGGCTTTGCTTTATATACTATAACCATCCTAAAACTTTTCTTTTTCATAATCTCCTAAATCCAGGGCTCAGGTCCTGGATTTTTTTGAGTTTAAGAACCGTTGGAGGAAAAAACTGTGAAAAATTTTCCCAGTAAAGAGTTGTGTAAGCCTTTTCTTATTTTAGGCTAAATGTCTTAAATTCTATTGAAACACGATTAAATTAAGTTATAATAGGATTTAGGAAAAAGGAGGAAAAATTATGAAAGTACATTCTAATTTTACTGGACAACCGTCCAAAAAACGTCTACTTGCATTTTCATGTGCAACTGCCCTTGCAAGTTTTGCCATCATCGCAAGACCTGCTTTCGCTGAGGAAGCTAAAGCTGACAACTCGTCAAACCTCGATACGACTGCTGCTACCACTGCCAATGTGGAAACGACAGCAGACCTTGTCGAAACAAAAGTTGTCGAAGCACCGGCTGCTACTGAAAATGCCGCCAACACTGAAAACACTACAAATGTCTCAGAAAAAGCCACACCTTCTACAGCAAGCTCTGAAACTGCAAGTGAAACAGCTTCAACCACTGCTAGTGAAAGTCAGACACCTGCAGTATCCGCCTCAAGCCAAACACATGAAGCTGTAACTACAGACCGAGCTGCCAGTGAGACAGCTTCAGCTGGCGGAACTTCGAACGCTGAAACTAATGTCACCGGTGGTTATTACTACAGCGATAAGCATGGATACTGGCATTACAAAGATGCTAGCGGTAAAGATCTAACTGGACCACAAACCATCGATGGCGTTAAGGTCTACTTCAATCAAGGCGGCGTCCAGGTTAAAGGGGACTTTGACTGGGACGGTCACTATTATGACAAAGACTCTGGTGCTCTTGTTACTAATAATTTCGTTGAAAATTATGGTAGAACCTATTACGTTGATGAAAATGGTAACAAGGCAATTGGTTCCAAAGAAATTGATGGAGCGTGGCATTATTTTGATCAGTACGGTGAACAAGTTGAGGATAGGTTTGCTCCTAATGGCCGTTATTATGACAAATATGGTAAGCAAGTAGATTTTGGTACTAACCGCTATTTCGAATTAAACGGGGAATGGTACTATGCTGGAAATGATGGTGCTTTTTTAAATGGACCACAAACCATCGATGGCGTTAAGGTTTACTTCAATCAAGGCGGTGTTCAAGTTAAAGGTTATTTTGTCAGAGATGAGGGAGATAATAAATCTCGATACTACGATAAGGATTCTGGCGCTCTTGCCACCAATCAATATGTTATCGCTTATAATCCTTACAAACATCGAAATGAACGTTATTATGTTAACGACCAAGGAATTCGGTTAACCGGTCCTCAAACAATTGACGGTAAACAAGTCTACTTCGATAAATACGAGGGAAGCCAGATTTTCGACAATTTTGGTGATGATGGTTACTTTTACGATCAAGACGGTAATCGTGTCAACCTTGGTACAAATCGTTATGTTCAGGTCAAAGGAAATTGGTACTACGTCGGTAACGATGGAAAGATCTTGAAAGGTGAACAAACTATTGATGGTGCTCATGTCTACTTTAACTACAACGGTATCCAAGTTAAGGGAGATTTTGACTATAAAAATCAATTCCATGATAAAGACTCTGGAAATTTAGTTACTAATCGTTTCGTAACAGTTAAAGACAAAACCTACTTTATCGGAGCCGATAGCAAGGCCATCAAAGGAGCAACTGTCATCGACAACGTTGAATACTTCTTTGACAAAGAAACTGGTGCTCAAGTTAAAGGGAATTTTGCATGGAATGGTAAATATTACGATGGAATAACTGGTGCACTTGTTACCAATAGCTGTGTCCAAGTCGGCAAAGACTGGTATTATGTTGGAAATGACGGTGAACGACTTAAAGGATCTCAAACTATTAACAATGTTCCTGTATACTTTGACCCTTATGATGGTAAACAAGCAAAAGGTGTCTTTGGCGATGATGGCTACTTCTACGACAAAGATTCTGGTGCTAAAATAGACCTTGGTACCAATCGCTACGTTTACATCAACGACAACTGGTACTACCTTAATGGAGAAGGAAAAATCCTTAAAGGCGATCAAACCATTGACGGGGTACAGGTTCACTTTGATCCATATTACGGCAATCAGATTAAAGGAGAATTTACTGATAGTAATGGGTATGTGGTTAAAGCAAACTCCTACACTAGCCCAGTTAAATTCTACGATAAAGATTCCGGCGCTCTTGTAAAAAATCAATACTTCAACAATAATGGTAAATGGTACTATGCAGATGCACAAGGTAATATCCTTAAAGGCTCACAAACCATTGATGGAGTACACGTTTATTTTGACTCTTATGGAGTTCAAGCTAAAGATACTGTTCTTGATGGTTACTACTACGATAAAGATAGTGGCGCAAGGAAAGAACTCCCTCGTGATCAGTTTATTAAGATTGGTGACGATTTATACTACCTTAGCAGTAATGGACGAACTGGGGAAATAACTATTGATGGTAAGGATTACTATATTGGTCGATATGGTAGAGTTTTTCGTGGTTCCTTTAACGTATACCAAGAGCCACCTTACTATGATGACGAAACTGGCGAAGCTGTGAAAAAAACTGGTTTTGTTAAATCTGATGGCCGTTGGTACTATATAGAGGAAAACGGCAAAAAAGCTAAAGGTTTTAAAGAAATCGATGGGAAATTATATTACTTCTCTAACAATCCAATGAACAAATACGAAACGCACGACCAGGCTAGAGGAGAAATTATAAGACCTAAATTTTACATTTCATTACCAAACAGAGCAGAAGACAATCCAACTTATTACTTCGATGCTGAAACTGGTGCTGCTGTAACTAATCAATTCGTCTATGCAGACGGACACTGGTACTACTTCGGTAACGATGGTAAGGCCCTCCTCTTCGATCAAGTCATCAATGGTCAACACCTCTACTTTGATTATGAAGGTAAACAAGTGAAGGGTGATTTCGTTACAGACTACAAGGGGACTCGTTACTACGATGAAAACTCTGGTGAGCTTGTCACCAATCAAACACGTACCATCAAAGGCGTGACTTATCATTTTGATGAAAATGGACGAGCGAATCAAGTATAAAACAACTCCAAAAATCGACTAAAATGATTCTTATTCGTCGTACAGATAAAAAACAACCAAAAAGCCCAAATCAAAATATTGATTTGGGCTTTTTGGTAGGTAAAGAATTATTGGTTCTTTTTCAATCTTTTTAAGTGTTTATATAAACCAAAGGCACGGTCTAGCTTCATCGATTCGATGGGACGTTTGCCCTTGATATAGAGATTACCATTGGTCGCATTCATCAAACCTGTTTTTGAAATCGCATAACCAGTCGTCATGCCACTATATAGGAGTTTTTCAAGTTTCTTGGCATCTAGGACTCTGCTTGAAGAGTCAAGGCTGCCATTTTCTGCTTCGTAAATATCCACAAGTCTCTTAAACTTATAAGCCGTTTTTATGGACATGTCACCAGCGCTTCCCTTAGAGTAATAGCGATAAAGATTTTGTGGGCTAAGGTCCACAGACGCTGCCTCAGGGCCATTAGGTGAGTAGGGCTGGAGTTTGATAAAGGTGTTTAGCTTTCCAATATCAATGTGTGATTCACTGTTATTTTCCCTATGAATTGGCAGGGCAATCTTATCCACATTTTCCTTACGTCTAATCGTGGCTAACAATTCATAAGGCTCAACTCTTAGAGTTTTGGAAAATTTTTCCAAGGTATCTAATGAAACGGTCCCTTTTTGCTTGATTAGGTTATAGTTGGTTTGTGCCATGCCAGATGACACCACAAAGTGCGTCATGCGTTCTCTGACTTCTTCAGCATCCATAGCCTCTGTGATATGTAATTTCTTACGAATATTATTCCACAGGTTTTGCGTGACCTGGTCAGGCTTTCTTGGAAACTCAAAAACTTCATGCTGATTGTCTTGAGATAAAAGCATACCAAGCGTGATATTTTTCTTAGTCACCTTAGCCAGACCATTGGTAATGGTTACAATCTTTGGAATATTTCCCTTAGGCTTGTTCATAAAAAGCATCCTTAAGCTTCCTGAAGGAATTCCTGTCGCTTCGGAAAGCTCTCTGTAACTCTTCTTATCTTTCCAATAGTCGCCCATCCGAGCTTTCTCTGCATTTTCCCAGAAAAGTTGCTTAAGGGGCTTAAGATCGCTCGGACGATTTGAAATTAATCGTTTTGACATCATTGTCTCCCTCTAAAATTACTGTTTAAGTATAGTCCGCCACTATTATCTCATATTTTTAACAAAATTAAAAACTATTTTTTAAGCGGATTCTCATTGTACAACTTTAACGACAATAGCATTTTAATATCTCTACTAGAAATCAACCTTAAAACTCCCCTCGTACACGCAACGAAGGGAGTTGTTTTGCTAATAATTCCAATTAACCAAGAGATAAATGAGACTTGAGCCAAACATATCAGCCAAGGCATGGACTAGGAAGAATGGAAGCAGGTTTTTGACCTTATATTTATAAAGAAAATAATAGAGTAGACCAAATACCACACCGATAACCAGAGCCCATAGCATACCCTGATAGGTATGGAAGGACACACGGACAAGGGTTGAAAAGAGCAAGACCCACCACTTATACTTGTCCTTTACTGAGGTCAAGAGTCCTAGGAAGAAAAATTCCTCGTAGAAACCGTTAAGCAATCCGTAGGCAATAGCCATAGGCGACAAGGCCATAAACTTATTAAGCACGGCCATAGGGCTAATAAAGGCTAAAACTTGAGGGCTAAAGTAATTATACTGGCCTGAGAGGGTACTGACCATATCGGCCAAGAGACCCATGATAGCGAAAATAAAAGGTACCCAAAATAGGACAGACCACTTTAGACGGATAGGCAGTTGCTTGAAGTCAAAATGACGAATCCAAAGATAGACGAGGGCCAAGGACAAAAGAATCAGTTGTAAGCTGAAATTACTTGAATAGCCTGTCCCTTCTCTAGCCGTATTTGTCATTGTTTCACTTATTGTTGTGGAAATGGTTGGCGATAGACTAGCCATATACATCTGGGTCGAACGCACGATAAACTGTCCAAACATGATGAGCGTTACCATACCGATATCAAACCATCTCAGTTCCTTGAGTGGTTGCTCGGGATGGATTTTCTTTAGTAAAGACATAGTCTCTCCTTCTTCCTCGTATCTACAACGAAAGCTCGTTTTTTCTTTAAGCTTATTATAAGTCATAATCCTTAAATTAACACTAACATTTGCAGAAAAATTAGTATTTGATTTGGAAAAAGAAAAACAAAGGAAGGCACCTTCCCTTGCTTAAATGCTTAAATCTAATGATTAATCGTTCTTTTTGACGACGCTCACAAGTACAATCAGTTGGAATACTGCTAAAACAAGGAGAACTCTAAACCCATTTTGGCTCCCCTGAGCTGTTGCTTGAGCAAAGTCAATCTTATGATTGGTTTGACTTAAGGCAACAATGAGAGAAGCAAGCGTTGTTCCTACTGCTCCTGCAAATTGTTGGAGGGTATTAAAAATCGCATTGGCATCAGCTCGTTGGTCCAGTGGTAATTGCTTTTGTCCGTTAGTCATAATATTACCAAAGGCCACTCCTAGTCCCGTCATGAAAATCATGTAAAAGACAAGAATCAAGGTATTTGAAAGCGAGAGACCAAACAGAGTAAAGAGCAGCTGAGCAAGGACGATTAGACTGGCCCCAGTCAAGATTGGTTTACGTGCCCCCATCTTATCAAGAATAATACCTGAGAAGGGAGCAAATCCAGCACCAATGATAGCACCCGGAAGAATCATCAAAGCAGCGAGAGTTGTATTAGAGTGGTTAACCAATTGCACATAGTTAGGTAAGATAAAGCTCATACCGAGCGATCCCAATTGCAAGGTAAAGAAAGCAGCGATATGGCCAGTAAGGCGAGGATTCTTCAGAATAGCGAGATTAATGATTGGATTTTCCAATTTCATAGAGCGCCAAACCAGAAGGATCAGCCCCAAAATACCAAGGACAAGCCAGCCAAGCACTGAGAAACTAAGAAAAGCATGATCTGCCATCCCGTGAAGGCCTAGAATCAAGCCCAAGAAAAGAAAAATGATGGCAAACAGGCTAAGAATATCAAAGGATTCACGTTTAACCTCACTCTTTTGCTCAATCGAGCGAAGCCCTGCAATCAGTGAAGCCAAGAGAATAGGAAACTGAACAAGGAAAATAGACCGCCAACCAAAGTGTGCTGTTAGAAGACCACCTACAGTTGGGCCAATGGCTGGTGCAACTGCGGTAATTAGTGTACCAACCCCCATCATAAGACCAATCTTACGACTTGGTACCCGCTCCAAAATGATGTTAAACATAAGAGGAAGGGCAAATCCAACCCCCATACCTTGCACCAAACGGCCCAGGACGACAAAGCCAAAGTTAGGGGCTATAAAGTCGATAAGGACTCCCAAGACCGACAGAAGATTGGCGACCAGAAAGATTGATTTCATCTTAAAGGAACGCTTGAGGTAAGCTGATAAGGGCACCACACAAGCAACGACTAATAGGTAGATGGTTGTGACCCACTGAACGGTTGATGTTGTTACTGAAAATTCCTTCATCAAAATTGGGAAGGTAATGTTCATGGCTGTTTCACCAGCCACTCCACAAAAGGAAAGGACACCTGTCGCAAAGATGGCAGACAAGATCTTAGTGGAGATTTTTTCATATGACATAAGTATTTCTCCTCTGATAACGATTAAAGATTACGGTAGTGTTGTAAGATGTTGAGAAAGATTTCTCTTTCTTCAGCCGAAAATTGTTGGGCAAACTCTTCCTCTTCTGCCCGAAGATAGGTTTGACAGGCAGAAGCAATCTTAACTGCCTTATCCGTTAGCGCAACTGCTTTTTGCCTAGCATCTTTCGATGAGGTATGACGTTCAATCAGACCTTTTTTCTCCATCCGCTGTAAGAGGACCGTTGTTGTCGAACGCTGAATATTGAATTCATGCTCAATGTCCCTCTGAAAGATTTCTTCTTCCGCATGATTCATTAAAAAATCAATGACAGCCATCTGATTTCCCGTCAAACCAAATCGCTTGGCGAACTGGTCAAAGTGGCGCATCATGTTATTGTTGGCTTGTTTCAACAAGCGTCCAAAATGGTCCAAAAATGTACTCCTTAATTATATTGTTAGCTAACTAGCATATTAAGTATAGGAGAATTTTAGCCCAATGTCAATATCACTTTCAACGGATGACAAAAAAACTCAAGGACTCATAGCCCTTGAGTTACTTTACGTAATCTTTTGTGACAGGAATTTCCTTAATCACACGCGCCGGATTTCCACCAAGAACCACATTATCGCCAAAGGACTTGGTGACGACTGCTCCTGCTCCAGCCACTACGTTATCTCCTAAAGTCACGCCTGGGAGGATGGTTACACCGCCACCAGCCCAGAAATTATCGCCAATGGTAATCGGTGCTCCATATTCAATGCCTGAATTACGCTCGGTTGAATCAAGCGGATGCAAGGGCGTCAAAAACTGACAATTAGGGCCAATCATAGCATTGTCACCAATCGTGATAGGACAGATATCCAGCATGGTCAAGTTCCAGTTGGAATAGAAATTTTCACCGATATGGATATTAACACCGTAATCCGTAACGAACTGAGGATTCATAGCAAGATTCTCACCAGTCGAACCAAACCAAGATTTGACAATTTCAGCCCTCTTGAGACGGTCAGGTTCCGCATTAAAGGCCATTTGCTTTTCTCTGGATCTAGCTGCTAGGGCACGTAACTCAGGGTCGCTAGGTTTATAAAACTCCCCCGCAATCATTTTTTCATATTCTGTCGGCATGGCCTTCTCCTTTTGTGGTTGTACTTATCTATTTTAGTATAGAATTGATGTCACCACAAGAGAAACTACAAAAAAATCCCAAGTGCTCTATGCAACTTGAGATTAATGAATCCTTTTTTGACAGAGCTCTTTCAAATACTGGACATCCACTTTAGAACTATCCATCAAGGGAATGGCATCTATAGTATGCCAGTATTTGGGCTGTTCAGTGGCTAGTAAAACACTAGCAATCGACTTCTTAGCTTCTGGTAAAGATATTCCGTCTTTTAGTACAAGAAAGGCATGCACTTCATCACCAGCCAGATGACTACTTAACTTGAGACAAAAGGCGTCCTTGACGAAAGAACAAGAGAGTAGTTTTTGTCTGATCCTTGGCAAGTACAACTTGGTGCCTGCATAATTAGCCCAATCAGATGGTCGCCCTTCTAAAATTAATCCTGCTTTTGAAAAATGACCATAGTCTTCTACAGTATAAGGGCATCTTACTCCGACAGCTGCATAAGGAGTCGTAACATAAATTTTATTGTTTTTCAGCTTTATTTGAACATTTTTAAAAGCTCGACCAACTAAATTGGGATTGTCTAAAATCTCTCTGCCCTTACACCAGCTGATAAAACTTAATTCACTAGCGCCATAAAAAACAATAATGTCGCAGGTCGGTTGCCTGTCATAAAGGTCACGAATCAGAGGAACTGGCAAGGTTTGAGAAGAACTGATGATATAAGACAAGTCAAGATCTCTACTGTTTAAATGACTTGCTAGAACTTGTAGAAGGCTTGGTAAGAGATACAGGTGACTAACTTGGCAGGTCTGACATAATTGCACCCAACTTCTCGGAGATGGTTTATCACTTATAACCAATTGCCCACCTTCATAAAGGATAGCCAAGGCCATGTTAAGGTTCCCTGAAAAACTAAAATTGCCTTTTAAGAATAAAGCCGTTTTCTGATTAATATGGAAAGTTCGATTTTGCTCAGCAAAAAAATCTAGCCACGAGGACATGGTTCGCCACAAAATCTTGGGTTTTCCACTTGTTCCCGAAGTCAAGATTCCAAAATCTGCTTCTAAACGTAAATCGGAGGCACTTGCTTCAGACGCTAAGGCTAGTCGGACTTCTGGTGACAAATTAGGATGACAAATAACAGGCTTTATGCCTAATGACAAAGCTGCTAAAAACGTCATCAACTGATCAAGCGGATAGTGCTCTACGATAAAGCAAACGTCAGATGACTTTGAATCAAGTATTGTCTGATTCATCATCCTTAATAAATCACAGTAAGTGTAAGATTTGTCATCAATAACTAAAGCCTGCCGATGAGGAGCCTCTTGAGCCCAAGCTTTTATTTTTTGAATCATGTTAAACTCCCACCCTTTCAATGAGGAAAGATATACCAACTCCTCCAGCACCAGCAATAGCGCAAAGTCCATATCGTCCCTTTTGTAAACGGAGCGCCTGCATTACATGTAAAAGATTGATTGCTCCTGAACAACCATAAGGGTGACCATATGCTAAGGCACCACCAAATAGATTGTAGCGATTGACAGCTTCTGGGAAATGCCTTTGAAAGAGACAATCAATCACCGAAAATGCTTCATTCCATTCAATAGCATCTATATCCGACATTGAAAGATTGACTTTCTTCAATAATTTTAGAGTTGCTTTGTAAACTAATTCGGGACTGAAACGAGGATCTCCTGCCACTTGAGCCATGTCACAAACCTTAAACTCACCGACTTGATGGCTCAATAAAAGAAAAGCAGCACCATCATGTGTTAAACAAGAGTTTGCGGCACTGGTCAGACTGCCCGGACCTAAGATTGGAGGAATTCGACTTAACAGTTTTTCTGAAATCTTAGGTCGAATCCCCTCATCCTTTTTCCCAGGCATTTCTAGGATAATAGGAGATAGAGCCCCTACCTCCAAGGCTTTCTGAGCTTTAGAATGGCTCTTTAAAGTCCATTGATACAATTCTTTTTGACTCACCTGATATTTTTGAGCGACTCGCTCGGCCCCTCTTATCATAGCTAGAGAATCCGTACTATCGGGTGAAAACTGAGCAACGTAGTAACTCCCTGAACGATTATCCTTGTCAGCATAAGTCCGCAATGGCTGCAAGGATGAACTTTCAATGCCACCTGCAATAATATTTTCTGATAAACCAGCCCTTATCTTCGCAAAAGCAAAACCCAAGGCGGCACTTGCTGAAGCACACTGCATATCAATAGTAGTCGCAGGAACAGTTTCAGAATAATCGGACAAAAGTCCAGTTAAACGACCAATATTGCCACCTGTTCCAACAGCATTTCCACAAATAATGTCATCAATGTGACATTCTGGATAACGCTTCTTTAAGGCATTTAAAATCCCAGCACCTAAATACTCTGGTCGCATGCTGGCGTATTGCTTTTGAAACAGTCCAATGGGTGTCCTTAATCCCCCTTGAATATATACATCTGCCATTAAACACTCTCTCCTTTCACGATGATAGTATCCCCTCTACACAGATAGAAGTCCTTTTGATGACAATAAAGTGATAATCTTTCTTGCGCATAGGCTGGCGCTAAAAAACGTAAGGATAAGACAGAAACTCTTTGTGGTAGGACCTGTCTCAGATAGTCTAAATAAAGACAGGCTGGGATTAAAAAGGGAGCTTGCTGATGCAAAGGATTGTGATCCCCAATAGCTCTCACAAACTGCAGGATATCTGCCTTGGTAAATTGCACGTCCGATAGAAAAGTAGCTGAGGATATATCTAGTTTATCTTGTGATTTTCTTCCAAATGACGACGGTCTTTTCAATAAAAAGGTTGCTCTTAATTCCTCTCCACCTTGTACGAGTAACATCTGCCGCAATCTTTTTTGATGTCTTAAAATGAGAGTTTGGTCTAGTGCTTTCGTTTCTTTCCATCTTAGTTTTACAAGTAAACTATCTTTGGGTAAATCTGCATTAGATGATATCAATAGTGAAAATAATTTTCTCATCATTATTCTCCATCAAAAAATATGAGTAAACCTATAAAAATATATAAGTTAACCATTTTATACTATAAAAAACTGGTCATATTGTCAATGATGAGTCAAAGGTGCAAATAGCAGTGAGTCAAATGGCATGAATTTGCTAATGAACAAAAAAATCCCAAGTGCTCTACGCAACTTGAGATTTTCTTTCTGTCTGGGCATACCTGAGTGATTCAGGTCTTTTGATTATTTTTCTTTTTGATCTTTGTGATCTTTTTTATTTTTCTTTTTACGTCCGTTGCGGCCAAGTCCTAGACCTGTTACCGATACGGTAAAGCCTGCGATGTTGATGGTTTCTTCAATCTTGCCCTTGCCTACTTCATCTTCATTAGAAAGGTTAATTGGCATCTTGTGTTTAGAGCCAGTACCTTCTGCTTGGTTGGCAACAGGTGCTTCAAAATCATCACCAGGACCATAGGTTGTTGGGCCGTCATGAGATTCAGAAGCTTCTTCGACTTGGTCAAGCACTTCTAAATCTTGAACATCTTCAACGACAATGTCATCTGCCTTATCTTCCTTAGGCTTACCGTTAATATCGCCTGTAAGTGGGATATAGACAACTGTTTCTTCGAGATTACGTTGTCCAACTGTCTTACCTTCAACTTTATCCTTGTCAGCACTGTAGCCTTCTACTTCAGGTGTGACAACTGTTTCAAACTGACCTTTATTTGAAGTCCAGTAGCTTGAACCGAGTTCTTCACCTGTCACCTTATCAATGGTCAAACTACGTGTCCATTGAGCGGTTTGAATGTTATTGGCTGGAAGGTCTGCTTGGCCATCACTTGATTCGTAGAGAACTGTGAAGGTGACATCTTTGATATAGTTTTCACGTTCTGGCCATTTAGCACCGTCTGGATCTGCTGGGTTGATTGGTTTCCCAGCTTCTTGGATGTTATCTGGGCCTACTTGAACAGTACCATGACGAAGGGTAACCATGAAGTTTTGGTCAACGTGTGAATCGCCATCAAAGATAACGCCGTTAGTGAAACCATCTGCAAGGAGGGTGTACCCACGATCGCTGTAGTACTTGATACGTTCGATTGTTGAGTAATCAATCACTTCGCCTGATTTACCAAGCAAGTCGACAACTTCAAGTTTCTTACGTGTTGTACCATCAACATAGGTCACTGTAGCTTTTTGAGCATCTTTAAGATAAGTAACCACTTCCAGAAGTTCAGGTGTTTCTACAGCAACATCCGTCATTCCAGCGATTTCCATACGGTCTGGTGTAAATCCAACAACTTCTGGTGAAGGAACTGCTGAGAAGCCTGTTTGCATGCTTGACCATGCTTCATAATTGATTGCACCTGTCACAAGGTTAACATTAGCCAAACGTTTGAAATTAAGAACTTCAACATAATCGTCACTTGCCAATCCGCCTTCTTCAAAGACATACTGAATAGTACGTGTTACATCAGCATGGTTTTCGAGTGACTCAACACTATTTGGCCAAACTGGGCTATTGACATCATTTGCATCGACGACTTCACCGGCAACTGGTGCTGGCATGTCTGGGTCTACAAGAACCAAACGTTCACGAAGAACCACTTCGAAGACTTGATCAAAGTCAGAATCACCATTATAAGTGTGGTCAAAGGCTTCTGCAAAGCCATCGTTGACGAGCTCATAACCTCGTTTAAGCAAGTTGGCGATTTGTTCATCAGTAGAGTAGTCAATCTTCTCACCTGAGCTTCCGATGACTTCATCACGTGACAACTCTGACTTGTCCATTTCATTCATGTAAAGGATAAGAGCTCTTTGTTCATCCTTAGCATAAACCACAGTGGTGTCTTGACCTGGATGTTCTGGCGTGATAAAGGCCTTTTCAGAGATATAACCAAATACATCTGGAACAACAGTTTCCATAGCCATGGTTGGATCTTCAGGATCGTTGTTGTAGCTTGGTGTAGAGGCGTTTTCAATTGGTGTACCATTCTCATCAACTGGAATAATCTTACCGAGTTCGGTATAAGTAACAGTATCTTCAACTTCTGGGAGGTCAGGTCTAACTTCCAAACCACCAGCTTGACGTTTATCTGCAAAGAAGCCTTCAACAACTGGGACCTCTACAACATCATAAGTGAAGCTGTCTTGATCCCATGTGCTCGTTTCTTCCACTTGGTTAAATTTACCATGGAAGCTGAAGCTGTCTTGGATATTGATAACAGGATCCTTGTAACCTGCACCTTGGAAGGTAACCGTTTGTTTGGTATCTTGAGTAATATCTTCCAAGATTGGCTCATAAACCAAGGTTTGGTCAAGACTGAGGTCAATAGGCAAGACCAATGCACTCTCAGCTTGGTAACCCGCAAGCTCTGGTGCCAATGTCTCAATAACTTGCGTAGCATCCTTAGGATCATTGGCAAAAGGAACAGGCTCTGCATCTGCGATTGGATTTCCAAAGGTATCAACAGGAATGATTCTACCAAGTTCTTTATAGGTAACATTATCTGTAGCCTCTGGTTTATCAGGTGTTACCACCTGCATACCGGCAACTGCCTTGTCAGCATAATAACCTTCAATCACAGGAACAGTGACCTTAGCAAAGGTATGGCTGTCTTGGTCCCAAGTATAAGTATCTTCTGCCTGATTATATTTACCAGTGAAGCTGAATTCAGACTGGATATTAACAGACGGTGTGGCTGCGCCAGCTCCCTTGAAGAAGACGGTTTGCAAGGTTGGTTGCGTCACATCTTCAAGGATTGGAGCGTATTCAATGAGAATATCATCTGTCAAATTTTCAGGAAGAACACTCTCTTGGACTGGACGATAGCCAGGAATATGAGGCACAAGTGTCTCACTAACCTTAGTTGGGTTGTTGGCATCATTGTTAAAGGTTGGCGTTGGAACGTTCGGAATCAAGCGTCCGTTGGCATCAATAGGAATAATCTTACCAAGTGGCATGTAGGTAACAGTTTCTTCCATATTGTCTTCTGTTACATCTCTACCTTCAACGTCCACCTTATCGGCAAAATAACCTAAAACAACTGGTGCGTAGATGTCATAATATTTTGTTTTGTTTGGTGACCATTCAGTCTCATCGACAAGTTCTCCTGAGACCTTGTCAAAGGTAAGGGTACGTACCCAATAAGCCTTTTGAACATCAGCTTCTGGGAGATTGGCATTCCCATCCGTACTTCTGTAAAAGACCGTAAAGCTTACTTCTTTTTCGTAAGCATATTTAGATGGCCACTTAGGTCCATTTGGATTATTTGGATTGATTGGGGTATCTGGAACTTGATCATGATCAGGCCCTACTTTCGCAACATCGTGTTGCAAAAGAACGAACCATTCTTGATCATCGATGTCTTTATCATCAAAAATGGCATCTTTAGGGAAATCATCCTGAATCAAGCCATATCCCATATCCTTGAAAGTCTGAATACGTGTTGCTGTCCCGTATTCAATAGCTTCACCTAATTCACCGGTCAATTGGTCACTAACCAAGTAAGCACCGGTTGTTTCATCAATATAGGTGATGCTGGCTTTCTTAAAAATTTTACGATACACAACCGGAGTATCGACTCCTGGTTTGTTCGGTACTACACTTTTAATATCTGTCATATAATCTTGAACAGCTGGTGTTGCTGTCTCACCCGCCTTTCGTGGATCTTTATTGTTATTGTTATACTGCTTAGTCAAAGCACCTGGAATATAGTCACCATCTTCAGTGACTGGGATAATGCGTCCCAATTTCTTATAGGTCACATGTTCCGTTACCGTCGGCACATAAGGTGTCACGACGTTAAAGCCTGCTTCTTTTTGGTCAGCGAAATAGCCCTGGACAAGCGGTACTGATATCTTAGGATAGGTAAAGCTGTCCTTGTCCCATTCAATTAAGCCAGTCTTAGCATCTCTAGTCCCTGTAAACACATGATTTTCCATGACTTCAGGGTCTGGTGTCTTAGAACCTGCTCCTTGAAAAATAATTTCTTGTTTAGATGAAATACTTACTGTTGCACTACCATCATGATTATCAAAGAAGGCTTCGTCTGCTCTGGCTCTGGCAAAGTCTAAATGAGAAGGGGCACTGTGGTTAGGGTGACGCTTATTACTAGTCAACAACATAGAAAGATCTATCGTATCAACTAGATCAGTGTCTGTTGAACCGTGTGCAATATGCTCTTCGGCAGTTTTGGCCTTGGCCGCTGCCTCAGTCGCATTTTCCCTATAGGCTCTCAAAGATACTCCCCCTTTCCTCTTTTATAAGAAATAAAATCATATACTTGTTAACTTCTCATCGAAATCTTCTTCTATGAAGATTTCATTTTCCCTCAGAGAAAACAACAAGCCTTTATCAAAGATTAAAATTTTCAATATCTTTTATATATACTATAATACGAGAATGGATTTTTTACAAGTAAGGTGTAAGAACTTTAATCATTTTAACCACTAAGTGAAAAAATAGCGTCTTAATGTGCAGAATCTATCAAATAACTTATGAAAGTGGCATGAAAATGAGATTACACCAACGACTTAAATGGCGAGTTTTTAATGGATTAATGCTTTTAAAGTGATCCTTTTTTAAGAAACTCACTATCACCTAAAATACCATTCATCATCCTTGGGGATGAATACCTTAATAGTCTTAATACAAGCCATGCCCGCATCTCTACAAGGAGACTGCAAGAAATAACTAGCATTACTATTTAGTATAAAGTGACTTTTGGGCTTCGTCAATAGAATGTCATCAATTAATGACAATCTCTATTTTTATAGTTTTATTGCATTTAAGTGCTAGCCACAGATCTCTTTTTAATAGTTATGACGTCTAGACTGAGGGGAATCTAACTCTCTTATCTGCAGGTAAGAGCACTCTTTTCGATTTAGGATTAACTTTAGGTCAGTATTTTTTCATCTGATTACGCCATGAAAACCGAGACTTCTGTCTCGGTTTCGATAGCTTGAAAATGATTAGATTTGGATTTGGCCTCGGCCTTCACCATCAAAGTAAATCCACCAACCTGAGCTGATTTCAACCCAACGATTAACTGCCATTTCACCTGAATTTGGATCATAATAACGAATGACACCATTTACACGGACCAAATGACCTTTGACTTGTTTTCCATCATTATCAAAGAGGAGGTTTTGACCATTGATGTTGACCATGCCTTTGACAGCATTACCATTACCATCGAAGTAATACCAGCTACCATTAACTTCTTGGAAACGATTGCGATAAAGATCTCCTGAGTTGGCATCATAGTAGCGAAGGTTGCCATCAACATTCACCAAAGCCCCTTTGACTTGATGACCATTCTGATCAAAGTAGAGGGTTTGACCATTGATGTTTTGTGAACCTGTTACGGCAGCACCATCATTGTTAAAGTAAGCCCAAACACCTGGTTCAACTTCAGCGAATCGGTTGCGTGCCATTTCACCTGAATTGGCATCAAAGTAACGAGTAACACCATCAACCTGAGCTGTACGACCTTTGACTTGAACACCATTGTTATCAAAGAAGAGTTCTTGACCGTTGATGTTTTGACGACCAGTCACACGTTTACCATTACCATCGTAGTATGCCCAAACGTTGTTACCGATTTGGACAAATTGGTTACGGCCAGAGGTGTTATTATCTGGTTTTGGTTCTGGTTTTGGACTTGGTTTACCGGTTTGACTCATGATACCATTTTCATCATAGTAGAAGACTTGACCTCTACGGTTTTGACGATAGCCATCACGCAATTGCACCCCATTAGCAAGGAAGAAGTATTGTTTGCCATTGATAGTCTTTTCACCGATCGCCATACGGCCTGTGTTATCAAAGTAGTAAACATTGCCATCATTATCTTTGATAAAGGCATTTCTAGCACGTTGACCATCGTTGTAACGATAGTAAACGCTGCCCCAGCTCTTTTCGAACCTACCGCTACCATCACCATTTTGGTTGTCATTGTTCGTTGATTGGTTGCTTCCTACTACTTTTGGAAGGCTAACTTTACCACCATTGGTTCCATAGTAACCGCTAAGACCATTCTTGAGGACATACTCTGATCCACGGTCAAGAATATTGGTACCATTCATATATTTAGCAGACCATTTTGTAATCTTCTCATCGGTTGTCAAGCGTTTACCAGTAGAGATTTGAACACGGTCAAAGATTTGTGGGTAAAGACGTTTTAATTCGTCAAGGTAGGCACCACCATATTTACCTTGGTAATCATTACCAAAAGTACGTGTTTTAGCAACATAAAGGCTATGGTCGATGATGGCACCATCTTTAGTTTCTCCGTAGTTATTAACACGAGTTGCTGTAACAACTTCATCTCCTGGAAGGTTGTAGATTTGGTCTGGCACCCAGTCAGCGATGGCTGAGATACCTACAGCATGAAGTGATTTAAGAGCTGCTTTCAAGTCTGCCAATGAACCATACTTGTTGGCCTTACTCATACCAATGTCATAACGGTCTGAGAAGGCATAGCCATTTTGAATAACTGAGTCAAGGAAGGTACCGTCATCACTTGAAACGTATTGTGGAGCAAATTCAAATGATGTGATTCCCCATTTCTTGAAGAGGTTAGCATTTTCAGCAATCTTCTTGTTAGTGTATTGTGATGGGTCTTGGACGAAGTCTTGGAAGTTTGAGAAGCCTTCGTAGATGACTTGTGAATCCAAGGCAGCTGAAGAATCATAGACCAAACCACTGCTATTCTTAGATTTGCTTGCTGCCACACGCACGTCTTGATTTTCAGAAGCACCTAATGGTACCCAAACGGCTAAATAGCCATCAACTTGAGCATTACGAACACCACTGATTTCACCTGGATTGAAGGTCAAATAACCATTAGCATCAGTATACTTCACAATACCGTTAGCATCGCCATCATTCAAGTAAGAGGCAACACCATTGGAGGTTGTCAAAAGCAACGGACGATAGGCTTGGTTTCTGTGAGCTGCACCCATGTTGATTGTCAAATTGCTATTCAAACGAAGGGCAGGTTGGTTGGAAAGAATGACAGCCATCCCTTGGTTACGAGTTTCAGCAGTACCAGCATCTGAAGCGTTGTTCGCTCCTTTACCGTAACGGACTGATGTTAAGACACCAGAAGCATCCCAACCATTGGTATTTCCTGAACCTACGTAACTCATCTTCATGTCTTGACCACCAGCCGCATAACGAATACGAGCTTGCAAGAGCGTAGAAATAGCATCATGATATGGTGATTTTTGGGCCATGTATTGACCGTCATCAGTGTACAAATCACCATAATAAACACGAGGAACAGTGTCCTTATTCGTTAACATGAAGGCATAAGCAGATGGAATATTGTACTGTGTATATCTCTTATTGGCACTTCGCATATCCGCATTGTAGATTTTGAAGGCTTTCTTCATTTCATCAAGAGTGAAGGTATTCCCAGTTGATTGTGGGTTGATTTCATTTTTGATGATTTGGCCAATTACTGATTGAACTTCTGAGTCGTGGGCACGAACAAAAGTATAGTTAGCCATACGTTTTGTATTTTTCTTACTTTCTGAACGGTCATTCAGACTATTGGTAATAAGTGGTTCAAGACCTGAACGGTTCCCAATTGGGCGTAGGAAAGAAAATACCATGGCTAAACGCAATGGATCATCCATTGGTAATTGGGCACCTTTAGTATCTTCATTGTAGTATGCATCATTATGAGACCAGGCTTCAAGAATAGAAAGGTGCTTGATGGCTTCCTCTTCGCTCTTTTCAACACCATACTTAGCTTTGAAATAATCTGAAGCAATTTGAAGAAGGTCGGCATTGACATTATCCACAGCATCGACACGAACACCATCAAAGTTTTCATCAGAGTTACCACCTGTAAGGGTACCAATGTTCATGATATAGTGAAGCCAGTTTAATTGTTCAGCTTGAACGGCTGGGTTCGAATTGTCAATATCGTTTGCTAGAAGAAATTCAAAACCACCTGATGAATTATCTTTAAAGTAGCGACGTGTGCCATCTTGTTGCGTCGGTGTGCGGTTCAAGAAGCGATAATCTGAATTAGCATAACTTGTGCGATTACTGTTGTTGTAAAGAAGGGCACCGCCTTGCAAGTGGTCGCTATTATCAAGGTTCTCAGAAGTTGAGTTCCATCCAGGTTGTGTTTTGACAAAATTTTTGATGGTAGTGCGCAACCAGTCCGTGTTTCCTTCACGCGCAATACGTTCTTCGATACGTTTTTGCACTTCAAGGGCTGCTTGGTCCATCTGTGTTTGTGAACTATATGAGGTAAAGGTTTGGTTTGTTCCCAACCCTTCTTCTCTCATGTAGTTGAGGTAGCTGGCTTGGATAGCCTTGCTTGGCCACCAAACAGTCAGTAATGGACGTTTGTCATTTTCAGTTGAGGCTGTCCACTCTTTACCGTCTTTCAAAATTTCTTTAGGACGGTACCATGTGTTGGCAGTGAAGTAACCATCAACGAGTTCGATATCTTTTTCAGTTGTACCATAAAAGGCGTTCTTATCACCATTTACAGTAACATTTGTGTTGGTTGTGCTATCAGCTGCTGAACCAGTGCCACCATTTTTATCGAAACGATAGTCTTTTTGGTTAGACAATTCACCAGTTTCGGCATTAAAGTATTGGCTACCGCCGTTACGTTCAAGGACATAGTTCTTACGAACAGTACCGTCATCTTCAACATAGTATTCTTTACCATTGATGGTCTTGATGTGGCTTGGACCGTCAGCAACAACATTATTTGTGGCTGGAAGATCATTATTGACAACTGTAACAGTATTATTGCCGTTATTGGCAATGTTTGTGTTGCCATTAACTGGTGTGGCACGGCGGCCTCCTGAAGGACCACGACGAGTCCCCGTTGCCGCACGACGTTCACGTGTCGCTGCTTGATCCGTAACTGCTCTTGTGTCAGTTGCTGTATTGGCTGCACGGTCTGTCGTAGCAGCTGGTGTTGTTGGATCTACTGCACGATCCGTACCAACTGGGGTAGCCGTATCAACCGCACGATCCGTACCAACTGGGGTAGCCGTATCAACCGCACGGTCCGTAACAGTTGGTGCAGTTGTATCTACTGCATTGGTTGCTGCTGTGTTAGTTGTATCCGTTGTCAAAGCAAATGTTGCTACTGGTGCTGCTTGGTCAGTAGTGACATCATTTGTTGTCGCAACTACTGCTGTTGGATCTTGAGTTGTTGCTGTATCATTAGATACAGTACCCGTGTCAACAGTAATATCGGGGATGGCTACGCTAGCATCCGTGTGTTCGTCGGCCTGAACGACACCGTCGTTAGTCCCTAAAGAAACAGCTGAGACCGCACCTACTGACAATCCTGCCACGGCGATGGTTACCCATTGTTTCTTAACTTTGTGCATTTTATAATGTACTTTTTTGTCCATATAAAAAGACTCCTTTTTCCCATTAATAGCTTAATTCTAAAACATTGAAAGCATTTTTTCAATAAAATCTGATGAATTTTCATAATTTTTAGAAAAGTCACTTCAATTTTTTAAGACAATTAGTTAGAAATGAGCATTTTGAAATAGAAAATCAGCCATTTTGTTTGTACTTAAAGAGAAATAAAGGATGATACTACCGCTATTTAAAATGACTATTGATAAACCATCAATTTTAATACTTAGACAAGAAAATCTAATGAAAAATGGCCAAATCCTTAAGGCTTTCTCTCCCCAAAACTCAAAAAACATCACCCTGGTCGACCCCTTAGGTCACTAAAGATGGTGTCTTTTTTAGGGGAACTTCTCATAGAAAGAGTAAATTCTAACTATCTAAGCTATTCAATCCCAAGCAAGGCATAACAAAAAGTAGATTAGGACCTGACCCTAATCTACTTTTATTTTAGATATTGAATGTTAGCTCATAAGTCTAATAAGTTTTCCAAATGCGTAACGGCATCTGCAAAGTTATCTACGACGTAAGTTGCTACTTCTTTGACGACCTCTGGGGCATGTGACATACAGTAAGAGATGTCTGCCACCTCAAACATGGAGATGTCATTACCTGAATCACCAAATGCTACAACTGGTTGATAATGCCTTTTTAAAAGCTCTAATCCGCTTCCCTTAGAAACCCCTTTGGCAGTCACTTCTATACGAGTGCTCCCTGATTGATAAAATTCTAAATTAGGAAAACGAGCTTTAAGTTCTGGGACATAGGTCTCAGCCTTGTCCGCCTCTGGTCGAAGGTTAAATTTGTAAAGACAACGTTGGCGAACATTTTCATAAAGATTGTCCATACAGAGGATGGGCATATTCCATAAACGACGCTTATCCTCATGATTAAAGTTTCCAACTCTTTCCTGATTATCTAGAGCATCGAAAGTAATTGATTCTTCCTTGAGATATTTCAATAAGTTATCAACATCCGTTGGAGGTAACGTTTTCGAAAATACAACCTGATCCTTCTCAGTAACGACTGCACCGTTATAGCCAATAGCACAGACCACATTAAGGTGATTACGTTCAGCAATATAAGTAATTTCCTTAACAGAGCGTCCTGTCGCAATGGCAAAATCACTATAGGCAGACAATTTTTCATAAGCCTGCAAATCTTCTGGATGGATTTGAATGGAATTTTTGACAAAAGTTCCATCTAAATCCGTCACACATAAGATGTTATGTGTCATAGCTACTCCTCTAAACCTAAAATATCTTGAATCCCATTTTAAGAACATTGGCATAAGCACCGTAAATGGACTGCATTTGCATACCATTTTCCGCAAAACCAAGGGATTCGTATTTTTTGATAATCGTGTCTTTGTCCACTAGTGACTTGTCTTTGACACCCACGCTTGAGGTGTCTTTCACTTAACTAAGTATTCAATGACTTATTTAGAAAGCTACAAATTAATAATCTTCACTCTCTTCGTCATCTTTCTTACGTTTGACAAGAAAGGCAAGACCTGTTGCCGTTGCCAAAGCACCTAAAGCAAAAGCTGCCGATGATTCTTCCTCACCAGTTTTAGGAAGAGCTTGGCTACCGTGCTTATGCTTAGGATCTTTAACTTCAGAAGATGATGCTGAAGTAGTCATTGAAGCAGATAATGAAGTGCTTGCTGATTCACTCATTGAAGTTGAGACACTTACTGAAGCGGAAACGCTGCTTGAAGCACTTGCTGACTCACTGAGTGATGTGGATTCACTTGCTGATTCTGAAGCACTCATTGAATCTGAAATTGAGGCACTTGCGCTTTGTGATTCAGAGACTGACGTTGAGACGGATTGACTCGCTGAAACTGAGGCACTGGTACTTGCACTTTCTGATTCTGAGACGCTCAATGAAGCGGAAATTGATTGGCTCGTTGAAATTGAGGCGCTCGTGCTTTGCGATTCAGAGACTGACGTTGAGACGGATTGACTCGCTGAAACTGAGGCACTGGTACTTACTGACTCACTGAGTGATGTTGATTCGCTGAGTGAGACTGAAGCTGAAATGCTAGTTGAAGCACTTGCTGACTCTGAGGCACTAATTGAATCTGAAACCGATTGGCTCATTGAAACTGAGGCGCTTGTACTTGCACTTTCTGATTCCGATACGCTCAATGAACCTGAAACTGATTGGCTCGTTGAAATTGAAGCGCTTGTGCTTTGTGATTCAAAAACTGACGTTGAGACGGATTGACTCGTTGAAACAGAAGCACTGGTACTTGCACTTGCTGATTCCGATACGCTCAATGAATTAGAAACTGAGGCGCTTGTGCTTGCACTTTCTGATTCTGAGACGCTCAATGAACCGGAAATTGATTGACTCGTTGAAACTGAGGCACTGGTACTTACTGACTCACTTAGTGACGTTGATTCACTGAGTGAGACTGAAGCACTTAATGAAGCGGAAACGCTACTTGAAGCACTTGCTGACTCACTGAGTGATGTGGATTCACTTGCTGATTCTGAAGCACTCATTGAATCTGAAATTGAGGCACTTGCGCTTTGTGATTCAGAGACTGACGTTGAGACGGATTGACTCGCTGAAACTGAGGCACTGGTACTTGCACTTTCTGATTCTGAGACGCTCAATGAAGCGGAAATTGATTGGCTCGTTGAAATTGAGGCGCTCGTGCTTTGCGATTCAGAGACTGACGTTGAGACGGATTGACTCGCTGAAACTGAGGCACTGGTACTTACTGACTCACTGAGTGATGTTGATTCGCTGAGTGAGACTGAAGCTGAAATGCTAGTTGAAGCACTTGCTGACTCTGAGGCACTAATTGAATCTGAAACCGATTGGCTCATTGAAACTGAGGCGCTTGTACTTGCACTTTCTGATTCCGATACGCTCAATGAACCTGAAACTGATTGGCTCGTTGAAATTGAAGCGCTTGTGCTTTGTGATTCAAAAACTGACGTTGAGACGGATTGACTCGTTGAAACTGAAGCACTGGTACTTGATGACTCACTAAGTGACGTGGATTCACTGATTGAGACTGAAGCACTTAATGACGATGACAATGAGTTTGATACTGACTGGCTCGTTGATACTGAGGCACTTACCGACGCTGAAACAGAAGTTGAGACGGATTGACTCGTTGAAACAGAAGCACTGGTACTTGATGACTCACTAAGTGACATTGATTCACTGATTGAGACTGAAGCAGAAACGCTACTTGAAGCACTTGCTGACTCTGAGACGCTCAATGAACCGGAAATTGATTGGCTCGTTGAGATTGAAACGCTTGTGCTTTGTGATTCAAAAACTGACGTTGAGACGGACTGGCTCGCTGATACTGAGGCACTTGTACTTGATGACTCACTGAGTGACATTGATTCACTGGTTGAGACTGACGCACTTAATGACGATGATAATGAGTTTGATACTGACTGACTCGTTGATACTGAGGCACTGGTACTTGCTGACTCGCTTAGTGAAGTTGATTCGCTTGACGAAACTGACGCACTTAATGAACCAGATGTACTCAACGATGTCGAAGCAGACATTGAGAGTGACTCACTTGTAGAAATAAAGCTTGATGCTGATTTCGAAATAGAATCAACTGTCGAAAGGATGGTAGAAATTGACGCACTAAATGCTTGCGATAAGCTTTCAAAAGCCGAAACACTCAATGAAGAAACTACTGAATTTGAAACAGATTGACTTGTTGAAACTGACGCACTCTCTGACGATGAAAGAGAGTTAGATTCGGATTGAGATTCAGATACCGATGCACTTTCTGACGCTGAAAGAGAGTTGGATTCCGATTGTGACTCAGACACTGACGCACTTTCTGATGCTGAAAGAGAATTGGATTCAGACTGAGATTCAGACACTGAAGCACTCTCTGACGCTGAAATCGAGTTGGATTCCGATTGAGACTCAGATACTGACGCACTTTCTGACGATGAAAGTGAATTTGATTCAGACTGAGATTCAGACACTGAAGCACTCTCTGACGCTGAAAGGGAGTTAGATTCCGATTGGAATTCAGATACTGAAGAACTCAATGATGTACTTTGAGAGTTCGATACTGATTCACTCGTTGAAACCGAAGTACTCAAGAAGATACTAAACGAGTTTGATACAGACTGACTCGTTGAAACTGAAGTACTCAAGGAGGTACTTAACGAGTTCGATACGGATTCACTGGTTGAGACTGAAGAACTCAATGATGAACTCAAAGAATTCGATACAGATTGACTTGTTGAGACTGAAGCGCTCAAAGATGAACTCAAAGAATTTGAAGCTGATTGACTTGTTGAAACCGAAGAACTCAATGATGTGCTTAACGAGTTTGATAAAGACTGACTCGTTGAAACCGAAATACTCAAGGAAGCACTTAACGAGTTTGATACGGACTGGCTCGTTGAAACCGAAGTACTCAAGGATGTACTCAAGGAATTCGATACGGATTCACTCGTTGAAACCGAAGAACTCAATGATGTACTCAACGAGTTTGATAAAGATTGACTCGTTGAAACCGAAGTACTCAAAGATGTGCTTAACGAGTTTGATAAAGACTGACTTGTTGAGACCGAAGTACTCAAGGATGTACTCAAAGAATTCGATACGGACTGGCTTGTTGAGACTGAAGCGCTCAGCAATGTACTCAAAGAATTCGATACAGATTGGCTTGTTGAGACTGAAGCGCTCAAAGATGTACTCAAGGAATTCGATACAGACTGACTTGTTGAAACTGAAGCGCTCAAAGATGTACTCAAGGAATTCGATACAGACTGACTTGTTGAAACTGAAGCGCTCAAAGATGTACT
>NZ_JASUZV010000001.1:313366-314044 GCF_030284685.1 Streptococcus raffinosi
CAAGGAATTTGAAGCTGATTGACTTGTTGAGACTGAAGAACTCAAAGATGTGCTTAGCGAGTTCGATACGGACTGACTCGTTGAAACCGAAGTACTCAAGGAGCTACTCAACGAGTTCGATACGGATTCACTTGTTGAGACTGAAGTACTCAAGGATGTACTTAAAGAATTTGAAGTAGATTGACTTGTTGAGACTGAGGAACTCAGTGACGCACTTAATGAGTTTGATACGGACTGACTAGCTGACACCGAAGAACTTAACGATGTGCTTAGCGAGTTTGATACAGACTGACTCGTTGAAACTGAAGTACTCAAGGAGGTACTTAACGAGTTCGATACGGATTCACTCGTTGAAACCGAAGCGCTCAAAGATGTACTCAAGGAATTCGATACGGATTCACTTGTTGAGACTGAAGTACTCAAGGATGTACTTAAAGAATTTGAAGTAGATTGACTTGTTGAGACTGAGGAACTCAGTGACGCACTTAATGAGTTTGATACGGACTGACTAGCTGACACCGAAGAACTTAACGATGTGCTTAGCGAGTTTGATACAGACTGACTCGTTGAAACTGAAGTACTCAAGGAGCTACTCAACGAGTTCGATACGGATTCACTTGTTGAGACTGAAGTACTCAAGGATGTACTTAAAGAATTTGAAGTAGATTGACTTGTTGA
>NZ_JASUZV010000001.1:314144-328857 GCF_030284685.1 Streptococcus raffinosi
TTCGATACGGATTCACTTGTTGAGACTGAAGTACTCAAGGATGTACTTAAAGAATTTGAAGTAGATTGACTTGTTGAGACTGAGGAACTCAGTGACGCACTTAATGAGTTTGATACGGACTGACTAGCTGACACCGAAGAACTTAACGATGTGCTTAGCGAGTTTGATACAGACTGACTCGTTGAAACTGAAGTACTCAAGGAGGTACTTAACGAGTTCGATACGGATTCACTTGTTGAGACTGAAGAACTCAATGATGAACTCAAAGAATTCGATACAGATTGGCTTGTTGAGACTGAAGCGCTCAAAGATGTACTCAAGGAATTCGATACGGATTGACTTGTTGAAACCGAAGTACTCAGCGATGTACTCAAAGAATTTGAAGCTGATTGACTTGTTGAGACTGAAGAACTCAATGATGTACTCAAGGAATTTGAAGTAGATTGACTCACTGACACTGAAGCGCTCAACGATGAACTCAAAGAATTCGATACAGATTGGCTTGTTGAAACCGATGCGTTCAACGAGTTACTTAACGAGTTTGATACAGACTGGCTCGTTGAAACCGAAGTACTCAATGAGCTACTCAACGAGTTCGATACAGATTGGCTTGTTGAAACCGAGGTACTAAAAGATGTGCTTAGCGAGTTCGATACGGATTCACTCGTTGAGACAGAGGCACTTACTGATGAGCTTAAGGAATTCGATACGGACTGACTTGTTGAAACCGAAGAACTCAAAGACAGACTCGTGGAGGCAGATTCTCTGCGAGAAACACTCGTCTTGACTGAATCGCTCAAAGACCGGGATAAGCTTTGTGACTTCTCGGTACTCAAGGACGCACTCGTTGACGCAGATTCACTGCGAGAAACGCTAGTCTTGACTGACTCACTCAAAGACTGGGATAAGCTTTGTGACTTCTCGGTACTCAAAGACGCACTCGCTGAGGCGGACTCACTGCGAGAAATGCTAGTCTTGACTGACTCACTCAAAGACTGGGATAAGCTTTGTGACTTCGATGTACTCAAGGACGCACTCGCTGAGGCGGACTCACTGCGAGAAACGCTAGTCTTGACTGACTCACTCAAAGACTGGGATAAGCTTTGTGACTTCTCGGTACTCAAGGACGCACTCGTTGACGCAGATTCACTGCGAGAGACGCTAGTCTTGACTGATTCACTCAAAGACTGGGATAAGCTTTGTGACTTAACGGTACTCAAAGACGCACTCGTTGACGCAGATTCACTGCGAGAAACGCTAGTCTTGACTGACTCACTCAAAGACTGGGATAAGCTTTGTGACTTCTTGGTACTCAAAGACGCACTCGTGGAGGCAGATCCACTGCGAGAAACACTCGTCTTGACTGAATCGCTCAAGGATTGTGATAAGCTTTGTGACTTCACCTCACTCAACGACGCACTCGTTGACGCAGATTCACTACGAGAGACACTAGTCTTGACTGAATCGCTCAAGGATTGAGACAAACTTTGTGATTTAACGGTACTCAAAGACGCACTCGTTGACGCAGATTCACTGCGAGAAACACTCGTCTTGACTGAATCGCTCAAGGATTGAGACAAGCTTTGTGACTTCTCGGTACTCAAGGACGCACTCGTTGACGCAGATTCACTACGAGAGACACTAGTCTTGACTGAATCGCTCAAGGATTGAGACAAACTTTGTGATTTAACGGTACTCAAAGACGCACTCGTTGACGCAGATTCACTGCGAGAAACACTCGTCTTGACTGAATCGCTCAAGGATTGAGACAAGCTTTGTGACTTCGATGTACTCAAGGACGCACTCGTTGACGCAGATTCACTGTGAGAAACACTGGTCTTGACTGACTCGCTCAAGGACTGGGACAAGCTTTGTGACTTCGATGTACTCAAGGACGCACTTGTGGAAACGGACTGGCTGGTTCGTACCGATGTGCTCAATGACTGCGATAAACTGCGAGACTTAACTGTACTCAAGGACGCACTCGTTGACGCAGATTCACTGCGAGAAACGCTGGTCTTAACTGACTCACTCAAAGACTGGGACAAGCTTTGTGATTTAACGGTACTCAAGGATGCACTTGTGGAAACGGACTGGCTGGTTCGTACCGATGTGCTCAAAGATTGTGATAAACTGCGAGACTTGACTGTACTCAAGGACTCACTTGTGGAAACGGACTGGCTGGTTCGTACCGATGTGCTCAAAGATTGTGATAAACTACGAGACTTGACTGTACTCAAGGACTCACTTGTAGAAGCGGACTGGCTGGTTCGTACCGATGTGCTCAAAGATTGTGATAAACTGCGAGACTTGACCGTGCTCAAAGAGGAACTCACTGAGAGAGATTGTTTTAGTGAATTTGAAACATTCCTTGACACCACTGTACTCACGGACGTACTTGTAGATGCTGACTGTTTCACAGATTCACTCGTACTATTAGAAAGAGACTTGCTATAGTCACTATTAGACAAGGGTACCGTCACGGTATTTGTCGTATCATCCTTATAAGTAATTGTCACCGTGCCATCATTATTGACTGTATAAGACTTAATACGATTAGCTGCTTCTGGGTTCAAGGCCGACACAGCCGCAATAATCTTACTCTTATCTGTCTCTGTCAGAGCAGTCAGGCTTGTCACCTGAATGGTCGTCGTTGGCGCAACACCTGGCGTACGATCTGCAAGACGTCCCTGCGTCATCCGAATTTCACCCAAACCATTTGGACGGTTCATATTCGACGCATTGTCAATAGCAGCAACATTACGCTGCCAGGTGTTACGGGCAGAATAGGTCAAATCATCCTTCAAATGAATAGTTGTCGTAATGGTTGCCGGATTGGCACTTGTTGCCGTAATATCACCTGTAATTGGCGCTACATTCCCCGTACCGTATTGGGTACCACCAAGGAAATTACCGTTCAAAGCATTGTCATCCAAATTAGCTCTGGCAACAATCTTCATTTCTTTGAGCTTGCCACTATCATCAGTAGCGGTAAAGGTCAAAACTGCATCATCACCCGCATAGATAATGTAGTTTTTTCCACCACCTTCAAGGGGTGTAGACTTGGGTTCGACACCATTGACAGTCAACTTGGCAGCCACTTCAGGTCGTGTGCTATCTGTGACTGCAACCGAGTTACTAGCATCTGAATAAACAGGGTAATTACCATACATGATGCGAGCTTTAGCCGTTACACCACCAGTTTGTAACTTAACCGTTGGCGTCACAATCGCTTGGCCAGAAGCATTTGCCACTGCTGTTCCGACCTCATCATCATTATTGTATAAAACAACGGTTGACCCTGGTTCAGCTCCTGTTACCGTTACAGCTGTCTGTGTATAGGCTTTATCCAACAGCCTTGTCGCCACCGTTGGGGCAGGCAGGCGTTTGACAGGAGCAGTCACATCGTTAGAGGTATTATCCTTATAGGTAATGGTCACTACACCTGTCGCTGAGACGGAATAAGACTTAAAGTCCTTAGAGGTCGCAATATTTGGATTTGTCGCCTTAAAAGTTTCCCAAACCTTATCTTTTTCAGCCTGAGCGAGATTGCTCGTGTCATTGACAAAAGTACCCGTTGTCACTGCCTTAATCGGGTTGCGAATCCCATCATTTTGAGGTAAGACCTGGATACGCAAAGAACGTGTCACTGTTTGATTCGCATTATTGGCAACCACAAAAGAAAGTGTGTACGTTCTTCCCGGAGTTACGACCTGATCAGCCCCAACTGTCCCCATAACATTAAAAGCAACGGAGCTATTTCTCAAAGCAGTTGTTTGGGGAATATTGATACCATTGACACGATCACTATATGAGGTGTAACCAATACTACGAATACTGTATTGTGTTGGTTTTGATTCAACAACTTGATAGGCCTGATTGATGTAGTCAGAGTTATAAGCAGAAATCAAGCCATTGTTAGGACCTAAGTTATAATAAGGATTACGCAAGCTATTATCAGCACCAATGATAGCACCATTTCGAGGGTCACGCTGACCAGATGTCGCACGCAACACCGCATTAGCAAGACTATTTCTAGCCTGTCTTGCTTGTGTAAGTGTAGGGGCCATGTCAACGCCACTATCAGCCAGACTGATACGAATAGCATCCAAGGCTTGATTTCCCTTCAGAATAGCCGCAGCCGTATTTGGCAAATCAAGTGCTTGAGCTTTATAAGTATAAATCTCTAAGGCCAAATCTTTGAGACGCTTTTCTTGATCTGAACGCTCAGTATTAGACACAAGCGAAACAGCCAACAGACCGTTTGCAGTGTCAGACAATTGACGATTAACAAGAGCTTCGGATGCCAAAGAAGCATGTAACATGGCCGAATCCGAGCTGACAAGATTCACACCCTCTTGAGAGGCAACACTATCACTCTTGCTAAATGATTGATTAGATATGCTGTCATCACGCTCTGAAGAGCCTGTAAGCCTACTCTCAGACAAACTATGAGAAGCCGTCTGACTCGCTGATTCCGATTGAGAAGCTAGAGAAGCTGACAAGGAAGTCGAAATCGAAGCACTTAGTGACAGAGAGGCAGATTTTGAAGCCTGTTCAGAAGCTGAAATAGATTGACTGCTTGACAAGGACTCATTTAAAGAAGTCTCGGAAGTCTGACTTGACGCAGCTTCAGATGACTCTTGACTATTTACCTGACTCTCTTGGACACCAGACACAGAACCAATATTGCCAATAACAGCTGATTCTGATGCAACTAAAAGATCAGCCTCAGCTCCAGCTTGGCTTTCCAAAACTGGCTCATCTGTCACTTCTTCCGCATGAGTCACGTGAGTCACAACAGCCCCACCTAGCAAAGCCCCCGTAGCAAGCACTCCCTTAAGGAGCGAGTGTCCTGAGAAAGCAGATGAATCCACTTCCACCTGCTGGGTACTGATCGAAGGTAAATCCACTCCTCCTCTTAGCACCTTAAAAAGACCAAAGTTTGAAGTCGCTGCACGAAGCCAGTGCTTACCTGACTTTACCAGTTTAAAACGTGTCACACGGTCCGTTTCACGATATTGACCTTCATTCCTTCTAAAAAACATACTTACTCCATTAATTTTTTGATTAAAATACTCCTTCTAATTTTATCATAAAATTGAGCAAAAAATCTCATTTCAAACTTGCTTTCCCTGAACTTATACATTCCCAAATCTATTCAAATGCACCCCAACAAATAAGAAATCTGGATATATTAAAACTATTAGTCTTTTTAGATAAGCAAAAATCCCCCACCATTGAGAAAAGCTCAAATGATGAGGGATATTATAAATCTTAATGAGAAGGTAAGAATGAGACTTGCTGACGATTAGAAGTCTTCACCCTCTTCTTCTTTCTTACGTTTGGCAAGAAAGGCAAGACCTGTTGCCGTTGCCAAAGCACCTAAAGCAAGAGCTGCCGATGAGTCTTCCTCACCAGTCTTAGGAAGAGCTTGGCTACCGTGCTTATGCTTAGGATCTTTAACTTCAGAAGATGATGCTGAAGTAGTCATTGAAGCAGACAATGAAGTGCTTGCTGATTCTGAGGCACTCATTGAATCTGAAACCGATTGGCTCATTGAGATTGAAGCGCTTGTGCTTTGTGATTCAGAGACTGACATTGAGACTGATTGACTCGTTGAAACAGAAGCACTGGTACTTGCACTTGCTGATTCCGATACGCTCAATGAATTAGAAACCGATTGGCTCGTTGAGATTGAAGCGCTTGTGCTTTGTGATTCAGAAACTGACGTTGAGACGGATTGACTCGTTGAAACAGAAGCACTGGTACTTGCACTTGCTGATTCTGAAGCACTCATTGAATCTGAAACCGATTGGCTCGTTGAGATTGAGGCGCTTGTGCTTTGTGATTCAGAAACTGACATTGAGACGGATTGACTCACTGAAACAGAGGCACTGGTACTTACTGACTCACTTAGTGATGTGGATTCACTGGTTGAGACTGAAGCGGAAACGCTGCTTGAAGTGCTTGCTGATTCTGAGGCACTCATTGAATCTGAAACCGATTGGCTCATTGAGATTGAAGCGCTTGTGCTTTGTGATTCAGAAACTGACGTTGAGACGGATTGACTCGCTGAAACAGAGGCACTGGTACTTACCGACTCACTGAGTGATGTTGATTCGCTGAGTGAGACTGAAGCACTGATTGACTCTGAGACGCTCAATGAACCAGAGACTGATTGGCTCGCTGAAACTGAGGCGCTTGTACTTGCTGACTCACTGAGTGATGTTGATTCGCTAAGTGAGACTGAAGCACTCGTACTTTGTGATTCAGAAACTGACGTTGAAACTGACTGACTCGCTGAAACTGAGGCGCTTGTGCTTGCTGACTCACTGAGTGATGTTGATTCGCTGAGTGAAACTGAAGCGCTGGTTGAGACTGAAGCACTTAATGAATCGGAAACTGATTGGCTCGTTGAAATTGAAGCGCTTGTGCTTTGTGATTCAGAGACTGACGTTGAGACGGACTGACTCGTTGAAACTGAGGCGCTTGTGCTTTGTGATTCAGAAACTGACATTGAGACGAACTGACTCGCTGAAACTGAGGCACTGGTACTTACTGACTCACTTAGTGATGTGGATTCACTTGTTGAGACTGAAGCACTTAATGAAGCTGAAACGCTACTTGAAGCACTGGCTGACTCTGAGACGCTCAATGAACCGGAAATTGATTGGCTCGTCGAGATTGAGGCGCTTGCGCTTTGCGAGTCAGAGACTGACGTTGAGACGGACTGACTCGTTGATACTGAGGCACTGGTACTTGATGACTCACTGAGTGACATTGATTCACTGAGTGAGACTGAAGCTGAAATGCTAGTTGAAGCACTTGCTGACTCTGAGACGCTCATTGAATCAGAAACTGATTGACTCGTTGAGATTGAAGCGCTTTTGCTTTGCGAGTCAGAGACTGACGTTGAGACGGATTGACTCGCTGAAACTGAGGCGCTTGTGCTTGATGACTCGCTGAGTGACATTGATTCACTGAGTGAGACTGAAGTACTTGCTGATTCTGAGACGCTCAATGAACCAGAAACCGATTGACTCGTTGAAACTGAAGCACTCGTACTTGCTGACTCACTGAGTGATGTTGATTCGCTGAGTGAGACTGAAGCACTTAATGACGATGACAATGAGTTAGATACTGACTGACTCGTTGATACTGAGGCACTGGTACTTGCTGACTCACTGAGTGATGTTGATTCACTGGTTGAGATTGAAGCACTTACCGACGCCGAAACTGAAGTTGAGACGGATTGACTCGCCGAAACTGAGGCGCTTGTGCTTGATGACTCGCTTAGTGAAGTTGATTCGCTTGACGAAACTGACGCACTTAATGACGATGATAATGAGTTAGATACTGACTGGCTCGTTGAAACTGAAGCGCTCGTACTTGATGACTCGCTTAGTGAAGTTGATTCGCTTGACGAAACTGACGCACTTAATGATCCAGATGTACTCAACGATGTCGAAGCAGACATTGAGAGTGACTCACTTGTAGAAATAAAGCTTGATGCTGATTTCGAAATAGAATCAACTGTCGAAAGGATGGTAGAAATTGACGCACTAAATGCTTGCGATAAGCTTTCAAAAGCCGAAACACTCAATGAAGAAACTACTGAATTTGAAACAGATTGACTTGCTGAAACTGAAGCACTCTCTGATGCCGAAATTGAGTTGGACTCGGATTGTGACTCAGATACTGAAGCACTCTCTGATGCCGAAATAGAATTTGACTCGGATTGAGATTCACTTACTGAAGCACTTTCTGATGCCGAAATAGAATTTGACTCAGATTGTGATTCACTTACTGAAGCACTTTCTGATGCTGAAAGCGAGTTGGACTCGGATTGTGACTCAGACACTGAAGAACTCTCTGACGCTGAAAGGGAATTGGATTCAGATTGTGACTCAGATACTGAAGCACTTTCTGATGCCGAAATAGAATTTGACTCAGATTGTGATTCACTTACTGAAGCACTTTCTGATGCTGAAAGAGAGTTTGACTCGGATTGTGATTCAGATACTGACGCACTTTCTGATGCTGAAAGCGAGTTGGATTCCGATTGGGACTCAGACACTGAAGCACTCTCTGATGCCGAAATAGAATTTGACTCGGATTGAGACTCACTTACTGAAGCACTCTCTGACGATGAAAGCGAATTGGATAGAGACTGGGACTCAGACACTGAAGCACTTTCTGACGCTGAAAGAGAGTTAGATTCTGATTGAGATTCAGACACTGAAGCACTCTCTGACGATGAAAGCGAATTGGATAGAGACTGGGACTCAGACACTGAAGCACTCTCTGACGCTGAAAGAGAGTTAGATTCTGATTGAGATTCAGACACTGAAGCACTCTCTGACGCTGAAAGGGAATTGGATAGAGACTGAGACTCAGACACTGAAGCACTCTCTGAAGCCGAAAGCGAATTGGATAAAGACTGTGACTCAGACACTGATGCACTCTCTGACGATGAAAGCGAGTTAGATTCTGACTGTGATTCAGACACGGACGCACTTTCTGACGCTGAAAGAGAGTTGGATTCTGACTGTGATTCACTTACTGAAGCACTTTCTGACGCTGATAGCGAGTTAGATTCTGACTGTGATTCACTTACTGAAGCACTTTCTGACGCTGATAGCGAATTTGATTCTGACTGTGATTCAGACACTGAAGCACTCTCTGACGCTGAAAGCGAATTAGATTCTGACTGTGATTCACTTACTGATGCACTTTCTGACGCTGAAAGAGAATTGGATAGAGACTGTGACTCAGACACTGACGCACTTTCTGACGCTGAAAGCGAGTTAGATTCTGATTGAGATTCAGACACTGACGCACTCTCTGACGCTGAAAGCGAGTTGGATTCGGATTGGGACTCAGACACTGAAGCACTTTCTGACGCTGAAAGCGAGTTAGACTCGGATTGAGATGCGCTCACTGAAGCACTCTCTGACGCTGAAAGCGAGTTGGATTCGGATTGGGACTCACTTACTGACGCACTTTCTGACGCTGAAAGCGAGTTAGACTCGGATTGCGATACACTCACTGAAGCGCTCTCTGACGCTGAAAGCAAATTGGATTCGGAGGCAGATACTGATGCTGATGCTGACTCGGACTTGCTCAATGATTTGGATTCCCGTTCACTCGTTGAAGCGGATTCGGATTCCCTTAAAGATTCCGATTTAGACTTAACAATACTCTCACTTCTGCTTTCTGAGAGCGATGTAGAAGTTGATAAGCTTTCACTGTTTGGTGTAACGGTATAGGTAACTGGGACTGTTACCGTATAGGAATTTCCAGTTCCATCTTCTGATACCACTACCTCAACAGTCATTGTATATTTACCTGGAGTGGTGATATCAGGTACTGTATTGTTTGCAAATTTTACACTTTTAATAGATAAACTATTATCTGTCGTAATCCATCCAGAAGAATCTAGACTATTCTGGTAGTTAGAATCATTGACATTCTGCTCGAAAGTATGCGGAACCGGTGTAATATCGTACACTTTATGTGTAAGGGTAGAACTTGTTGATAACAAGTCTGAACTACTACTTGTTGTCCCGTAACGGCCGACATCATAAGTTCTAGTAACCGTGTAATTAAATTCTCCTGCATTATCCGTAGTTAATGGAAGACTGGTTGAGCTAGTACCTGTTGATGTGTTAGTCCACTGTGTCGTATGTGATTCACTTGTCGCTTCTGCTGTAATATAACTATCTGAATCGGTCCCATTATGAAGAGAATTTCCTTTAATATCAACGATAGGTGTCTTTGCTTCAATCTTAGGCAAGACCTGATAATTTACACTAACAGTTTGCGTTGAACCATCAGAGTAAGTAACCGTTGCTTCAGCAGTATGAGTTCCAACTGTTGTTGTAGAAATTGGTGTAGTCCAAGTAACACTTTGACCTGATACTGCTGCTGTTGCACTATTTACTGGTGTGATTGTGACAAAGTTACTTGCAGCAGTTAGATCTGTAGCAGACTCATCTTGGATAGTATAGACGGTTGTTGCTTTTGCTGTCGCCGTGTACTTTTCGTTTTGTTTAATCTTATGGAATGAATAGGTGATTCCTTGACTACCTTCAAGGACTCTAACTGTATTATCTGAAACAAAACCTTTTGCTGTCGCAACATTAGTTGCTCTTAACTCATAACCATCAATGCTAAGATAGGATGACAGATTCACCGTTGTTCCAGCTTCTTGTTGAATCAAGACTTCATCTTTACCTGGAATTTCCTCACCAGTATCTGCATCAATAAATTTTACCGTTACATAGGCCCCTCTTGCAGAATAGTCAAATCTTTCAAGATTAAATTGTTGTAAGTTTGTTCCTGAACCCGTTGAGGCAAAGAGAGCAAAGGCCAATTCTTCTTGCCCAGACTTTTGACCAGTTTTAGCACGACTTGCATTCAAATAGCTTTGAATATTCTTAGACCAAGTTTGACCAGCATAAGTTACTGTCATAACTTTGGTCGAACCGTTATATGAAACAACATAATCTTTAAGCGTATTATCGGTTGGAAGTGTCTGTAATTTTTCGGCACTAATTGTATCTGTTGTAGCTACCCCAGTATTTGACGTAGTAACAAAGGCCCCAAAAGCTGAGTTTCTAACTTTTGCAGGATCTGCGTTAGCATACTGACTGCTATTAGGCTGAGACGTATTATGCCAAGTATCTAATTTAAATCCAAAGGAACGTGGAAGGTTTGTTCCTCCCATACCAAGACTGGCACCAGAACCATTTCCATTGGCATTACCGATTTCACCGATTTTACCCGTCGAAAAGATCGCCGCAATACCGTCACCACCATAGTGTCCAGCAGAACTATTACCCTCGTAGGCATTACCAAGGTTGATTTTACCTGTTAAGGTGAAACTTTCATTCATATCCACCTTGGTTTTAAGGGTATAAGCACCTGCTTGTCCACCGGTATTTTGAGTCAAGGTCACCGTTCCATCATTGAGACTTGCTGTTCCAGTGGTTTTGAAATAACTTGCTTGGTTTTTATTCGTAACAATAAGGTTTGCTTTTTGCTTATAGCTAGCCTCACCAAGTGACGCATTAGTGTCATAAGCACCTCTAGCCACAGCATCCAACTGTGCAGTAACTGCTGCAACACCGTTAACTACTGAATTACCAGTAAAACCTGCATTTGTAATCTTAGTCATCAGCCCCTCAACGGCGTTACCAAGACGTTCACGTTGTTCTGCATAAGCAGCATTTGTTGCTGATGCAGCAAGCAATGTTGTTGATTTAGTGACTTCTTCTTGAACTGTTGTGATAGCTGTTTGAATTTCAGTTTTAGCAGCTGTGTCTGTCAATTTTGCTTGGTAGTCTTTAGCAATATTAACGAGCAATTCTGCTTCTGAAACGTTTTGATCCAAGATTGTTTTTTCATCTTCTTGAGTCGCTGTTTCTGATGCAGTCGCTACTGTTGAACTTGCTGATTCTGAATGTGAAGCTGAACCACTTGCACTTTCAGTATGTGACTGACTATCAGAAGTTGAGTTTTGCTTGCTAAGTGATACAGATTCAGAGATAGCTTGTGACAATTCTGTTGATACAGATTGTGACAATGATGCTGAAGCATCTGTGCTTGCTTGAGCATCAACTGAAGAGCTTGTAGACTCTTGACTAGTTGATGGTGCTACTGAAGCTTCTGATGTTGGAGCTGCACTCAAGACAACAGACTCAGAATTGGCTGTTACATCATGATTTCCAGTTAATTGACTCTCTAAGGCCGGTGTTGCAGTTTCTTCGGCTTGAGCAGTGTAAGTGGCTACTGCACCACCTGCCACCGCACCTGCTGCTGCAATCCCTTTAAGTAGGGCTTGGCCTGAGATAAGAGGTGTTTTCTCCTCAACACTTTGCGCTGAAACTGACGGTGCATCTGCTCCACCTTTAACAACTTTGAAAAGTCCAAAGTTTGATGTCGCCGCACGAAGCCATTGCTTACCTGATTTGATTAATTTAAAACGAGTCACACGATCTGTTTCGCGATATTCCCCTTCGTTTTTTCTAAAAAACATATCTGCTCCATTCTAGATGTTAGTGTAAAAACACGTATCTAAATTTTTTCACAAAATTATTGTAAGTTCTAATTTTTTGTCATATATTCCTTAAATAAAATTGCAAACGCTTCATCCTATTAATACATTAAAGACATTGATTTCACACTATTTTCAGCCATTCTCTACTCTTATAAAATAAAATTTAAAGATTTCTTAAAATTCTAGAGAGATGATTCCCTTCTCTAACAGTATTATCTTTCAAGATAAGCTTGATTACTCGATATAGCAGACAAATTCTAATCCTTTAGGTTAATCTCATAATCACAAAAAGACACACTCCAATTCGGAATGTGTCTTTTTAGAACGAAGCTAATCGGCTTATTCTTTCTTAAGAGTAGTTAGTGTTTTATTAGGACTAGTCACTCAAAAGTTTTAGGGAGGTAAATCGAGGAAATGTTAATCCTCAGTTTTTTTGCGTTTTGTTGCAAGAGCCGAGCCAGAGCTAGAGATTAAAAACTACATAACTTCCTAATTTGTATCCATCTAAGCTTATAATATTGAATATCGTTAGTATGAAATTATAACAGTGCATTATAAAATGTGAAACACTCTAGTAGTTTCTATATCAAGCTACTAGAGTGTTTAATACTATTAAACGTTAAACTAAGTCATACCAATTCAATATCAATCAACGAATTAATAGTCTTCACCATCTTTTTTCTGTTTTCTACCTTTTGATAGGAAAGCAAGACCAGTTACTGATGCTACAGCACCTAAAAGCATACCTAAAGGTGATTGTTCATCTCCAGTATTAGGTAATGTTTGAAGCTTAGATTTCTTGTTAGAAATGTCTTCAAATGAATCCATAATGACAGATGCTTTCTCAGTTACAGTCTCAGTCTCTAATACTTTTAAAGATTTTGTGGTCTTATCTGGTTGCAAACGATGTTCGTAGCCTGATGGAACAAGTGACTCTGAAATCCTAGATGAATTTATATCGTTATAGAATTCTGAGGTTGATACAGAGCTGCTCATTGAATCAGAAGCTATTACACTATTTAGATCCAAACTTTCAAGAGACAGAATAGCAGGCTCTCCCTTACTTGTAATAATTGACTCAGACGAACTTGCTGACTCAGATGCACTAACAGAAATTGATACAGAGCTACTCATTGAATCAGAAGCTATTACACTATTTAGGTCTAAACTTTCAAGTGATAGGATGGCAGGCTCTCCCTTACTTGTAATAATTGATTCAGACGAACTTGCTGATCCAGATGCGCTTTCTGAAGCTGATGTGCTTGCTGATGTGCTTGCACTCAATGAAGCTGAGATGCTTGCTGATGTGCTTGCACTTGTTGAGGCACTAGTACTTGCTGAAGTACTTGCGCTCAATGAAGCTGAGGTACTTGCTGATGTGCTTGCACTCAATGAAGCTGACGTACTTGATGAAGTGCTTGCACTCAATGAAGCTGACGTACTTGATGAAGTACTTGCACTTGTTGAAGCTGACGTACTTGATGAAGTACTTGCACTTGTTGAAGCTGACGTACTTGATGATTCAGATGCACTTGCGCTCAATGAAGCTGATGTACTTGCTGACGTGCTTGCGCTCAATGAAGCTGATGTACTTGCTGAAGTGCTTGCACTCAATGAAGCTGACGTACTTGATGAAGTACTTGCACTTGTTGAAGCTGACGTACTTGCTGAAGTACTTGCACTTGTTGAAGCTGACGTACTTGATGATTCAGATGCACTTGCGCTCAATGAAGCTGAGGTACTTGCTGACGTGCTTGCTGAGGTGCTTGCACTTGTTGAGGCACTAGTACTTGCTGAAGTGCTTGCACTCAATGAAGCTGATGTACTTGCTGAAGTACTTGCACTTGTTGAAGCCGACATGCTTGCTGATGTGCTTGCACTCAATGAAGCTGACGTACTTGCTGACGTGCTTGCGCTCAATGAAGCTGACGTACTTGCACTTGCTGAGGCTGAGGCACTCGCTGATTCAGAGGCACTTGCACTCAATGAAGCTGACGTACTTGCTGAAGTGCTTGCACTTGTTGAGGCACTAGTACTTGCTGAAGTACTTGCACTCAATGAAGCTGACGTACTTGCTGAAGTGCTTGCACTCAATGAAGCTGACGTACTTGCCGATGTGCTTGCACTTGTTGAAGCTGACGTACTTGCTGAAGTGCTTGCACTCAATGAAGCTGAAGTGCTTGCTGAAGTACTTGCACTTGTTGAAGCTGACATACTTGCTGAAGTACTTGCGCTCAATGAAGCTGAGGTACTTGCTGATGTGCTTGCACTCAATGAAGCTGACGTACTTGCTGATGTACTTGCGCTCAATGAAGCTGACGTACTTGCTGATGTGCTTGCACTCAATGAAGCTGATGTACTTGCTGAGGTACTTGCACTCAATGAAGCTGACGTACTTGCTGAGGTGCTTGCACTTGTTGAAGCTGAGGTACTTGCTGATGTACTTGCGCTTGTTGAAGCTGACGTACTTGCTGAAGTGCTTGCGCTCAATGAAGCTGATGTACTTGCTGAAGTGCTTGCACTCAATGAAGCTGACGTACTTGCTGACGTGCTTGCACTCAATGAAGCTGACGTACTTGCTGAAGTACTTGCACTTGCTGAGGCTGAGGCACTCGCTGATTCAGAGGCACTTGCACTCAATGAAGCTGA
>NZ_JASUZV010000020.1:0-7588 GCF_030284685.1 Streptococcus raffinosi
TTTAACACAAAGAAAAAGTAGTGAGTACTCTCTCCCGTCGGAGATTTCTTCACTACTAATCTTAGTATGTTTTTTGAATATACGTAGCTTTAATAGTCCAATCGCCTATTTGATGAAAGAGACTTGACGAATCATTCTTTTTTCGATAGAATGGTATTTGTTATGGCGGTATAGCCAAGTGGTAAGGCACGGCTCTGCAAAAGCTTGATCGTCGGTTCAAATCCGTCTACCGCCTTCATAATTTGAGGACACCTAAGGGTGTCTTTTTTTGCTATAATCGCATAAAAAATCCCCGAAGCCAGAAGCTTCAGGAATCCATAAATCATAAACTAATGAGCATATCTAATAGCAGCTATCTTAAAGATACGCTCTCAAACTTTAATCAAACTAAGATTGTAATATTTAAAACACAAATAAATATGTTCAGACATTCTTAAATTTTTTCAGGAGCTCCACCAGCTGTGTTTGTTCTTCAGAAGTCAAAACGGAAAAAGTCTCCTCAATTGCTCGTTGATGCGGTGGAATTGCTGCTTGAATGATTCGACGGCCCTCATCTGTCAAATCAACCTCGAAAGCTCGCTTATCCGTTGGACAAGCTTGTCGACTCAACCAGCCCTTTTTCTCCATATTTTTTATGACAACAGTCATATTACCAGAAGTGGCAAGCATGCAATCAATTAATTCACCAATCTTCATACGTCCCTTGGCATTTAACACATCCATAACTCCAAATTGGGTTGGTGTTAAATCAAATTCTTTAAAAGTCTCAGAGACCTTGGCATCAATGGTACGAAAAGCCTTACGCATAACAACCATACTCTTGACAGCCATGTTTTTATCTAAGTCGCTCATTTATAGTCCTTTCCAAATAGATGCTGTATTTATTACTCTACCACAGTTTTTCTAAAAGTGGTATATGAAAAAGAAGAAATAAGAAAAAGAGTTCTTAGATATCTAACCAACACCTCAGAACTCTTTCATTTACTAACTATTACGATTCCAAAAAAGAGCCAATAAAATCACCGCACCTAATACTGAAGGAACAATAGCGGTGCCTGATAGCATCGGTCCCCAATTTCCAAAAAGAAGTTGCCCAACAAAAGCGCCAAGCCATCCTAAAAATGTCTTACCAATACAGCCCATTCGCTCACCTCGGTTTGAAATAGCAGAGGCAATAAGACCAATTAGAAAACCAACTATCATACTTCCAATCATAAGAATTCCTCCTTCTTACTTAAATTACCCAATCACCATTTCGGAAGATTGGTACACGACTACCATCTTGACGGATACCATCAATATCCATTTGATTTGAACCAATCATAAAATCTACGTGTACATCTGAACGGTTAAGACCAGCTTCCTTAAGCTCCTCTTCTGTCATGTCTGCTCCTCCCTCAACACTGGTAGCATAGGCTGCTCCAATAGCTAGATGGTTGGAGGCATTTTCATCAAAAAGGGTATTAAAGAAGGTAATACCAGACTGTGAAATAGGACTTGGATCTGGTACCAAGGCACATTCACCTAGAGCACGCGCTCCATTATTGTTGAAGACGAGATTCTTCATCACTTCATCACCTTGGTCTGCTGTAACGTCTACAATCTCACCGTCTTTGAAGGTTACCTTGATTCCCTCAATAATATTGCCATTGTAACTTAGAGGCTTTGTACTTGAGACATAGCCATCTGCACGACGAAAATCTGGTGCCGTAAAGACTTCTTCGGTTGGCATATTAGGTAGGAAGCCTTCACCCTGTGCATTAATTGCCCTTGCAGATTCCCAAACGTGATTTTTGGGTAATCCTAGAGTTAAATCTGTTCCAGGTGCTTGGTAGTGTAAGGCTGAGAATTGTACCTCATTAAGTAGGCGTGCTTTAGCATCTAAACGATCAGCATGTTCCTTCCAGGCACGTACAGGATTCTCTTCATAAACACGACAGGTCTTGAAAATTTGGTCCCAAAGTAAATCTACAGCTTCCTCATCACTCGAAGCATCAGGAAAGACCTTCTTAGCCCATTCTTTACCAGCTGCAGCAGCTACAGTCCAACTAACTTTATTAGACTGAGTTGCCACCTGCATAGGTTTAAAGGCCACCCCAGTAGCCTTAGCATGAGCAGATAGACGTTCAGGAGCTACACCATTAAGGGCCCCTGGATCTGATGAACGAACACCTAAGCGACTTGCCTTCTTGTCCAGCAAATATTCCATCTCAGCTTTTTATAGGCAGGAACCTCTTCAATTCGGTCCATACCAGCATGCAAAAATCGTTCTCGATTAATGATATCATCCGACCATTGAACAATTACCTCAGCTGCTCCTAGAGCATAGGCCTCTTTAACTAAAAGATGAGCTAGCTCTGCTTGCTCTACATCTATACTCAAGGCCATCGTATGACCAGGTTGTACATTAATCCCATTGGCAACCAATAATTTAGCATATTTTTCAAGATTTTCTTTAAAATGTGGTAAAACCATAATCAACTCCCTGAAACTATAATTTTCTAACAGTATACCATAAGACCAAGAAAAAAGTTTCCTCACAGCTTTAACCTTGCCTTACCCACTGCAGTTGGCAAGAAAAATAAAAAAGAGAACAGAGACTAACTCCATCCTCTCAAGTTTATGCACGATTTCTTTTCGCTCCTAAAAGAAATCATCAAAAAGACTTAACTGATTATCTTCTGGCATATTGCCTAGGATTCCCATTTCATCTAGCTTTTCAACCAAAGTGGATGAAAGACCTCCTCGTTTACGCAATTCTGTTTTAGAAAGGAATTCTCCTTCCTCACGTGCAGCAACTACCTGTTTGGCAACGTTCTCGCCCAAACCTTCAAGTGCAATAAACGGTGGAATCAAGGTATCTCCCTCAATCAGAAATTCAGTTGCCTGACTTTTGTAAAGATCTAACTGACCAAAGGTAAAGCCACGTTCTAACATTTCATTGACAATTTCAAGGGTCGTAAACAAATCAATTTCCACATTAGTCGCTTCATTTCGTTGACGCTTTTCTTTAATATCTTCCATTCTCGCTTTAACAGCATCAAGCCCTGCCGACATAGTCTTAAGTTCAAAAGCTTTGGCACGGATAGAAAAGTAGGCACAATAGTAATAAATAGGATGGTGTACTTTGAAATAAGCGACACGCAGGGCCATCATAACATAGGCTGCCGCATGGGCTTTCGGGAACATGTACTTGATTTTTCCACAAGATTCAATATACCAGTCTGGAACATTATTTTCACGCATGGCTTGAATATAGCCATTTCGCTCTTCTTCAGAAATCTTCAACCACATTCCCTTACGCACACGTTCCATAATGGTGAAGGCCATCTTAGGATCTAATCCCGCATGCATTAGGTATACCATGATATCGTCACGACAACCAATAACGGTTTTCAGAGTGGCAATACCTTCCTTGATCAAATCTTGTGCATTACCCAACCAAACGTCTGTACCATGAGACAAACCAGATAACTGTAAGAGTTCCGCAAAGGTCGTCGGATGCGTCTCATCGACCATACCACGAACAAAGTTAGTCCCAAACTCAGGGATTCCCAACATTCCCGTTGGTGTCCCAATCTGTTCAGGTGTTACACCTAAAATATCGGTACCTGAAAAAAGCTTCATTACATCCGGATCATCTGCTCGAATATCTTTGGGATCAATTCCCGATAAATCCTGCAACTTACGAATCATCGTCGGATCATCATGTCCCAGAATATCAAGCTTCAACACGTTCTCATCAATATCGTGGAAGTTAAAGTGAGTCGTTTGCCAAGCAGCAGTCACATCATCGGCCGGATATTGGACAGGGGTAAAATCATAGACATCCATATAATTTGGAATAACAACGATACCACCTGGATGTTGACCTGTACTTCGCTTAACCCCAGCAGCTCCCATGGCCAAACGATCGACCTCGGCATCACGGTAAAACTTATTGTAATCACGCTCATAACCCTTGACAAAACCATAAGCCGTCCTATCTGCAACAGTACCTACTGTTCCAGCACGAAAGGCATATTGCTCACCAAAAATATCTCGAACATCTAAGTGGGCTGACGGCTGATCATCTCCTGAGAAGTTCAAATCAATATCAGGAACCTTGTCCCCATCAAAACCTAGGAAGGTTTCGAAAGGAATATCTTGACCATCTTTCTTATACTCGGTTCCACATTCTGAACACTTCTTATCAGGCAAATCAAAACCAGAACCATAAGAACCATCTGTGATGAACTCAGAATGTTGACATTTAGGACATAAATAATGAGGAGGCATAGGATTTACCTCAGTAATTCCAATCATTGTCGCAACAAAACTAGAGCCAACAGATCCCCTAGAGCCAACCAAGTAACCACGTTCATTTGAACGGTTAACCAACATCTGCGAAGCCAGATAGATTACGGCAAAGCCATTACCAAGAATTGAAGACAATTCTTTCTCAATCCGTAGGTCAATAATATCAGGTAGAGGATTACCGTATAGCTCAAATGCTTTAGCATAAGTCATCTCAGCAACTTGCTCCTCCGCACGATCAATAAAAGGCGTGTACAAGTCTTTTTTGACAACCTCGACCTCTTCAATTCGATTCGCCATAGCTTGCGTATTCGTTACTACAACCTCATAGGCCAACTCTTTCCCCAAAAAGGCAAAGTCATCTAGCATCTCGTTGGTTGTTCTAAAATGTGCTTCGGGTAAAGGAGCCGGTTTAGCATTTTCTCCCTTACCAATCGGCCTATTAATCATAGCTCCTTGTCCCAAAGCACGAACAATGATTTCACGATAAATGGCATCCTCAGGATTGATATAATGTACATTTCCGGTAGCAAGCACAGGCTTGTCAAGACGATTAGCAACCTCTATCAAATCCCGAATCAGCTGTTCTACAGTTGCCTCATCCTTAATTAAATCCTTTGCAATCAATGGCGCATAAATTGCCGGTGGCATAACTTCAATAAAGTCATAATATTTAGCAACTTCAACTGCCTTTTCAATACCATGAGACAAGAGCGTATCAAAAACCTCACCGTCCGCACAAGCAGAACCTACAATGATTCCTTCACGATACTCATCTAAAACCGTACGAGGAATACGGGCTACTCCCTCAAAATATGATACATTTGATAGGCTGACCAATTTAAAGATATTCTTCAAACCAGTTTGATTCTGAACATAGAGCGTCGCATGTTTGACACGAGACTTTTTATACGAATCCTCAGAAACCAACTCCGTGTTCAACTGTTCCAGATTAGTCAAACCATGCTTATCAAATACATCTTTAATGAAAATAAACAACAAACGACCCGTAGCTTCCGCATCATAATTGGCCATATGGTGGTGATCCAAAGCTACACCAAAACGCTTGGTCAAAGGTCCCAAACCATGACGCTTATACTCAGGATAAAGATTTCTAGCAAATTCCAAAGTATCAATAACCGGTTGTGAAATTGTTGGTAATTGATTTCTTTCATAATTGGCATTCATAAACCCAACGTCAAAGGTCGCATTGTGAGCTACTAGCACCGTTCCCTGACAAAAATCTTGAAACTCCTGTAATACTTGTAACAAAGGTTTGGCACCTTTAACATGATTATCAGTAATACCAGTCAATTCAGTAGTAAATGCAGACAAGGGGTAACCTGGATCAATAAATTCATCAAATTGCTCAATAATATTACCTTTATGCATTTTTGATGCCGCAATCTGAATCAAATCATTATGAACAGCAGACAAGCCCGTCGTTTCAACGTCAAAAACAACATATGTTGCTTCTTTTAATTCCAATTCCTCAGAATTATAAACAATAGGAACCTTATCCTCAACAAGATTAGCTTCAAGACCAAAAATAGCTTTAATCCCTGCTTTTTTAGCCCTATGGTAACCATGAGGAAAACTCTGAACATTGGCATGGTCAGTTATAGCAACTGCTGGATGCCCCCAAGAGGCCGCTGTATCAATAAGCTCCTCAACGGTAGGCATCGCATCCATAGTTGACATATTGGTATGAGCATGGAATTCAACACGCTTTTGTCCCTCAGGCATCAAATCCTTACGAGGTGTATGAGAAATCTCCTTAATATCTTGTACATTCATCGTCAAACTATGTGTATAAGGATTATTCTCAATACGTCCGCGAACCCTTACCCAGTTTCCCTTTTTAATCATATCGAACTTAGCGAGCTCTTCACTATCCTTCGCCCAACGTTGCATCGCAAAACTTGAAGTATAATCAGTTACTTTAAAATTAATGATAATACGTCCTGTCTTCGTTTCACGTTGTTCAACATCAAAGATATATCCCTCAAAGACAATTCTGTTTTCTTCAGAATTAACATCAATCATCGGGGTTATCTCAGCCTTATCAAAGCTTGCCTGACGTTGGCTTTGTTTCTCGGTATATCTTGGACTCTGCTCAAGTCGAGAAGTTGATACTGGTTCACTTTCAACAATAGATTGAAGAACTTGTTTTGCTTGAGATTCAGCTTGCTCCTGCAAGGAAACTTTATTTGTTTCATAAGCCGTTTCGAAAGAAGAAGATACATCTTTATCTTCAACAACGGAAACTTTAACATCAGACAATCCAACATTTGAAAGAACATTAGAAACTAAAAAAATAAATCTATCCTGAACATTCTCTCTAAAAATATGAGATGGAGCTTTAACGAGAATTTCTTCATTAAAAAATTCAACATTGAGATTGGAGAATAAAGAATAAAGGGAAAAATGTGAAACCTTTAAAGACTCTAAAGCATAAGAAAAATAGAAAGATAGTAAGTCATTATCACAAGACGATGACTCCAAAATAAACTCATAAGAAACTTCTGCACCAAGGGAATTAAAAGTAGACTGAAGTAACGAATTAAAAAGGTTAAAGCTCTCACTTGACAGAACATTTTGGAAAGTAAAAACAAAAAACCAACGACGTTTTGATTTTGATAATTTTACAGATTGAATAGAACCATCTTTAATTTCATTATAAGTTTTATGATCCTTAGGAAAACGAATTTGTTTTAAAAGAAGCTGAAATTTATCAGACATAAAAAATAACTCCTATATACAAAAAAACACTCCTCATGGAGTGTAACTTATACCGGCGGCCGGGGTCGAACCGGCACGTCCTTGCGGACACTGGATTTTGAGTCCAGCGCGTCTGCCAATTCCGCCACGCCGGCAAAGTATAACTGGGGTAGCTGGATTCGAACCAACGCATGAGGGAGTCAAAGTCCCTTGCCTTACCGCTTGGCTATACCCCAAAGTATAGGCGAATGAGGGGAATCGAACCCCCGAATGTCAGAGCCACAATCTGATGTGTTAACCACTTCACCACATTCGCCATTATATTAACACGGGCAGTAGGAATTGAACCCACACTGAAGGTTTTGGAGACCTTAGTTCTACCTTTAAACTATGCCCGTTACTATGGAAGGGGAGGGATTCGAACCCCCGAACCCGAAGGAGCGGATTTACAGTCCGCCGCGTTTAGCCTCTTCGCTACCCTTCCAAATATAAATAAATGGCGCGAGACGGAATCGAACCGCCGACACATGGAGCTTCAATCCATTGCTCTACCAACTGAGCTACCGAGCCA
>NZ_JASUZV010000021.1:0-5562 GCF_030284685.1 Streptococcus raffinosi
AGGAAGCGTGTTTTCATCACTCTGAACATACAAAAAGAGAAAACCTATCAGGTTCTCTCTAGATGTTAGCTTTTCGTTACCCACTACAGTTGACATAGAGCCAAACAAGTAAGGAGCTCAATTCCTTTGGGCTCCTTGCATTTTTACTAATTTGCAGTATAATAAGCATAACATCTGCGGAGGTGGTGGAATGGCAGACACGCATGCTTCAGGCGCATGTGCTCTTACGAGCGTGAGGGTTCAAATCCCTTTCTCCGCATCATTGTACAGAAAATCCCGCTGACATTTATGTTCAGTGGGATTTTTAAGCTATAAACCTGCTTCGCTCAAAGCATCAGATAAACGGGCAAAATCAGGTATAGATAGAGCCTCTCCACGAATAGAAGGCTTTATATTTGCATTTTCCAAAGCCTGCTCAAGTTTAGTTTTGACTTCTTCAGATTTACCAAAATGACTTGTCAGATTATTCCAAAGCGTCTTGCGACGATGTACAAAACTAATCTTCGATACACGGAAAAAGAAATCTTCGTCTTTAACTTCAACCAGAGGTTGCTCATGACGCGTCATCTTCAAAATAGCCGAGTCAACATTAGGTGCTGGTACAAAAACTGTACGTGGGACAACAAATGCCACCTTAGCAGTCATATAATACTGAACAGCGATTGATAACGAACCATAGGCCTTGGTATTGGGCTCTGCAGAAATACGGTCAGCAACCTCTTTTTGCATCATGACAACAAATTCTGCAAAAGGAATCTTACTCTCAATCAAATGCATTAAAATTGGTGTCGTAATATAGTATGGTAGGTTGGCTACGACCTTAATTGGTAGGTTTGGATTTTTAAATTCTTTGACACGTGTCTGTAAATCTGCCTTGAGAACATCTTCGTTAATCACTTTAATATTATCATGGTCACGTAGTGTATCTTCCAAAATTGGAACCAAACGCTCATCGATTTCAAAAGCCACAACCTCTGCAGCATTTTCAGCCAAAAACTCAGTTAATGCTCCGATACCAGGTCCAATTTCGATAACATTGACATTTTTATCAATCTCTGCCGTATCTACTATCTTTTGTAAAATATTTGTATCTGTTAAAAAGTTCTGTCCAAAAGACTTCTTAAAGGTAAAGCCGTGACGCTCAAGAACAGCCTTGGTCACGCTATAATCTGCAATTCTCATTTCTTCTCTCTTCTTATTGTTATATTACGATTCTGCTTACTCGAGCCAAAAAATAAGGTTAATACTTTTACAGTTCATTAACTGGAATAATTATTTTAAACCAACCTCGGTAGCCACCTGTCTAGTCTGAGCACCTGTAGATTCTAGTAATGGGACATAGCCTCTTCAAGCTCTTCTAAAGTAATTCCAAACAATTCCAAACGTTTTAAAAGCTGCTTCCCATTGCAATAACCAATACGAAGCGTTTCTCCCAAATATTCTCGACGTTTTCGACTGTCTGCTCCCATTACTAGTCCTAAACGCATAAGATCTGATTTCCTAATATCAAACTGATTATCATCATCATAACTACCTAGGACTCCTGTCAAAGCCTTTTGAAGATCCTCGAAACTAGCATGCTCAACCCCTAGAGAACGCCCCTTTGTCTTGGATTTGGGAACAGCTTCACCACGATTTAAAAAAGCATGCTTGGCCGTTGGGACAGCTCCCATAATGATTTTACGGATACGTTCTCCATTATAATCTGGATCAGTAAAAACAATAACACCACGTAAGTCATTAAGCTTATCGATACGCTCTAAATCATCATCATTAATAGCAGAGCCTCTAGTTTCATAGGTGTCCACCTCATAAAAACGTCTCAAGTTTGCCGTATCATCCTTACCCTCTACAACGATGACTTCTTGAATTTTTATTTTAGTCATTAAGCCCAAAAATCCTCATTGCATTGTCATAAGTAGCTCTTGCAACTTCTTCACTTGTTAATCCACGAAGCTCAGCAATCTTGTCTACTACGTAACGTGTATAGCCGGTACGATTCTCACGACCACGTTTCGGAACAGGTGCCAAATAAGGTGCATCCGTTTCAACCAGAATCCTATCTAAAGGCAATTTCTGAGCAGCTTCTTGGACATCCAATGCTTTTTTAAAGGTAACAACACCTGAAAAGGAAATCATCATTCCAAGATCAACAAATTTTTGAGCCATTTCTAAGGATCCTGAGTACGAGTGCATAATACCACCACAAGGGCCAACCCCAACTTCTTTAATGACCTCGTAAGTATCCTCAAGTGCATCACGTGTGTGTACAACGAAAGGCAAATGGTGTTCCTTTGACAAGGCTATTTGACGCTTAAAGACCTCAATCTGAACCTCTTTAGGATCTTCCATCCAATAGTAGTCCAATCCAATTTCACCAAGTGCCACTACTTTCGGATTATCCAATTGTGATACAATCATATCCTCAATTTCCTGAGAATAGGACCCCGCTTCTGTAGGATGCCATCCAATCGTACTATAGAGTTGATCATATTGCTCTGAAAGTTCTAAAGACTTATCAATTGTCGGTTTATCAAAACCAACAATATTCATTTTAGTAACACCAAGTTCCGCTGCAAAATCTATTTCTTCTTGTTCTTTTCCTGCAAAATTATCCACATTAAGATGGGTATGCGTATCAAAAATTTTAATCATAGGTCTATTATAACAAAAAGGAGCGAGCTTAGCTCACTCATCCTTTCATTTATTAAACAAAGAGTCGCATATATTCTATCTTTGTACAGCGATTCATTACAATATCCTGGTGTCCTGCCTGACGTAGCATGATTTCAGCCTCTTCATTTTCAATGCCTATCTGACTCCAAAAAACTTTGGCATCCGCTTCAAGGAAATCAGAGGCAACATCTGGCAAAAACTCACTACGTCGAAAAACATCAACAATATCGACCGAAAACGGGATATCCTTTAGTTGACCATAGACATGCTCTCCAAGAATTTCTTGCCCCTCAAGTTTCGGATTAACCGGTACAATACGATAACCGGCAGTTTTTAAAAAATGCGCAACTTGGTAGGCTGATGTTTCTTTTCTATGAGACAAACCAACAATGGCAATCGTTTTGGCCGATTTCAAATAAGAATCGATAACCTCTTCACTAGGATTTTGAAATGTGTAAGTCATAAGAATCTCCTCCTATTTCAATAAACTAAAATAAAAATCCCTGAACGGGATTTCGTCGATTACTTAACCAAGCTCAGCAACGATGGCCTTAATTTGATCTTTCGTATGTACACCTGCAACCTGCTTAACAACTTCACCATCTTTTTTGAAGAGCAAAGTTGGGATAGACATAATTCCAAACTTTTGAGCTGTTTCTGGATTCTCATCAACATCAATTTTGACAATCTTGAGTTCATCCTCTGAAACCTCTTCAGAAAGCTGTTCAAGAATAGGGGCCTGCATCAAACAAGGCCCACACCAAGTTGCCCAGAAATCAATCAAAACCAGACCCTCAGCTGTCTCTTTTTCAAAGGTAGCATCTGTTACTACTTGCGTCATTTCATTATCCTCCTAGATATAGTAAACATTTGTAGACCTATTCTATATGATTCTATAGAGCATTGCAAGAATTTGATACAGACATAAAAAATTCATATCAAATATTAGTCATTGCCTATCATAGACATCGCTTGCCCACAACATAGCTTGGATGTATAATAATAAAAACACTATAAAAAATAGAAAAGAGTACATATGGATAAAGATGCAATGATTACCTATCTCATAGGTGAACTCAAAAAAGAAAATCTAGAATTACATGATTTGATTGTTCCAGAAGAGCTCGAGAAAAAGCAAAGACTCCTAAGAGCACTCTTTAATACACGTAAACCAATGGCAGCGTCAACACAATTCTTGACCATCCAAGACCTTTACCTACAAGTTAGAAAAGGAGAACGTGGAATTGTACAACTCAACACACTCCGTCCAATTCCTCAAGATGACCAAATTTACATCTGGAAAGGTGATATCACAAAACTCGAAGTAGATGCTATCGTAAATGCTGCAAATAAGACCTTACTGGGTTGCATGAAGCCACTTCATGATTGTGTTGATAATGCTATCCACACTTATGCAGGAGTACAGCTTCGCCAATCTTGTTACGAACTCATTTTAGAGCAAGGATATGAGGAACCAGTAGGAATGGCTAAAATTACGCCAGCTTACAATCTTCCTTCTGCATTCGTTATACACACAGTAGGCCCAAAGATAGAAAACCAACCAACACAAATTGATGAAGATCTTTTAGCTAAATGCTATCTATCTGTATTGGCACTAGCTGAAAAAAATAACATTGAATCCATCGCAATTCCATGTATCTCAACAGGAGACTTTAATTTTCCAAAACAAAAGGCTGCAACAATTGCAATTCAGACTGTTAAAGACTTTATAAAAGACTCTACAACCGTTAAAAAAGTTATTTTTAATGTATTTGATGATGATAATTTAAGTATTTATCAAGAACTCCTTACAAAATAAAAAGGTTAGAATAAAAATTCTAACCTTAAGTATTAAACAGGTAAACTTAAAACAGCCAGTGAGGCAAGACAATCATTTAAAACAATTGTCTTACTTCACTTTTTTATTTTAACTCAGACTGTTCTTTTAATAAATCAAAGAATATTGGATAATCTCGTTTTAGATTAACAAACTTACCTTCTTTAGACATAAAGCTATGTTCAGAAACAGCAGTACAAACAATAGTCCCATCTTGATTTAGCATACGATATTCAAAAGAAAGTCTTGCAGATTTAACTCCTTTAACAGTAATCTCTATAGAGATCTCATCCGCAAAAGTCGAAGTAGCTTTATATTCACAAGACAGGGAAGTAACCGGAGAAATTATTCCTTCCTCTTCTATTCTTTCATAAGGCCAACCAATTTCCCTAAGAAAGAATGTTCTAGCTTCCTCCATCCATCGAACATAATTAGAATGATGAGTAATACCCATTCTATCCGTTTCATAATACTGGACCTCGTGTTTATAAATAAACATAAGAACCTCCCAATACATTAAAAATTAGGAAATAAAATCCAAAATATCTTCTTCAGAAAGTGAAGAATCACAAACGACCTTGACAGAACCATTTTCTGATACAAAAAGTGCCGGAACAGTTGCAATACCATATCGATTACGTAACCCTTGAATTTCCTCAAGCTCTTCCTCATTTTCACTATTAACGTAGAAAATATTAAAATTAGAACTACAAGCAACATTCGATAATTTAGGTTCAAAACGTTGACAATAAGGACAAGTTGGTCTACCAATAAATAAAATGAACTTTTCTCCAGAAGCAATTTTCTCTTTAACTAAAGACACTGAAGCTGGAGTAAAATCCGAAGCAAAAATAGACATAATGACACCTCACAAATAAAAGTATAGTCCTATGATAGCTGAATTCGACCTAATAAACAAGTAAATAAATTGAAAACAAAAAAGGTCAGACAAAGTCTGACCACAAGTACTATACTCCGCCAGTAGGACTCGAACCTACGACATCATGATTAACAGTCATGCGCTACTACCAACTGAGCTATGGCGGATA
>NZ_JASUZV010000022.1:0-5052 GCF_030284685.1 Streptococcus raffinosi
TAAATGCTAAGCGACTACCATATCTAACAGGGGGCAACCCCCAACTACTTCAGGCGTTCTAGGGCTTAACTGCTGTGTTCGGCATGGGAACAGGTGTATCTCCTAGGCTATCGTCACTTAACTCTGAGTATTCTCAACTCAAAATTGAATATCTATACCGTCTCAAGAAACCTTCACGCTATCAATGTCTCTCAGTTACTTACTTTGGATAAGTCCTCGAGCTATTAGTATTAGTCCGCTACATGTGTCACCACACTTCCACTCCTAACCTATCAACCTGATCATCTCTCAGGGCTCTTACTGATATATAATCATGGGAAATCTCATCTTGAGGTGGGCTTCACACTTAGATGCTTTCAGCGTTTATCCCTTCCCTACATAGCTACCCAGCGATGCTCTTGGCAGAACAACTGGTACACCAGCGGTAAGTCCACTCTGGTCCTCTCGTACTAGGAGCAGATCCTCTCAAATTTCCTACGCCCGCGACGGATAGGGACCGAACTGTCTCACGACGTTCTGAACCCAGCTCGCGTGCCGCTTTAATGGGCGAACAGCCCAACCCTTGGGACCGACTACAGCCCCAGGATGCGACGAGCCGACATCGAGGTGCCAAACCTCCCCGTCGATGTGAACTCTTGGGGGAGATAAGCCTGTTATCCCCAGGGTAGCTTTTATCCGTTGAGCGATGGCCCTTCCATGCGGAACCACCGGATCACTAAGCCCGACTTTCGTCCCTGCTCGAGTTGTAGCTCTCGCAGTCAAGCTCCCTTATACCTTTACACTCTGCGAATGATTTCCAACCATTCTGAGGGAACCTTTGGGCGCCTCCGTTACCTTTTAGGAGGCGACCGCCCCAGTCAAACTGCCCGTCAGACACTGTCTCCGATAGGGATAACCTATCTGGGTTAGAGTAGCCATAACACAAGGGTAGTATCCCAACAACGCCTCACTCGAAACTGGCGTCCCGAGGTCCTAGGCTCCTACCTATCCTGTACATGTGGTACAGATACTCAATATCAAACTGCAGTAAAGCTCCATGGGGTCTTTCCGTCCTGTCGCGGGTAACCTGCATCTTCACAGGTACTAAAATTTCACCGAGTCTCTCGTTGAGACAGTGCCCAAATCATTACGCCTTTCGTGCGGGTCGGAACTTACCCGACAAGGAATTTCGCTACCTTAGGACCGTTATAGTTACGGCCGCCGTTTACTGGGGCTTCAATTCATACCTTCGCTTACGCTAAGCACTCCTCTTAACCTTCCAGCACCGGGCAGGCGTCACCCCCTATACATCATCTTACGATTTAGCAGAGAGCTGTGTTTTTGATAAACAGTTGCTTGGGCCTATTCACTGCGGCTGACTATCAGTCAGCGCCCCTTCTCCCGAAGTTACGGGGCCATTTTGCCGAGTTCCTTAACGAGAGTTCTCTCGCTCACCTGAGGCTACTCGCCTCGACTACCTGTGTCGGTTTGCGGTACGGGTAGAGTATAATTAACGCTAGAAGCTTTTCTTGGCAGTGTGACATCACTAACTTCGCTACTAAACTTCGCTCCCCATCACAGCTCAATGTTAGAGATATAAGCATTTGACTCATATCACACCTCACTGCTTGGCCAGACTCTTCCATTCGTCTGGTTTAGTTAGCCTACTGCGTCCCTCCATCACTATATACTCTAGTACAGGAATATCAACCTGTTGGCCATCGGATACACCTTTCGGTCTCTCCTTAGGTCCCGACTAACCCAGGGCGGACGAGCCTTCCCCTGGAAACCTTAGTCTTACGGTGGACAGGATTCTCACCTGTCTTTCGCTACTCATACCGGCATTCTCACTTCTATGCGCTCCAGCACTCCTCACGGTACACCTTCTTCGCACATAGAACGCTCTCCTACCATACCTATAAAGGTATCCACAGCTTCGGTAATATGTTTTAGCCCCGGTACATTTTCGGCGCAGGGTCACTCGACTAGTGAGCTATTACGCACTCTTTGAATGAATAGCTGCTTCTAAGCTAACATCCTAGTTGTCTGTGCAACCCCACATCCTTTTCCACTTAACATATATTTTGGGACCTTAGCTGGTGGTCTGGGCTGTTTCCCTTTCGACTACGGATCTTAGCACTCGCAGTCTGACTGCCGATTATATCTCATTGGCATTCGGAGTTTATCTGAGATTGGTAATCCGGGATGGACCCCTCACCCAAACAGTGCTCTACCTCCAAGAGACTTAACATCGACGCTAGCCCTAAAGCTATTTCGGAGAGAACCAGCTATCTCCAAGTTCGTTTGGAATTTCTCCGCTACCCACAAGTCATCCAAGCACTTTTCAACGTGCCCTGGTTCGGTCCTCCAGTGAGTTTTACCTCACCTTCAACCTGCTCATGGGTAGGTCACATGGTTTCGGGTCTACGACATGATACTATGACGCCCTATTAAGACTCGGTTTCCCTGCGGCTCCGTCTCTTCAACTTAACCTCGCATCATATCGTAACTCGCCGGTTCATTCTACAAAAGGCACGCTCTCACCCATTAACGGGCTCGAACTTGTTGTAGGCACACGGTTTCAGGTTCTATTTCACTCCCCTCCCGGGGTGCTTTTCACCTTTCCCTCACGGTACTGGTTCACTATCGGTCACTAGAGAGTATTTAGGGTTGGGAGATGGTCCTCCCAGATTCCGACGAGATTTCTCGTGTCTCGCCGTACTCAGGATACTGCTAGGTATAAAGACTATTTCGAATACGAGGCTGTTACTCTCTTTGGCCTACCTTCCCAGGTAGTTCTTCTATAATCTTTAAGTCCACATCGCAGTCCTACAACCCCGAAGAGTAAACTCTTCGGTTTGCCCTCTTGCCATTTCGCTCGCCGCTACTAAGGCAATCGCTTTTGCTTTCTCTTCCTGCAGCTACTTAGATGTTTCAGTTCACTGCGTCTTCCTCTTCATTACCTTAACAGTAATGAGTGACAGGCATTACCTGCCGGGTTCCCCCATTCGGACATCTCTGGATCTTTGCTCACTTACAGCTCCCCAAAGCATTTCGTCGTTAGTCACGTCCTTCATCGGCTTCTAGTGCCAAGGCATCCACCGTGCGCCCTTATTAACTTAACCTTATTTTGGTCTTACGACCTAACTCATTAAATATTCACAGCGTTTCGGTTTATTTTCTTGTTACTATCTATATGTATTTTATTACATATGGAATTTGATATAGATATTCAATTTTCAATGGACAATACTTGAATCTTTCGATTCAATGGAGCCTAGCGGGATCGAACCGCTGACCTCCTGCGTGCAAAGCAGGCGCTCTCCCAGCTGAGCTAAGGCCCCACAAGACCTCTCAAAACTAAATAAGAAACTCAAGTACATTCCGTTTTTCCTTAGAAAGGAGGTGATCCAGCCGCACCTTCCGATACGGCTACCTTGTTACGACTTCACCCCAATCATCTATCCCACCTTAGGCGGCTGGCTCCATAAGGTTACCTCACCGACTTCGGGTGTTACAAACTCTCGTGGTGTGACGGGCGGTGTGTACAAGGCCCGGGAACGTATTCACCGCGGCGTGCTGATCCGCGATTACTAGCGATTCCGACTTCATGTAGGCGAGTTGCAGCCTACAATCCGAACTGAGATTGGCTTTAAGAGATTAGCTCGCCGTCACCGACTCGCAACTCGTTGTACCAACCATTGTAGCACGTGTGTAGCCCAGGTCATAAGGGGCATGATGATTTGACGTCATCCCCACCTTCCTCCGGTTTATTACCGGCAGTCTCGCTAGAGTGCCCAACTGAATGATGGCAACTAACAATAGGGGTTGCGCTCGTTGCGGGACTTAACCCAACATCTCACGACACGAGCTGACGACAACCATGCACCACCTGTCACCGATGTACCGAAGTAACTTCCTATCTCTAGAAATAGCATCGGGATGTCAAGACCTGGTAAGGTTCTTCGCGTTGCTTCGAATTAAACCACATGCTCCACCGCTTGTGCGGGCCCCCGTCAATTCCTTTGAGTTTCAACCTTGCGGTCGTACTCCCCAGGCGGAGTGCTTAATGCGTTAGCTGCGGCACTGAATCCCGGAAAGGACCCAACACCTAGCACTCATCGTTTACGGCGTGGACTACCAGGGTATCTAATCCTGTTCGCTCCCCACGCTTTCGAGCCTCAGCGTCAGTTACAGACCAGAGAGCCGCTTTCGCCACCGGTGTTCCTCCATATATCTACGCATTTCACCGCTACACATGGAATTCCACTCTCCCCTTCTGCACTCAAGTTTGACAGTTTCCAAAGCGAACTATGGTTGAGCCACAGCCTTTAACTTCAGACTTATCAAACCGCCTGCGCTCGCTTTACGCCCAATAAATCCGGACAACGCTCGGGACCTACGTATTACCGCGGCTGCTGGCACGTAGTTAGCCGTCCCTTTCTGGTAAGCTACCGTCACAGTGTGAACTTTCCACTCTCACACTCGTTCTTGACTTACAACAGAGCTTTACGATCCGAAAACCTTCTTCACTCACGCGGCGTTGCTCGGTCAGGGTTGCCCCCATTGCCGAAGATTCCCTACTGCTGCCTCCCGTAGGAGTCTGGGCCGTGTCTCAGTCCCAGTGTGGCCGATCACCCTCTCAGGTCGGCTATGTATCGTCGCCTAGGTGAGCCGTTACCTCACCTACTAGCTAATACAACGCAGGTCCATCTTGTAGTGGAGCATTTGCCCCTTTCAAATGAATGACATGGGTCACCCATTGTTATGCGGTATTAGCTATCGTTTCCAATAGTTATCCCCCGCTACAAGGCAGGTTACCTACGCGTTACTCACCCGTTCGCAACTCTTCCAAGAAGAGCAAGCTCCTCTCTTCAGCGTTCTACTTGCATGTATTAGGCACGCCGCCAGCGTTCGTCCTGAGCCAGGATCAAACTCTCATTAAATTCTTCAATAATCGTTCGAGCGTTAACTCATTTCCGTCTTCTGACGTTTTTTTCTTGTAAATTGACAGGTTATAATTTCTTCTATCATAACCCTGCACTTGGTTTCTTATTCAGTTCTCAAAGGTCT
>NZ_JASUZV010000023.1:0-3243 GCF_030284685.1 Streptococcus raffinosi
GGGGCTTTTTTTCTACAACAAAATCGGCTCCATAATTCCTATGGTGGTTTTACCCACTACAGAAATTATAGAGCCAAATAACTGATAAAAATAGTTGTCAGATTATTATATTTTAAAAATAAAGGAGAGGAGTTCAAGGTCAAGTATAGAGTATGTCTCATGAAATCTTTGATCAATCTTTCTATGTGAGAATATATTAGCTATCTTGGCTACTGTAATAGGTGTTTTAGAAATTAGTATTTTTAGAATTATAAAATAATAAAAAAGTGTTATTTTCTATTGAAATTTCATATTTTTTTGATAATATAATGAAAGGGGGTTAGAGTATTATTTAGGAAGGACAATTGGATAGTGAGATTTCCAATTGTTGTGGAGAATAATGTCTAACGATTTATTCAACAAAAAGAAAAGTCGATTTTCGATTCGAAAATTGAATATCGGTGTTTGTTCGGTGTTACTTGGTACCTTAGTCATGATTGGTACAAGTGCACAAGCCGATGAAAACACTGATACGTCAGTATCAGCCTCTGCACCAGTAGCTGCGTCAACTGAAACGACACAGTCCTTGCTGAATACAAGTGCGACACCTGCTACAAGTAGCGTATCAGAGGCACCAGTGGCTTCAAGTTCTGTTGCTCCAGCAGCAGAGGCAGCGCCAGCACCAGCACCTTCTGCAACACCAAGTGTAGAAGCTGCAACAACACCAAGTTCAGCAGCCACTACAGCTGAAACAGGCAGTCCAAGGGTTGCTTCACAAGCGCCAGCTTCTTCAGAAGCACCGGCAACAGCTGCATCTTCTGAAACGCCACAACCTTCACCATCTCAGGCATCTGCGCCAGGTCAACCTGCTTCTGCTGATTCAACAGCAGCTGAGAAACCACGTGTTCGTTCACGTCGTGCACTTTCTGAAGGGACTGCTGCTCCATCTGCAACGGAAACATCAAACAAGAGTCTCGCTGCTTCAATTGAAGCTGGTGAAGAATACGTTACTATTCGTACAGATGCGGCTTCAACAGTGAAAGTGACGCTTGATGGACAGGAAGTCTCTATTAGTGGTGCTAACGGGATTTATACCTTCAAACGCCCATCATCAGGTGGTAAGGTGGTTGCTACGGCAACAGATGCTTCAGGTAAAAACACAACGAAGCAGCTCAATGTTTCTCCTGTTACTGTAAATGGAGCTATCAAGCCAACTGACTCTTCTCTTACCATTGCAAACAAATTCGACTCTACTGGTATTACATCAGATAAAGAATCGCCATATGTTGTTAAAAATGCTGGGGTTGAATTTAATAAGGTCAATTCTGATGGTAGTATTTCTTTAACTGGAACATCTTGGACAAGATTAGCAGGTGGTTGGGCTAAAGATAGCAATTTCCCATTTGGGGCCCACATGATTTTGAATTTCCAAAATCCAACTTTCTACGAAAATATTGATAAAATAACGATTAAACCAACTTATTCAGGTGCAGCAAAAGAATTCACACGATATGAAAATGGTTCTGTTTGGTCAGTCCCAATTCAAAATGATACGGTAGCATCAGGTGGTATCGGGGCAGCTTATGACCATCCGATTACTATTACCTTGAAAAACGGTAAAACATTGAGAGACCTAGGTCTTGCTAATACACCATTGTCATTCTCTTCTGCATGGGTAACTGGTAAGGACTATGGTAGAGTCATTCCAAACAAATTGGTACGTGAAAGTATTGATAACTCATGGTTTATTGCCTCACAAAATGCTAGAAAAGCTGCATCTGACAATGGTGTAAGCAACTCATTCACAGGTACGCCTGGAACAGGTGTCAATACTCAGCCAACGCTTAAAGTCTTACCTCGTTTTACAAGCGACGGAAAAGCAGATTCCATCGAATTGGTATATACGATGAAGGTTTCTGCGGCTATGGGTGTTATTAATCTGGGTTCTAATACATTCCAATCCGTGCCTTATATTGAACAAGTTATTCCAAAGAGTCTTTTACCATATTTGAATCTGAATGAAACCTATATTTACAAATCAGATGCAGATGGCTCTATTGTAAGTGGTGCTAATAAAATTAAATTAACAATGGATTCGTCTGGTAAGCTTGATACACGTAATACAGACGAAATCAGTATTGCTACTAAATCTAATCCATCTCAAAGTGATGTTGACCGAGTTAGAAACAATCTTGATAAGAATGTTTTAGGTACAGCTTCTGGTCAGCTTGGCTCTTATACCATTTCTTATAAGTTTAAAAATACCATTGATTCTGTTGAATTGGCTAAGAAACTTAATAATGAAATTAAGAAAAACAATGGTATGCTGCTTTTTGAACAATGGATGGAACGTGGGGTTAAACCAAACCTCAATCTCATCCAACGTTCATGGGGTGGTAATACGGAAGGGGTCCATCAAGGTTCATATGCGAACGCCTTCTTGAATACTAACTTATTGACTGTTAATGCGCCTAAGAGTCAAACTTATGATGTTAGTTATGAAAAAGCTATTATTACGGCAGGTGGTACCACTCAACCACAAATTCCACTGATTCGTGATGTGGAAGGCAAAGTGGTTCCAGTTCCTTCAGGAACAACTTTCAAGGCTGGAACTTTACCTGCTGGTGTCACTTCTGTGTCAGTTGATAAAGCGACAGGTGCTATCACTAGTAAGATTGCTGAAAATGCAACAAGTGGTTTAGTAAATGTGCCAATGCAAGTCACTTATCCTGACGGTACAACAGAAACAGTTAATGTTCCGATTGAAATCACGGCTAAACAAACTGATGCAGATAAGAACACACCAACACCTAAGGACCAAACCGTCAATGTTGGTGAAACACCAGACGCTAAGAAGTCAATCGGTAACGTTGATAGTTTGCCAAACGGTACAACTTTCACTTATAAGACTCCAGTTGACACTACAACACCGGGTGATAAAGGAACAACAGTAGTCGTAACTTACCCAGATGGTTCAATTGATGAAGTTCCTGTCACAGTTAAGGTTGTAGATCCTCGTACAGATGCAGATAAGAACACACCAACTCCTAAGGACCAAACCGTCAATGTTGGTGAAACACCAGACGCTAAGAAGTCAATTGGTAACGTTGATAGTTTGCCAAACGGCACAACTTTCACTTATAAGACTCCAGTGGATACAACAACACCGGGTGATAAAGGAACAACAGTCGTTGTGACTTACCCAGATGGTTCAACGGATGAAGTGCCAGTCACAGTTAAGGTTGTAGATCCTCGTACTGATGC
>NZ_JASUZV010000024.1:0-2867 GCF_030284685.1 Streptococcus raffinosi
ACTCATCGAAGCACTTACGCTTGCTGAATGTGAGGCTCGCTGACTTGCTGACTGACTTTGAGACAAACTTGTTCGAGCCGAAGTGCTTGCTGAAGTTGAAAGACTTCCATAAGTCGATTTCGAAGCAGATAAAGATTCACTAGTTTCTATTGATTTACTTATAATTGCTTCTGATTTAGATGCCTCTGCAGAAAGAGACTGACTCCGAGAAATCGAGTTTGAAAGAACTGTTGACTTACTAAGTGATGATTGTTTTGAAAGGCTAAGAGATTGGCTGGTAGTATCTTGTTCTACCACCTTATTTCCACTTAAGAAATTATCATCATTGTTATCTGTTTTTCCTGCAAATGGTGTAAATGTAAAAGATGTATCACTTCCAATAATAGGAACAGTCCAAGAAGATGTCAGTCCATATCCTCTCTTAGCCTGGAAACCATTCATTTGGGCACCATTTCCCCAAGAATACCCGTTTCCTTGCCTTGTCACTGTAGAAGTAGTGTAGTATGTAACATTATTACCAGATGAGTCTGTGATATAGTTTGCTACATCCGACGGATAACCAAAACCACTACCAAGGGTAAACATAGTCTGATTTCCGGTCCCGGTATTATAGATAGCATGATTAATTCCTAATTCTGTTGGTAGCTCCAGAGTAGTAGTGCCTGGATTATCATAGGTAACTGTGTAAATAAAGCTCATACTCTTCCCATTGTTTGTAACTTTAAGTTTATAATAAATGGGAATATCATAATATGAATCTGTTCCAGATCCTGTATAAACCTTTGTTTGACCCTTCACAAGATTAAGATTCGTTGTGATAGCTGGACTACCGTTTACGGTAGAATTACCAGTAAAACCTGAATTTGTAATCTTGGTCATCAAACCCTCAACGGCATTACCAAGACGTTCACGTTGTTCTGCATAGGCAGCGTTTGTTGCTGATGCAGCAAGCAATGTTGTTGATTTAGCAACTTCTTCTTGAACTGTTGTGATAGCTGTTTGAATTTCTGTTTTAGCAGCTGTGTCTGTCAATTTTGCTTGGTAGTCTTTAGCAATATTAACGAGCAATTCTGCTTCTGAAACGTTTTGATCCAAGATTGTTTTTTCATCTTCTTGAGTCGCTGTTTCTGATGCAGTCGCTACTGTTGAACTTGCAGATTCAGAATGTGAAGCAGAGTTTGAAGCAGTTGTGCTTTCTGTGTGTGATTGGCTATCAGAAGTTGAGTTGTGCTTGCTAAGTGATACAGATTCAGAGATAGCTTGTGACAATTCTGTTGATACAGATTGTGACAATGATACTGAAGCATCTGTACTTGCTTGAGCGTCAACTGAAGAGCTTGTAGACTCTTGGCTTGTCGATGCTACTGCTGGAGCTTCTGAAGCTACTGCTTCTGATACAGGCGCAGCGCTCAATGCTACTGATTCAGAATTTGCCAAAACATCATGATTTGTAGTTGCTTGGCTTTCCAAAGCTGGAGCACTTGTTTCTTCGGCTTGAGCTGTGTAAGTTGCTACTGCACCACCAAGTATAGTTCCAGTCGTTATAAGTCCCTTTAAAAAAGCTTCACCAGAAATTATTGGTGTGCGCTCCTCAATATTTTGTGAATGCATTGATGGAACATCAACTGACCCTTTAAAAACTTTAAAGAGACCAAAATTAGCTGTTGCTGCACGCAACCAATGCTTACCTGATTTGATTAATTTAAAACGGGTCACACGATCGGTTTCACGATACTGACCTTCATTTCGCCTAAAAAACATGACTACTCCATTCTATCTTAACCCCATCATAAGTATGAAATCTACTAATTATTATAACACAGAATTTCTAATATTCAATTATATTTAACTAACATAAATTAAATTATTCCTTAATTTTCCTCTTTCCTCAAAAAGCTTTTAAATAGCTATTTCTAATATTTTTAGACAACAACAAGGAGTCTAACAAATTCAAAAAAATGTTAGGTTTTTATTGTTTTTTGAATTTTTAATATTTTATAATGCTATTTAAAACTAAAGGCAACAATTCAAACTATATCATTATCTAATTAAGATATATATCCTATTAGAAGGAATTTTTTGCACCTTTATAAAATCTAGTGACTTCGGAAAATTCCTAATATTTCAATATGATACCTACTTACCCTCATAGAACACAAAAGAGACCCACTCCTTTCGGGATGAGTCTCTTTTTCGAAAACTGAAATAGTCTAACTAACTATATCGAGGGTTTTGAGCTTTTTACTATTTTAGTCTTCTTTTTTACGTTTTCCTGCCAAACCAAGTCCAGCAATTGTCATCAAACCACCAAAGAGGGTAGCTACTAATGATGTATTTTCACCTGTTTCAGGCAATGCTTGTTTCTTAGTAGCAGTTGAAACTGATGACATTTCTGGATTAGCAACCACTGAAGATGATGCTGGGGTTTGTTTATGCATCATAGGAGCTGGGGTTGCCTTAGGTGCTTGAGTAGTTGTTGCTGGCGTGTTCTTATCCGCATCGGTACGTGGATCTTTAACAGTAACCTTAACTGGCACTTCATCCGTTGAACCATCTGGGTATGTCACAACTACGATAGCGTCTTTATCGCCTTCTGTTGTTGTGTCTACTGGTGTCTTGTAAGCATATGTTGTTCCATTTGGAAGAGAACCTACATTACCAATTGAATCTTGCGCATTTGGTGTTGAACCTGGGGTCACTGTTTGTGCCTTAGCTGTTGGATCATTCTTATCCGCATCGCTACGTGGATCTTTAACAGTAACCTTAACTGGCACTTCATCCGTTGAACCATCTGGGTATGTCACAACGACTGTAGCGTCTTTCTCACCTTCTGTTGTTGTGTCTACTGGTGTCTTGTAAGCATATGT
>NZ_JASUZV010000025.1:0-1843 GCF_030284685.1 Streptococcus raffinosi
TGATACGTACCGTGTCAAGTAGACAATTGAAATAAATAAAATGTGAGGAACCAGGTTGCTTTGGGTTAAGCAGTCTGGTTTTTCTTATCGGCAATAGTTTTCCAGTAATCTCTATATTTTTTAGATTGTTTAATTGGATAATATGGAGCTTGTTCTGGATTTTCTTGTGCTTCAGCTCTCACTTGAGCTGGTGTTTTCCCATTGAATCTCTCTTGGGGATCATGATATAGGTAATAGTGAATGGTCTTTTCGTAAGCCTCTTTCATCTCTTCAAAACTTGACACATTAGGATAAAGAACCGCTCTCATTTCCTTTATAATTCCCTGCCAACTCTCCATTGGCCCATTATCGATACAACGACTGACTCTAGACATTGACTGTGTCATGCCCTGCGCTTTCAACATGTAGGTAAAAGATCGCCGTGTAAATTGAAATCCTCGATCACTATGCAGTAAGGCATGGCTATCCGGAAATTCTTTAAGGGCTTTTTTAATGGCTGAATTTACCAATGCCGTGTCATTCCTGTTACTGATGGAATAACTGACAATATAACGGTCATATAAATCAAGTACTCCACATATGAAGAGTTTTTGTTTTGTTCCTGGAACTTTTTCTTCGGTCACGTCTATACACCATTTTTCATTTGGGTGTTCAGAATTAAAGTCACGGTTGAGAACATTCTCAGCTGTCTGGTCTGGTTTTGAGGAGGTGTAACGTTTTTGTTTCTTGTATTTTGTCTTACTAGAATAAATACGATTAACACACATGATACGTGCGACAGTTCGTCGGTAGATTGGCTTTTCACCATCTACTAGATTATTGTTCAAGGCAAGTGTCATTTTACCTGAACCGAATAAACCATTATTAGTTTTAGCGATTTCTAAAATACGTTCAAGGATGGCCTGATCTCTTACTTCTCGCTGACTAGGCTTATGATTTAACCATTTGTAATAAGCAGCACGGCTCATTTGAGCTAACTGACACATCCAGCTGATAGCCCACCCTTTTTCTTTGTGGCTTGTTTTAATGAACTGATATAACTTCAGTTTTAGAGCACGATTTTGAGCGATTAGTCTTTGTTTAGGTTCTCCTGTAACCAACTCCTTTCTAATTCTCTCAGTTTTTTTAAGAATTCACTTTCATTCTGACTAATCTCAAGCCTTCTTTCAAGTTCTTTGATCTTACGATTCGCCTTTTCTAACTCGGTTAAGCTATCTTCACTAGGCTTTCGACCGCGATTGTCGTTTAGCCCTTCTAGCCCCTTAAGTTTGTACTTTCTACACCAGTTGTAAACCTGAGCATAACTACAGTCGAATTTTTGAGCGGTCTCCTTATAATTAGAGTCATGATCTAAACAATAGTTAACGATTTCTAAACGTTCTTCTTTCGTTGTTTTTCTGCTAGTCATATGATAAACCTCCGGAATAGGATTGTAATCCTTTAGTTCTTTATGACTATTATACCTGAAAACCCATTGTCTGATTTGTTCATGACTTCTTAGCCCAAATTTTCTAGCTAATTCTTGAAGGGAACCTTCTCCTGTTAAATAGGCTTCAATGCATTTTAGCTTAAACTCTGTAGAATAATTTTGGTTATGCTTTAGAGACTTTAGCCCCTCGTGCCCTTGATATTGATAGGCTGTAGCCCAGTCTTTAATAGTACAAGGATTGACCCCAAACTGACGAGCTAGTTGAGAACAGGAGGCTTTACCTTCAAGATACCAGGTAACAGCCCTCAGCTTGCCTTCAAAAGAAACCTTACTTTTTCTAGACATAATAAAAATCCTACTTTCGTAAACAGTACTTTATGTATTTTTACTGTCTACTTAAGTAGGACTATATCA
>NZ_JASUZV010000026.1:0-1630 GCF_030284685.1 Streptococcus raffinosi
AAAAACATACTAAGATTAGTAGTGAAGAAATCTCCGACGGGAGAGAGTACTCACTACTTTTTCTTTGTGTTAAAGTAGAGGTGTCTTGTTAAGTCGTGGCTTCTTTTGGCGCTAGACGTCGTACAAAAAACTGGCAAGACACCTGTTTTAGATGGAATTTTATCAAAGTATGTTGGACGCTAGACGTCGAGTATTGAAAATGAAATCACTAAAATAAGGAATCATTCAAGACAAAGAGGTAAACATAATGCGGACAGTTTTTGGAATTGATGTGAGTAAAGCAAGCTCAGAAGTCGCTATTCTTGTGAATGGTGAAAGGGTTCATGGATATACTATGCCTAATGACATTATCGGATTTTCTCATCTACTGAAGGATCTAAAGACCGTGAGCAACCCTGAAATTATTTTCGAAGCTACTGGTGTCTACTCTCGCCGACTCCAAGCTTTTCTAGAAGAAAACAGCTATGACTATACACGTCTTAATCCTTTGGAAGCTAAGAAACAACTTGATGGATTACGAGTTCGGAAAACCGATAAGATTGATGCAGAGAAATTAGCTTCGTCACAATTCGTTTTAAACCGTATGCCAACTTATGTTCAAGAAAAAGTCTATCAAAACTTGCATGATCTTAGCCGATTCTACCAAAATCTGACAGAGGATATCGTAAGGACGAAGAATAGGCTGCACAAAGTTCTTCAAGTCGCCTTCCCAGAAATCGAAAATCTACTATCTACTCCTACAGGTGAGCAATATTGGAATCTTGTTTCTATCTTCCCAACCAATCATTGGGTGCTAGAATTATCGGAAGTTGAGTTGAAAGAGACTATTCGCCAGTCAACCTCTAAACGTATTTCAGAGAACAGAGTAGGTAACTTAGCTGAGAAGTTAGTTGGACTGGCAAAGCAATCTTATTCTGCCATTTCAAAAACCTCTCCTATGATAGAAGAGGTTAAGTATAATGCACAGGAACTTATAAGGTTGACAAACCGTCGGGAACAAGTTTTAGAACAGTTGATAGAGTTAGCTAAACCTCTACCTGAATATGAGATTCTTCTCTCTATTCCTGGTATCGCAGAAACAACGGCTACAAGCGTTATTGGCGAATTAGGAGACATTCGTCGCTTTAAGTCTGCTAATCAAATCAACGCTTTTATCGGTATTGATCTCAAACACTATGAATCGGGAGATTTCCTAGGTCAAGAGCATATCACTAAGCGTGGGAATCCTTATGCAAGAAAAATTCTGTACAAATGTATTCACAATATCGCTTCAGCTAGCCATACCAATCCTTGCCATATCGCAGATTTCTATGAGAAACGAAAAAGACAATCGCAGACAACTTCAACTAAGCCTCATACGATTGCCTCTATACATCGCCTTATTAGGACAATGTATTATCTTATAATGCATAATAAACTTTACGACTATACTTTAGCCCAAAGTCATTAAAGTCGTCTATGCCCTGTAATTCTAACACCTTATTTCAAAAAATGCCAGATAAGGTGTCGTTTTTATATGCTCAAATGTCAGAAAAAATGGCTTGAACTATTTCTCATAAATTCCTTTTATACTCTATCAGAAATAATGTTGAGTCAGAAACCGTATTATACTTGACAAATGGTAGAAAAA
>NZ_JASUZV010000027.1:0-1419 GCF_030284685.1 Streptococcus raffinosi
TTGGCTCTATAATTTCTGTAGTGGGTAAAACCACCATAGGAATTATGGAGCCGATTTTGTTGTAGAAAAAAAGCCCCATAAGACCTATAATGAAAAAGTGACCAAACCCTCATTAGAAAGAATCTTATGGAACAATTAAATTTTATCACAAACATACTCGGAATTAAAGACAAGAACATCATAATCTTGGATTATCTGGATGCTGGAACACATAAAGAAATCATCGCTAAGCTAGATTATCCTGCTCCTAAGTGTCTCGATTGTCAAGGACAAATGGCTAAATATGACTTCCAAAAAGAATCTAAAATTCCCTATCTAGAGTGTGCGGGCTACAAAATTCTTATTCGATTAAGAAAACGCCGTTTTCGCTGTAAAGTATGCGGAAAAATGGCTGTCGCAGAGACTTCCTTAGTCAAAAAGAACCACCAAATCTCAACGATCATCAACCAGAAAATCACTCAAAAATTAATCGAGAAAGTCCCTATGACTGCTATTGCCGAAAGTTTATCGGTCTCTACTTCGACAGTCATCCGTAAATTGAAAGAGTTCGAGTTCAAATCTGATCTTAACCACCTTCCAGAACACATGAGCTGGGATGAGTACAGCTTCAAGAAAGGTAAGATGAGCTTTATTGCACAGGACTACGATACAAGAAAGATCGTAGCTATCCTAGATGGACGGACTCAAGCAACTATTCGCAATCATTTCCTTCGTTATTCTAGAAAGACAAGAAGTCACGTGAAAGTCATTACCATGGACATGTTTAGTCCCTACTATGATATTGCCAGAAAACTTTTTCCTAACGCTAAAATCGTTCTCGACCGTTTTCACATTGTCCAGCATCTCAGTCGAGCTATGAATCGCGTACGCATCCAAATTATGAATCAGTTTGATCGGAAATCACACGAATATAAGGCATTGAAACGTTACTGGAAACTCATTCAACAAGATAGCTCTACACTTAGCAGAAAACGATTTTATCGTCCGACATTTCGGGCGCATTTGACCAATAAAGAGATTCTCGAAAAACTTCTTTCTTACTCTCAAGATCTTAGAGATCACTATGAACTCTATCAACTCTTACTGTTTCATTTTCAAGAGAAGCACGCTGGCTATTTCTTTGAATTGATCACAGAAACTATTTCTACTGTGAATCCTATCTTCCAGACCATTTTTAGGACATTTTTGAGAGATCAGGATAAGATCATTAATGCACTGGAACTTCCCTACTCAAACGCAAAACTTGAAGCCACAAATAACCTCATCAAAGTCATCAAGCGAAATGCTTTTGGCTTCCGGAACTTTGAAAACTTTAAAACGAGAATTCTCATTGCTTTGAACATCAAAAAGGAGAGAACCAATTTGGTCCTCTCCAGGTTGTAACTTTTCATCAACCCACTACAGTTGACAAGGAGCCAG
>NZ_JASUZV010000028.1:0-110 GCF_030284685.1 Streptococcus raffinosi
TCTGGGTATGTCACAACGACTGTAGCGTCTTTCTCACCTTCTGTTGTTGTGTCTACTGGTGTCTTGTAAGCATATGTTGTTCCATTTGGAAGAGAGCTTACATTACCAAT
>NZ_JASUZV010000028.1:210-744 GCF_030284685.1 Streptococcus raffinosi
TATGTCACAACTACGATAGCGTCTTTGTCACCTTCTGTTGTTGTGTCTACTGGTGTCTTGTAAGCATATGTTGTTCCATTTGGAAGAGAGCTTACATTACCAATTGAATCTTGCGCAGTTGGTGTTGAGCCTGGGGTCACTGTTTGTGCCTTAGCTGTTGGATCATTCTTATCCGCATCGGTACGTGGATCCTTAACCGTAACCTTAACTGGCACTTCATCCGTTGAACCATCTGGGTATGTCACAACTACGATAGCGTCTTTGTCACCTTCTGTTGTTGTGTCTACTGGTGTCTTGTAAGCATATGTTGTTCCGTTTGGAAGAGAGCTTACATTACCAATTGAATCTTGCGCAGTTGGTGTTGAACCTGGAGTCACTGTTTGTGCCTTAGCTGTTGGATCATTCTTATCCGCATCGGTACGTGGATCTTTAACAGTAACCTTAACTGGAACTTCATCTTTAGATCCATCTGGGTATGTCACAACGACTGTAGCGTCTTTCTCACCTTCTGTTGTTGTGTCTACTGGTGTCTTG
>NZ_JASUZV010000029.1:0-558 GCF_030284685.1 Streptococcus raffinosi
TAGAGCGTAAGTAAAGGGGACGCTCTTTAAAATGGGGAGAAGTTTTTATGAAATATATGTAAATTAGCAATACTGCTGGATTCAAAAACACTTTTATTAGCAAAGCGTTTTTTCTCCTGCAGTTTTTTTATTTTTTAAATAGTGTATTTTTAAATTCGAGGGAGAAGACTAAATAGCTCAAAACCATTGATATCCTTGGATGATATGACTTAGTTTTCTTGTCTTACTTCTTGAATTTTATACGTAATGATAGTCTTTTTATTGAGACCTTTTTCTTTATCTACTTTACATCATTTGCAAAACAAGACCAATAGCGAGGGCATTCCCTTTAATGCTTTTAGAGAAAGGATAACTCATTTTCCTTTTTATTGGGGATAATAAAGTGATAATGTAGAGTCTTATTTGTCAATATTATATTGATTTCGTATAGGTCATAGGGGGATCTTATGGGAAAATTAAATATTATGGTTGTCTTTGGGACAAGACCAGAGGCAATTAAGATGGCGCCGTTAATTCTTGAGTTGAAAAAACATCAAGAAACCATTAATACTATTACAG